>CAZTZC010000171.1:0-4694 GCA_964618045.1 uncultured Candidatus Bathyarchaeia archaeon | reverse complement strand
CGACGTCGACCCCTGGAGGATCAACGACCTGATGCTGGTGCAGACTCTGGTGGAATGGGACTTGGTGGACAGTGACAGCCAGCCGCTGCCCATCACGCCTGAGAGTATCCACTCCGTGGAGCCGCCTGAGCTGGTGGAGGAGATGATAGCGTACACTCAACGGATCAACGGGGTTACCCGGGAGGAGAGAAAAAAATCGTAGAGGCTGTGAAGCGAGGCAAGCCGAGCCCACATCTGGACGACGTCGCCATCTGCGCCACCATGGGCTGGACCTGCGGCGAGCTCAACGCCCAGCCGGCGAGGTTCGTGGAAAGGCTCGGCGTCTACCTAGAGTCCATCGCCGACGAGAGGGCCAGGGAGGAGCGGCGGCTCGAGGACGACCTCAGACGCCTGACGAGGAGGAGGATAAGCGTGTGAAGGTGACGAAGCCTGTGCGGCTCGAGGATCTGGGGACGGAGCTGCAACTATTACCCCAGTCTCTTCAGGAGGCAGCGGACCTCTGCCTAGAGCTGCCCAGGATGGTTACCTTCGCCAAGGCGTTCTGCCCGGTGCGGACGGGGGCCCTCAGGGACTCGGTGCGGGTCGAGAGGCCGAGCCAGCTGGCCGCCAAGCTGGTGGTCGGCGGAGGGGGCCACGTCAACCCGTTGACCGGCAGGGAGGTGGACTACGCCCGCCACGTCCACGACGGCACCAGCAGGACGCCGGCGAGGCCTTTCCTGCTGCAGGCGGTTCTCGCCGAGAGGCTGGCCACGGGCCGCGAGATACTCTACAGGGCGGCGGGGGTGGCCTAGTGTCGGACCGTGTCGACCTGGAGTACAACGTGAGGGTTACTGGCCTCGAGGAGGCTCAGGCGTCGGCCAACTCCGCGAGCGAGAGCGCCAACCAGGCGGCTGCTGCCATGCAGAACGTCCAGGCCATGAGCTCCGGCTCGCTGCCCACTATGTTGATGACGATGAGGGCCGTGAACGCGACCCGTCTCGCCATAACCCAGACGACCAGGGCCATCACCGATCTGGACCCAGCGGCGCTGATGTACGGGTTCCTGAACATGGTGCAGGTGGTCAGGAACCTCACGGCGTTGACTGGGATGCTCAAGGACTCGACGGGCGCCGCCGCCTCGGCTCAGGCGATACTCGCTGCGTTGACTGGGAACTGGTGGGTGATACCGCTGGCGCTGGCCGCCGGCGCACTCGTCTACTCTAGGATAAATAGCATGCAGGTGGGCGGCCCCGTCGCTCACACGGGTCTCTACCTGCTGCACCGGGGCGAGTACGTTGTGCCGGCCCAGCAGACGAGGCTGGGCCCCATCTTCGTAACCTTCGAGAGGCAGCCAGGGAGCCCGCTGGAGGTGGACCGGTGGCTGGACGAGCTGGGTCCACGGCTCACAGAGAGGATGAGGAGGGGCAGCTAGTGCCGACCCCAGGCTGGGCCAGGTGCCACGTTGAGGTTTACGAGGAGCCTGGTTTCCTCGACGACTGCTTCAGGAGCAGCCTCTGGGCCAAGTTCCAGTCTGCAGCCTCGGAGAGCTTCGAGAACGCCGGCGACGCCTCGGGCGACTACGCCGTCATGACGGTCACCGAGGGGGGCGCCGTGAACGGCGCCGGCTGGAGACGCGACGTGAGCGACCTCACCCTGGATATCGACGAGTATCCGTTGATACGGGTGCGCCTCAGGGGCCGGGGAACGACGCCCCAGTACAGGGTGGAGGTGGAGTACACGGACTCGTCTACCACAGACTCGGGGTGGACAGACGCGCCCAGCGGCTTCGAGGCCAAGATGCTGCAGCTCGCCGGGGGGAAGACCATCAAGTACGTCAAGCTCTACGCCCGCAGCAGCACGCCAAACCAGACGGCCATGATCGACTATGACTACGCCGCGGGCCTCAGGAACCCGCCCCTGATACCAGAGGAGCTTCTGGAGCTCGTCGCCGACTTGGTGACCACGACCGCCGTGAGCGGCCTCAGGCTGACGATGCTCAACGACCCGTTGCTGGGCGTAACGGAGAGGCGTTACAGCCTAGACGAGAACCTGGGAACCAAGGCGTATGACCTGAGCCGTAACAGGCACCAGAGCGGCATAGTGAACGCGACGTGGAACAGCGGAGGCAGACACGGGCATTGCCTCTACTTCCAGGCGGGAAGCAGCTGCCGCCTCGACACCGGGTTCACGACCCCCTTGGCGGCCACGGGCGCCATCAGCGTCGCTTTTTGGGTGAGGGCCTCGGCTGGAGCCTCGGGCGTCATATGTGGCTTCGGGAAGACCGTCGGCGCCGACTGGAACCGGATACAGTTCAACTGGAGCGGCGACAAGGTCAGGCTCTACGTCAAGGACGACGCCGCCAACATACGGCAGTGCACCTCCTCGAAGACCGTCGCGGACGGGGGCTGGCACCACGTGATGGGCGTCGTAGACCCGGGCAGCGACGAGATCGAGCTGTACGTGGACGGGGCGCTCGACGGCGGCGCCTCCGGCGCCCTCGGCGCCGTCACCCTCGACACCCATGATCTCACCTTCGGCTGCGTCCACACCGGCGGCGGGTACACCAGCTACACGACCTGCTACTTGGACGAGCCTCTCGTAGTCTCCCGAGCCCTCACCGCCACGGAGGCGTACAGGCTCAGCCAGTATGAGCCCCTGAGCGGCGCCGCACGTGTAGGCGCCGGCAACGTCGTCATGGTGTACCTTGCCGCCGAGAGCGAGACCCTCGTCTACAAGCTCATCACAGCCAGGGTCATTGACAGGGTGGCGTTGGGGGAGCCCGATGAGCCGGTGGTGCAGCTGGTGTGCGAGGATCTGGGTGAGATTCTTCACGAGCGCACCTTCACCAAGGAGTACACGAGCCCCACCCAGATCAGTACCATAGTCGACGACGTCATGGACCAGTCTGGCGCGGAGTTCTACCAGGAAAAGGACACGACGAACCGCTCCATAGTCAACAAGTTCAACGCGGAGGGTGTCTGGGCGCTACTGGAGAAGCTCGCCGAGGCAGCAACCTTCGCGTCGGGCGAGACGGGCGCCAACTTCTACGTCGACCCAGGGGGCTCCCTCCGGTTCAAGAGGTACGGGGCCTTCACGTGTAGCAACGCAGTAAGCGACGGCAGCGACGGCGGCACCGCCAACATCCTGGAGATACAGGTGAAGGAGTCCATCAAGGGGAGCCCCCGGCTGGTGAACGACGTCAGGGTCATCGTGTTCGAGGAGGAGCGCAGCCCCGCGGATCAGGACGCGTTGACCGAGTCGGCTGAGGGGTGGAGCAGCCCTGATCCCACCGACGCGAACTACCCGCAGAGCGACGCCGGGGACAAGGTGGCGGGGACGGCGAGCGTCAAGTTCCAGTTCACGGGCGCAGGCACCGTGTACAGGATGAGGCTCAACCTCCCCGATCTGGACATTTCGGGCTTCGACCGCGTCAAGTGGTACATGAAGTACGGCGCGGGCCTCAGCGTAGACGACTTCAGCGTCAAGCTGTGGAGGAACAGCGTCTGGGTCACGGACTACTACGAGGAGACGGGGGTATCGCCGGGCGCCGCGGCCACGTGGGTGGAGTACAGCGTCGACCTGGGCGCCTTCTCGAAGACCGGTAACCCGGGGCCCATCATAGACACGGTGCAGATCAAGGCCAACCACTCGACGGGCATAGGCAGCGGCGGTGTCCTCGTCGACAAGCTCAGGTTCATACGCGACGAGAAGGCGGGCACCGCAGATGACTCCGCGAGTCAGGGCGCTTACGGTAAGCGGACGCTCAGGCTTGTCGACAAGACCATCACCGACGTGGACTACGCGGGCTATGTCGCCGACAACGTCGTCGAGCACAGGAAGGATCCGCTGGTCTCGGCGCGGGTGAGGGTGCCGGGCCGTGGCCAGCTGGGGTACAGGCCGCCCATGAGGGTGACGGTGACGAGCCTCAAGGACGGTGTAGACCAGAGAGACTTCCAGATCGTCCGCGCCGTCCATAGGTACACGCCTGGGGCTGGCTACGTCTGTGACCTGGATCTGGTGGCGGCGCGGAAGCCGGATGGCTCGTATGAGCCGAGGATTGCGCCTGCGGTGGACGACGTGGGGATGAGCCTCGCTGCGATGAGGAGGATGCAGAGGGAGGGTGGGCTTAACGCGTTGAGGAGTGTGTGGGTTTGAGGCGGGTGACTGTGGAGGAGATCCTGGGCGGCGGTCTGCCTAAGGGGTGTTTCGTGGTGGTGAGGTGGCTGGACGCGTCGGATAGCAAGGCGTTGCTGCGGGAGCATGTGGAGTGTCCTGAGGTGAGCTGTAAGGATTGGGGGATCTTTCTGGGGGTGAGTGGCAGGAAGCGGAGGATGTTGCTGTTGGGGAAGGATGTGGTGGAGCTGTATAACGAGTGGGGGGCGACGCGTATTCCTTTGGAGCTGGTGGAGGAGGTGTTGCTGGTGTTGCCGCGGGAGGAGGTGCTTCGGTGGGTGAAGGAGGTGGGGGTGCTGGGCAGGAGGGTGAGTCTGCGTAAGGTGAGGCGGGTGGAGGAGAGGCTGGGTGCTGGGTGTGGTTAGGGGGTGGCTCAGGAGGGCCCTCTCCAGGACCAGGTTGGGGGAGGCGGGTGGGTCTAGGCGTCTCCGTGTCTCTGAGGAGGTGCCCAGCGACAGGTTCGTCGCGATGCTGTTGTTGATGGTGTTGTTCTTCGTGGGTCTGGTGGGGCTTGAGATGGTGCATATGGTGTGGATGGGGAG
>CAZTZC010000170.1:0-4779 GCA_964618045.1 uncultured Candidatus Bathyarchaeia archaeon | reverse complement strand
GCACGTAGTCATGGAGGTGACCATAGGCTCGCCACCCGACAACCATCCGTGGGGGGTCCTCTGCGGCGTAGAGGAGGTAGCACGGCTCCTAGAGGGGCTGCCGGTCGACGTCCACTGCATGCCCGAGGGGAGCCTCTTCCACAGCGAGGACAGCCTCGGCTACAGGAGCCCGGTGCTGACGGTGGAGGGGACGTACCACGACTTCTGCGAGTACGAGACCCCTATCCTCGGCCTCATATGCCAGGAGTCGGCGGTCGCCAGCAGGGCGGCATACGTAAGGGTCGCCGCGGGGGAGAAGCCGGTGATCGCCTTCGGGATACGCCGCATACACCCAGCCCTCGCCCCCGCGATGGACCGCGCAGGTTACATCGGCGGTCTCGACGGCGTGTCCAGCGTCATCGGCGCGGAGACCTGCGGATTGACAGCCACAGGCACCATGCCTCACGCCCTCATAATAGTCTTCGGGGACCAGGTCGAGGCCTGGAAGGCCTACGACGAGGTGGTGGAGCCCGAGTCCCCGCGAATCATACTCGTGGACACCTACTACGACGAGAAGACCGAGGCCATCATGGCCGCTGAGGCGCTCGGAGAACGACTGTACGGCGTACGCCTTGACACCCCAAGCTCCAGGCGCGGCAGCTTCCCCAAGATAGTAAAGGAGGTACGGTGGGAGCTCAACCTGCGCGGCCGCAAAGACGTGAAGATCTTCGTCTCAGGTGGCCTCAACGAGGACACGGTAAAGGAGCTGGCTGAGGCAGGAGCGGACGCCTTCGGCGTAGGAACCTGGGTCAGCGGTGCGCCGACTCTAGACTTCGCCATGGACATCGTCGAGGTCGACGGGGTGCCACACGCCAAGCGGGGCAAGCTCGGCGGGAAGAAACAGGTCTGGAGGTGCAACGAGTGCCTCAGCGACATGGTGACGCCCGCCTACGCGGCCCAGCCCAGGTGCGGCGAGTGCGGGGAGGACATGGAGCCAATGCTGAAGCCCCTGATCAAGGACGGCAGGATAGTCGCGCCCCTCAAGACACCCAGAGAAATAAGGGAGCACGTCCTAAGCCAGCTGCGAAGGCTAGCCGGGGAGACGGGAAAGGACAGCTGAGGCTACCCTATACCCTTAATAAAAACCCGGCACGTATGCAATTGTTGGCGAACCAACATGGACACAGATACCCGCCTCGAACTCGTATCACGTAACCTGCAGGAGATCATCACCACCGATGAACTCCGCAGCCTCCTGGAGACGAACGACCACCCACGCGGCTACGTCGGCTTCGAGCCCAGCGGCATAATGCACGCCGGAACCGGCCTCATCGTGGGAAAGAAGATGAACGACTACGTCGACGCGGGGTTCCACTTCATAATCTACCTCGCCGAGTGGCACGGCTGGATCAACAACAAGATGGGCGGCGTCATGGAGAACCTAGCCACCACTGCCGAGTACTTCAAGGACTGCTTCACAGCGCTGGGTCTACCCGAGGGCAGGGTCGAGTACCTCTGGGCATCCGACGTGGTGGACACCAAGGACTACTGGGAGAAGGTGGTCCGCGTGATGAAGGCCACGAGCCTCAGGCGGACCCTCCGAGCCATGCCCATCATGGGCCGAAGCGCCGACACGACGGACGTGGAGACGGCGTTTGCACTGTACCCAGCCATGCAGGCCAGCGACATCTTCCAGATGGACCTAGACGCGGCGTGCTCGGGGATGGACCAGAGGAAGGTCCACATGCTGGCCCGGGAGGCCGCGGCTAAGCTGGGCTTCAAGGTCCCCGTGTGTCTGCACAACCCGTTGCTTCCGGGCCTCCAGGTCACGGACGTGAACGGCAGCTTCGACGAGGACGAGGGCATCAACAAGAGCATAAAGCACAAGATGAGCAAGAGCGTCGCCAAGGGTGCCATATGGATCAACGACACCCCCAAGGAGGTCAAGGAGAAGTACCGGGCGGCCTACTGCCCCGAAAAGGTTGTCGAAGACAACCCTGTTCTGGCGCATGCGCGGATGGTGGTTTTCCCACATCTAGGTGAGCTGAAGATAGAACGGCGCAAAAAGTTCGGCGGAGACGTAGTCTTCCACAGCTTCGAGGAGCTGGCCCAGACATACGCAAAGGGCGACCTGCATCCGCTGGACCTCAAGAACGGGGTCTCCGATGCCATGATCAAGCTCCTGGAGCCCGTGGCGGAGTACTTCGAGAAGAAGCCCGAGAACCTTGAGAAGGTGCGGCAGCTAACCATCACTAGGTAGCTACAGCAGCATCTCGGCGACGTCCACCAGCCTGCAGCAGTACCCCCACTCGTTGTCGTACCACGCCAGCACCTTGGCCATGCGGCCGTTGACCCTGGTCTCAGAGGCGTCCACGACCGAGGAGTACGGGCTGTGCACGTAGTCGACAGACACCAGCGGCTCCTCAGAGTAGCCCATGATCCCCTTCATGGCTCCCTCCGAAGAAGCCTTGAACGCCGCGTTGATCTCGTCGACTGAGGCCCGCCTCTCAAGGTTGACCACCAGGTCCACGAGGGACACGTCGGGGGTCGGCACCCTGAACGCTATACCGTCGAGCCTTCCCTTCAGCTCGGGCATGACCTCCCCTATGGCCTCGGAGGCTCCCGTGCTGGTGGGTATTATGCTCAACGCGCCGGCGCGCGCCCTCCTCGGATCTTTTGAGCGTTTATCCAGAAGCGTCTGCGTGTTAGTGTAGGCGTGGATCGTCGACATGTATCCGGACTCTATGCCGTAGCCGTCGTGGAGCACCTTGGCTACAGTCGCCAAGCAGTTGGTGGTGCACGAGGCGTTTGAGACTACGCTGTGTCTCTCCCTATCGTAGACACCATCGTTGACCCCCATCACGATGGTGCAGTCCATGTTCTTCCCGGGCGCCGCGACGAGCACCTTCTCGGCGCCTGCCTTCAGGTGCTTACTAGCCGCCTCCCTGCTCCTGTACTGGTCAGAGGCTTCGATGACGATCTCCACGCCCAGCTCCCTCCATGGAAGCTTCTCCGCGTCGCTCTCGTAGAGAACCCTCACGGGTCTACCGCCAACGTATATGTTCTCCTCGTCCCACTCGACGGTGAACGGCGCGCGCCCGTGGACGCTGTCATACTTCAAGAGATGGCCGAGGGACGCAGCGTCCCCTCTGTTGACCGCCACGAACTCCAGCGGCGACCCCTTCTCCATGGCAGCCCTTAAGGCGAGACGCCCAGTCCTACCGAACCCGTTAACCGCGACCTTTACAACCAATCCCTATACCTCTCATATCAGCCTCACTATACGCAGATAAGTCTAACCCGGTTCGGGAACCTTTTTATCTAGAGACACCGCCATTGTAAACGAGCGTCAAAAAAAGGCGCTTGCATCAAAGTACACTCTCACTGGCAGGGAACCCCGACACATGCGGTTCTCCTGCAATCACATCGGAAAAGGAAGGGTTTGATTCTATCACACCCGGGGCAGGCCCCAACATAGGCGCCGGGGGCCCCTGCGGTAAGGGTGACTAGAGCAAAGAATACAGAGATGATCTTAGGTGAAAGATACAGAAAAGTTCCCTGGCGCGAAGTATGTGATTAAAGCCACGTTCACGGTGGAAGGCGTCGTGGAGAAGCACGACGTCATCGGCGCCATTTTCGGTCAGACCGAGGGCCTCTTCCCCAAGGACTTTGAGCTAAGGGAGCTACAGAAGTCAGGCAAGATCGGCAGGATCGACATAGAGCTGAACTCCGCTAAAGACAGGACGACAGGCACATTGATGGCTCCGAGCAGTCTGGACAGGGCCGAGACCGCCGTCGTCGCGGCGGCCATGGAGACCGTGGACAGAGTGGGCCCGTGCGACGCGAAGATGAAGATAGAGCACATCGCGGACGTCCGCAGCGAGAAGCGCGCCCAGATAGTGGCGAGAGCAAAGGAACTCATGAAGGAGTGGGTGGTCAAGGAAGGCCACGAGATCGAGAAGCTCCTCGACGAGGTCCAGAAGGAAGACAAGAAAGTCAAGGCCGTCAACTATGGGCGGGAGAGGCTGACAGCCACACCCGATATAAGCAGAATCAGGGAGATAATCGTTGTCGAGGGACGCGCTGACGTTAACAACCTCATAAAGAGCGGGGTCACAGGCGTCATAGCCCTTGAGGGCGTGAAGGTGCCGAACACCATAAAGAACCTGGCCAGGAAGAAGGAGATTACAGCCTTCCTCGACGGCGACAGGGGCGGAGACCTCATACTGCAGGAGATGCTACAGGTCGCGAAGCCCAAGTACGTGGCGCGCGCGCCACGAGGCAAGGAGGTCGAGGAGCTCACCCCCGACGAGATAAGGGAAGCCCTCGCCAACAAAGAGGCCTTAGAGGAGGTAGTGGTCTCAAGCGAGCTGGCCGGGATAGTTGGAGGGCTCCGCGGCACCCTTGAGGCGGTGCTGCTGAAGGAAGACGGAAGCCAGGCCGGCAGGATACCTGTAAGCGACCTCGTGGATAAGCTGAAGAACAGCGAAGGCGTGAGCACAGTCCTGTTCGACGGCATAGTCACAGGGAGACTCATCGACGCCGCCAACGAGAAGAACATAAAAACCATCATAGGCGAACGCGTCGCCGAGGGGGTGCGCATCCCCCGCGGCCTAGAGGTAATATCCTTCAAAGATCTGAGCTAAACACTTTTTTCACTCATCTTTTTTGTCTCATTCTACGGCGCAGCGCAGGCTTAGACATGACCAGGTCTTCGAACACCGCCCCGAAGTCCTCGTCGTCAGCGAGAACACGTTTGATGTAGACTCCTGTCCTGCCCACCTTTCCCCTCCTCTCCAA
>CAZTZC010000169.1:0-4807 GCA_964618045.1 uncultured Candidatus Bathyarchaeia archaeon | reverse complement strand
AAAGATAGTCTTATACTTGCGGAAAATTATCTAAGACAACTTTATACTACCCTCTGAGCCTGAAAACACGGTCCAGAGAGCCTAGGGTCTAGCCGAAGATGGCTGGGTGGAACTCCTTGAACCCGTCGGGGAAGTCCATGGGCTCGACCACGTAGTCGAGGACCGCGGGCACCCCATCACTATTCTTCTTCAACGCCCGCTCGAGGGAGCCCCTGATCTCCCCGACGCGGGTCACCTGCTCCCCGTAGCAGCCGCACGCCTCGGCGACCTTGGCGAAGTCGGGCTGGGCCTCGTAGTCCACCGAGATGTACCGCTCCTCGTTGGCCCACTGGTGGAGCTTTATCCAGCCGAGGCTGTAGTTGTTAAGCACTATCCACGTCACCGGTGCACCGTACTGGACCGCCGTCGGGAGCTCCTTCATTCCCATCTGGAAGGCGCCGTCACCAGTGGTGCATATCACCTTCCTCTCTGGGACCGCAAGCTTTGCGCCTATTGCGCCCGCCACGCCGAGCCCCATGCAGGTCTGCTCCGCGGGGGCCACACAGCAGTCATGGTCCAGGACCCGGTAGTAGGGGTAGTAGTAGCTCCAGAGGTCCTGTGATCCGTTCTCGTTGACCAGCACGGTGCCGCCGCCGAACACCTTGTTTGCCTCGTAGACCACCCTCTTGGACTTCACAAGCTTCTCGGCCATGACCTCGGCTTCGACCTCCGCGAGGAACGCCTCCTTCGCCTCGACAATGCCCTTCACCCGCGGCATCTCCATGAGCGGCTTCCTCCTCACCTTCTCGCCCAAGACCTGGATGAGGTCAACCAGGAACAGCTTGGCGTCGGCCGCCACCGGCAAGTCGGGCCTCCAGTTGCGGCCCAGCTCGTCGGCGTCGATGTCCACCTGGATGTACTTCGCGTCCTCCGGGTAGTAGCTCCACCCGGCCGTCTGGAACTCTTCGTTCCGGGACCCTATGGTGATCATCAGGTCGGCCTCCTGGAACAGCCGCCTACCCACCTTCGTCCTGTAGAGCCCCACGAGGCCCACGGCGAGGGGGTGGGACTCGGGGATGCATCCGCGGCCGCTGGGAGTGGTCAACACGGGTATTCCCAGCATCTCGGCGAAGGACACCAGCGTAGGCCCTGCGCCGCTGAGATGAGCGCCTCCGCCGGCGACTATCACAGGCCGTTCCGAGGCGAGAAGCATCTCAGCCGCCTTCTTGACGGCCTCGAAGTCAGGCCTCACCCTGAGGGGCCGCGTGGACGCGACGCATCTAGTCTCCTCAGTCTCGGCCATGCCCACGTTGAACGGCACGTCGATGTAGACAGGGCCCGGCCTCCCGTTGCAGGACAGGCTGAACGCCCTGTTCATGGCCCACGCCGCCTTGTCCGGGTGGGGGACCTTGTAGCTCCACTTGGTGATGGGCCTCATCATCTCCATCTGAGGCGTCTCCTGGAAGGCGCCCATCCCCATGGACAGGGTGTCGGCCGACCCGCCGAGCGCTATCATGGGCTGGCAGCCGGACCACGCCTCCAGGACGCCGCTGACGAGGTTGGCGACCCCCGGCCCTGGGCTTCCGAAGCAGACCCCCGGCTCGCGGGTAAGCTTGCTGTAAGCGAACGCCATATAGGCGCCTGAGGCCTCGTGTCTGACGAGCACCGGCTCTATGTCGCTGTCGTAGAGCGAGTCGTAAAGGGCTCCTGGGTGCCCTGGTAGCCCGAAGACGTACCTGACGCCCTCCTTCTCCATGGCGTCGACTATGACGTCCCAACTGCTTTTCCCGGTCAAAACTGCATCGAGGGAATATTGGGCGCCGCGTAGATAAAGCCTAGGAGCCGTCCAGTACCTCGGATTCGTCGTCCTCGTCGCCGTAGATGAGGCGCAGGTCTTCGAAGGTGAGCTTGCCGCCGTTCTCCATCTTCTTGAGGGCCTCCTGCCGCATGGTCTCCATGCGCTGCTGGGTGGACATCTTCCTCCTCTCGGATGCCTTGACGTCGGCGAGCCTCAGCCCGTCCCTCAGGGCGTTGATCTGGGGCATGAGGGCGTTTATCTCCTCTTTGACGCCTTCGACCTCCTCGATCTTCTCCACGTACCGTCTGTGTGCCTCGTCCGCCTTCTTCTTCTCGGCGTCCGCCTGCTCGTAGAACATGATCATCTTCTCGTGGTGGCCCTGGCTCTCCTCGCTGAGTTTCCCCATCTCGTCCCTTATGGCCCTTATCTCGATCTCCGTGGCCTTCTTGTCTGCGAGGATGTCGATCCTCTGATCCTTCTGCTTGTCCAGCTTCCTGTACTCGATGAGGGTCTGCCTGAGCCGCGACGCCCTCTGGATGAGCTCGTCCTCCCTGTCCAGAATCTCCTTGGTGGGCGTCGTCATCACCTCCCACTCTATCCGGTTGAGGTCCCGCTCCACCCTGTTCTTATCGGGGCGCGACCTGTACTCGTCCTCGAGGAGCCTATCCGCCTTGGACAGCTTCTCCTTCTTCTCGTCGAGCTCCTCGAAGAGGGGGCCCAGACGCTTCTTGACCTCCTGGACACGGGCGTTGATCCCGTCGCGCTCCTCGCGGTGCCTCTGGGCCTCTTCCCTCAGCTTCTTGGCAGACTCGTTGAGCCTGTCGCGTTCATCGCGGTGCCTCTTGATCTTTTCGAAGAGCTGGTTTCTGGTCTTTATCAGTTCCGCGGCCTGTGCCTCGAGTTCTTCAAGTGTCTTATCTTCAGCGGACATATGGTGGCTGCACCGATGCATGTGTTTTTCTGATTCAACTATGGGAGTATTCTCCCAGCTAAAAGGGCTTCTATGTCCGACATGGAGGGGACGTTCTCAGAAACCGGGAGAATGTTAGATATATTTTTATATAAAGAAAATAACTATGGAGTATCTTTCAGAATACATTGAAGGATGATGTGCCCCGGTAGCCCAGAGCGGAAAGGTGAAGGGGGTGGAGCTCTCCATCGGAGTGGGCGCGTCTTACATAGCGCTAGCATTTGGTGGACTGTACTTCATCTACGCCCTCAAGTACTACGCCTCCACGCTGATAGCCTTGAGGCTTCTCAACGAGGCCAACGGAGGCGACGAGGGTCACGAGAACCCGGTGTACGAGGCGCAGTACGAGCCCTTCGTGTCCATCCACCTCCCGTTCTACAACGAGGTGAACGTGGCGAGGCGGATAATCGACGCGTGCATCGACCTCGACTACTCGAACTACGAGGTGCTGGTCGCGGACGACTCGCGGGACGACACGGTTAAGCTTCTCCGTGACCCCGGCTGGAGGGTCTCGAGGCCCATCATCAAGTTCGTCCACAGGAGAGACCGGACCGGCTACAAGGGCGGCGCCCTCCAGCAGGCCCTCCATTATATGCACCCGGACGCCGAGTACGTCGTGGTCTTCGACGCCGACTTCGTGCCGCCGCCGGACATACTCAGGAGGTTCCTGTCCGAGTTCGAGGCGCGGCGAGGGGAGGGTAAGCCCGTCGCCGCCGTCCAGGGGTATCAGCTGCACCACCTGAACAAGAACGAGAACTGGCTCACCAAGGGCGTGAGGGCCGAGTTCAGCGGCAGCTACATGGTGGAGAGGGTGGCCGAGGAGTCCCTGGGCGCCATGAAGATGATCAGCGGCAGCGTGTTCATGCTACGGGCTGAGCTCCTCAGGCTGCTGGGGTGGACCACTAGCATAACGGAGGACTGGGAGCTCACACTCAGGCTATACCTCGAGGGGTATAGGGTGGCCTACACGCCGCTCATACAGGCTCCGGCGGAGATACCCAACACGGTGAAACGGCTCATCAGGCAGAGGATGAGGTGGGCCGAGGGCCACACATACGCCGTGCGGAGATACTTCTGGAGGGTGATCAGGTCGAAGAACCTCACGTTGAATGAGAAGCTGGAGTTCCTGTACTTCAGCCCCTACTACCTCCAGTCGGCGTTCTTCATCGTGGGCACCGTGTGCTGGATAGTGTCCGAGGCGACGCGGAGACGGCCTCCGTTCTGGACGCCCGTCCTCGGCTGGGGACTCGTGGTGAGCAACTTCCTCGCGATCCCTTTGATGGGGCTGGCCGGCGTCTTCATGGAGGGGGACCTGGCCGAGGACTATGGGGGCGTCTTCTCTTTCATCGCCCTCAGCTACATGGTCACGCCGTACCAGGCGTACGCGGCGCTTAAGGGCCTCTTCGAGGGCGAGGAGGGGACTTGGATAAGGACCCTGAAGACTGGGAACATCACCGACTCCGTCATAGGCGTCAAGTTCAGGTCCCTGATGAGGTGGTTTAGGAGTCTTCGGAGGGAGGCGAAGGGGAAGGAGAGACCCGTTGACGAGGTGGCTTATCTCGTGAAGGTGCCCGTGCGTAGGCTGCTCTCGGCGGCGTGTGTCTGCCTGATCGCGCTGCCGTTCGCGGACAGGCTACCGGCTCTCGGGTCTCTTCTGCTCTGGGCACTGAACGGGTTGTTGGAGGTGTTGACGACTGGGTAAGCATTTCTCTGTGGAGGAAGGTAATCTATACATATTTACTACCATGGGTGACGCCATGCTGAACCTGAACGCGTTCCCGGGGGATCTGAACCTCTTCGAGGCAGAGTCCTCGTGGAGGATCAGCCCGTGGGTCGCGGTGGTGGAGGATGTGCTGCAGAGGCAGCTGGAGAAGGCTCAGATAATACTTCAGCTCCACGGGTACGAGCGTGTGAATGTGCAGAAGGAGGCCTTGGAGTCCTACTTCATTGGAGGGGATGAGAGGCGGCTGATGCGGACGATAACGGTAGCCGAGGCGGGGCTCGTGGAGGTCGCGTCGATAGATGGAGGCAAGAAAGATTAGGCTTCTCGATCTTTCTTC
>CAZTZC010000168.1:0-4845 GCA_964618045.1 uncultured Candidatus Bathyarchaeia archaeon | reverse complement strand
ATGGGGCGGCGCCCCAAGTCGTCGGTATCCCGGCGGTGGCGAGCAGGTCCTTGCCCCCCCAGGGTATGCCGTGCAGCGGCCCTCTTGCCTTCCCTTTCTTGATCTCTTCCTCGGCTTTCTTCGCCTGTTTGATGGCTCGTTCCTTGGTCAGGGTCACGACGGCGTTGAGTGTGGGCCCATGCTCCCCCAGCCGCTGCAGGAAGGTCTCGGCGAGCTCGACGGGTGAAACCTCGCGGCTCCTTATGCTCTCTGAGAGCCTCCTCAGGGGCGTGTAGACGGGGTTCACTCCTCGTCCCTCCTGTAGGGCTTGAAGACTGTGAAGGGCTCGTCCCAGTTGCCCAGCTCCACCTTCCTGAGCTCCATCGAGGTCTCGACGATCCCCTCCACGGCCTTCTTGACCTCCTCGAGCTCCTCCGGGGCTATCTTGTCCCCGTACTTCTCCTTGACGAGACTGAACAGCGTCTCGGCTTCCTCTGACTCCATGGTGTATTGTTGTGGGCTCGGTGTTTAAAACTCTGATTTGATGGAGCAGGTCTCTATAATGTTCAAAAGAAGTTCAGCCGAGTTCAAGCCATCTTGACTGTTGGCCGGGAGCAGAAGGTACGGGTGCTGCACATCGACGACGAGGACGCCCAGCTCGTTTTCGCCAAGACTTTCCTGGAGGACGCGGACCCGGGACTCGATGTGGTGTCGTTCAGCGACCCGGCTGAGCTTCTGGGGGCCCTGGACGACTCTGTGGATTGCGTGGTCTCGGACTATATTATGCCAGGTATGGATGGCATGGAGCTGTGCCTCAGGGTCAAGGAGAGGGCTTCCGTTCCCTTCATACTCTACACGGGTCGGGGCAGCGAGGTGGTCGCGGAGGCGGCGTTCAAGCAGGGCGTCGACGACTACGTGCGGAAGGAGTCCGACCCGAGCCACTACCAGCTTCTGGCGAAGCGGATAAGGTCTCAGGCGGCGACGTACAGGCGGCTCGGCGAGCAGAGGAGGTACCAGGAGAGGCTGGAGCAGCTCAGGGGGAACCTGGGGCTGCTGAGCGAGGCGAACAGCCTCCGTGGGCTCGCTGAGGCGACGTCTCTCATCGTCGAGAGGGTCTTCGGGTACAGCCGTTGCTGCTTCATGGTCTTCAGGGACGGGAAGATGGTCCCAGTCTATACGAATGGCCAGGTCGAGTTATCGAGGCTGGACATCGGCGGCGTCGACTCGATCCTGCAGGTGGTCGACGAGGACGGGGAGAGGGTCGTGGTTCCGTTGAAACTCGGCGACGTCCACGGCGCCGTGGTGATAGGCAGCCCAGAAGGCTACTGTGATCAGGATGAGAGCCTGCTCGGGACGCTGGGCACCCTGGTCTCCCAGTCGCTTCACCGCGTGGTCCAGACGGAGAAGATAAGGGCGTCGGAGGAGCAGTTCAGGAGCATCGTGGAGAACGTCCAGGACGTCATCGTCCTCACCAGGCCTGAGGGCAGCATCACGTATGTCAGCCCCAGCTGCCGCGGGGTGTTCGGCTGCGCGCCGGGGGAGCTCATGCGCCGCATGTGGGGTGATCTTGTCTGCGACGAGGACATGGACAAGCTGGAGACTTTCTACGCCAAGTCGCTCCGGGGGGAGGGGGGCGTCATACCGGAGTACCGTGTGAGGTGCGGCGGAGGGGAGCGGTGGGTGAGCCACAGCTGGAGCCCCATAGTGAAGGACGGCGAGGTCTGGCAGGTGGTGAGCGCGGTCAACGACATAACGTGGAGGAAGAACGCGGAGACGGCGCTCCAGAGGAGCATGGGGGAGCTTGAGCAGACCAACAAGGAGCTGAACGACTTCACCCACATCGTGAGCCACGACCTGAAGGCGCCGCTCATGACCATCGAGAGCTTCAGCAGTTTCCTCCTGGAGGACTACGGGGACAGGCTTGGCGACGCCGGCCAGGACTACCTGAGCAGGGTGATGACGGCCTCACAGAGGATGGTTGCGCTCATCGACGGGTTGCTGACGCTGAGCCGTGTGGGCAGGAAGCACACAGGGTACACGGAGGTGGACGTGGGACGGCTCGTTGGGGAGGTGCTGGAGGATCTGGGCGGCCAGTTGGACGCGAGCGGCGCGGTAGTCACCGTCGGGGAGATGCCGGTGGTGGTGGCGCAGGCGGTGTGGATGAAGCAGCTTCTGGGCAACCTGGTGGGCAACGCGATAAAGTTCAACGAGTCCAAGCCGCCCCGGGTCGAGGTGGGTTACCGGGACGCGGGAGACCACCACCTCTTCACCGTGACGGACAACGGCATAGGGATACCGGAGAGCCAGAGGCATCTCCTTTTCAGGGTGTTCAGCCGTGTGCCCACGGAGAAGCACTACCCGGGGACGGGGGCGGGGCTTAGCATCTGCAGGAAGATCGTGGAGAGCATGGGTGGCGAGATAGGGGTGGAGGGCAAGGAGGGCTTCGGCTCGACGTTCTGGTTCACGCTGCCCAAGGGTAGGGCGCCGGAGGGGGCCGCCGAGGTAGAGGCTGAAGCCGAGGCTTTGGAGTTCCAGTGATCTAGAAGCCTAACGGGTATCCGTGTTATTGAACGGAGGCGAATAATGCTTTTTATCGATGTTGTGCTCAGAGGAGCCGACGTTGAGCCGGCTGGAGTTGCACCCACGTGAGCGATAGAGTGTACAATGTGTTGTTCGTGGAGGACAACCCGAACCACTACAAGATACTCCAACGGTTCATAGAGAAGTCGGGGCTGCCGATTCAGGTGGACCACGTCGAGACGGCGCAGGAGTGCTACGCCATCTTCCTGAAGAAGAACTACGACCTGTTGATGCTGGACTACAACCTGGGGGACGTCAACGGGATCGGTATACTGGAGAAGCTCAAGGAGCTGGACGTCATGGTGCCCATAGTGATGGTGACCCAGGAGAAGGACCCCAAGATCGCCATAGACGCCATGAAGCTGGGGGCCGTGGACTTCGTGATGAAGTCTAAGGAGAGCTTCAGGGACCTGCCCGGGAAGATCATGGGGTACGTGGAAGACTACGAGGGCAGGCTCACCAACGAGCAGGTCTACAAGGTGAGGCGGCGGAGCATAGTCAGGTTGCCCGAGGTCCGGCAGCTGCTGAGGCTCATCATAAAGTCTGAGGGTGACTCGTTGAGGCCGGCCTCTAGGACGCTGCACTTCTACGAGCCCGACCACACCATGTTTCTGGACATGTCCCAGGAGAACCTGGACAAGGTGATGCAGATGCTTACCCTGAACAAGATTCTCCTCAAGAAGCCGGTGGGGGTCAAGGTGGCTTGCCCGAGGTGTGAGTCGGACGACGTGACCACCGTGCCTGTGTGCCCCGTGTGCGGCGGCAGGGTGTTCGTGAAGAACGTGGGCGCCTTGGCGGATCCTTCGAAGCCTTTCAAGTGTCTGGATGGCTGCAACCAGGCTTTCCCTGAGGTGGGGATATCGTACAGGTGTAACCAGTGCACCAAGGAGTTCAGCCTGGAGGAGTCGCGGTACAAGCACACCTTCGAGTTCTCTTTGAACCCCCAGATCCGGTTGGAGGTGGAGAGCCAGGTGGACGACGCCGAGGAGCTGGAGCAGTGGGAGCAGCAGAGCCAGGACATGGAGGAGCGGCTGGAGAACACCAAGGCGATGCAGGAGGAGATAAGGGACCAGCTGCGGACCCTCATAAAGAGTCAGCTTAAAAAGGGTAGTTAGGCTTCGGCCGTGTAGATCTCGGTGGCGTTGACGGCGTCGACCAGCTTCTTCTTGTCGACGCGTGCCCCGGGCTTGAGGGTGACCGTGGCTTTCCCGGCTTTGTGGTCTGCCTTGGCGCTCTGGACGCCTTCGACTGCCTCGAGGGCCTTCCTGACCCTCATCTCGCAGTGGGTGCAGGTCATTCCCTTTACCTTTAACTCTATTGTGGACATGTTCGGTAGTCGCTGGGGAAGGGCGTTTATTAAACGCTGTTGAGGCTCGGAGTTTTTATGGCGCCGCGCTCCAGCTTTTGCTGTGACTGATCAACCAGAGAAGGCCGCCGATACGAGGACCGTGGTCATCCCGGTGAAGGGGATGAACTGCGCTACTTGCGCCCTCAGTATCTCCAAGACTCTATATAAGAGGGAGGGGGTGAGGGCCGCGGACGTGAGCTACGGTACCGAGAAGGCCGTAGTCGAGTACGACCCCGAGAAGATCTCGCTGGAGGAGATTGGGGACGCCATCAGGGAGCTGGAGTACGAGCCGGTGCTGCCTTCTGAGGCGGAGGCGAGCCGGGAGGTTACGCTGAGGATCGTGGGGATGACGTGCGCGGCCTGTGTGGCTGCGGTGGAGAGGGCGCTCAAGAAGGTGCCCGGTGTCATGGACGCGGTGGTGAACCTGGCGACGGAGAAGGCGTTCGTAAGGTACGACCCTCGGAGGGTGAGCATCCTGGATCTCAGGGAGGCGGTGAGGGGCGCCGGCTACGACGTGGCCGGGGAGGAGGAGGTGGACGTCTACCAGGAGCAGCTGGGCGTGGTTAGGCGGCGGATGCTCACGGCGTGGGCGCTTACGATCCCGATTGTCGTGTGGATGGTCCCCGAGATGGTTTTCGGGGTCATGTGGCCCAGCGCGCTGGTTTTCAACGTGGGGATCACGTTGCTCTCGGCTCCCGTCGTCTTCTGGGTTGGGTGGCCGACGATCAGGTCGGCGTATGCCTCGGTGACTCACGGCTCGGCTAACATGGACGTGCTCATCGCGATGGGCACCATCATAGCTTGGCTGACGGGGCCGGCGAGCTTCGTGTCGCCGCTCTTCAACTACGCCGGGAGCAGCACCATGATCCTCGCGTTCCACCTGACGGGCAGGTACTACGAGGCGCTGGCGAAGGGCCGGAGCAGCCAGGCCATCAGGA
>CAZTZC010000167.1:0-4915 GCA_964618045.1 uncultured Candidatus Bathyarchaeia archaeon | reverse complement strand
CCACCTGGTTATGAGCCAGGTGCTCTAGGCCAAGCTGAGCTACAGGCCCAACCCTCTGTGATAACTGAGAACCCAGATATAAAAACATCCCCGCACCGGTAACAAATATAAAGCCGCTTTAAGCTAACAATTGTACGCGCTCCTGTGGTGTAGACCGGCCAAGCATTCCGGCCTTTCGAGCCGGAGAACCCGGGTTCAAATCCCGGCGGGAGCACCAACGTCAAACCCTTAATACTCGGCTCCAGAACATACAGAAATGAATCGGCATGACAGTCGTAGACATAGCCAAGGAGCTGATAGCCTTCGACACCAGCGGGCCACCCACAAAGGAACAGCCATGCGCCCAGTGGATCAAGGACTTCCTCGAAGACACCGGGCTCGAGTCCGAGCTGCAAGTCGTCGAGAAGGACCGCGCCAACGTGATAGGCAAGATAGGCCGGGGGAAGGGTCCTGGCCTCGTCCTCTCGGGGCACATCGACGTCGTCCTCGCCGGAGACCCCAGCCTCTGGAAGGTGACCGGCCCCTTCGAGCCGGTTGTCAAGGGCGGTAAGCTCTACGGCCGAGGCGCCTGCGACATGAAGGGCCCGGACGCATGCATACTCCAGGCCGTGAAGGAGCTGGCAAAGGAGAGCTACAAGAGACAGCTCAGCGTCGTGTTCACCTCGGGCGAGGACACCGGTGGCTGGTACGTGACGAAGGTCATCGAGGAGGAGAAGGTCACAACAGCCGACGCCATGTACGGCGTCATCCCCGAGCCCAGCATGATGGAGATAATACCCGTCCACAAGGGCAGCGGCGGAGCAGAGGTCCTCATCCACGGCAGGGCCGCCCACAGCAGCAAGCCCGAGCTCGGAGTCAACGCCAACCAGAAGGCGGCCGACTTCCTCATCGCCCTCAGGGGGCTCCAGAGAAAGCTGAACGAGACCAGGCACCCCCTCCTCGGCCCCACCACCGTGGAGTGCACCATGATGACGGGTGGCTTCAAGGCCAACATAATCCCAGACCAGGCCAGGCTGACCCTAAACTTCAGGCTCATACCCCAGCACAAGGACCCGGAGGTATCGAGGAAGTGGTTCGAGGACATGATCTCCTCTCTATCCTCTAAGGACCCGGCGTTTAAGGCCGAACTGACAAGCCACAGGGCAAGCGAGCCCCTAGACGTCCCCCTGGACAGCCGGATAGTGACGACCCTCAGAGACATCCTGGGCACAAGGATAGCGGGTGCGCCCTACTACACTGAGGCGGTGAACTACACGAGGGCAGGCATCCCCACGGTGATATGCGGACCAGGTAGCATAGATCAGGCCCATACGCCAGACGAGTACATCTCGCTGGAGCAGCTTGATCTCGGCGTGTCAACCTTCAAGGAAGCCGTCAAACGTGTCTGCCTATAAACTATCTTTCTATTTCAACTCAATGTTGTGTATTACAAGTGTAAACGTTCAGGTCATTATATAATTGATCAATTATTCTCAACTTGAGAGAGTAACAAATAAAACCTTAGAATAACAATCTATAACAACTTATATAAATGAAATAAATATAGATTAAAAATAGGCGAAGAAATTGAGTGAAGTTAAGTTCGACTTAAAACCAGTACAGAAAAAGCCGTCAAGAAAGTATAGAAAAGGCAGCAAATATGACCCTATCATCGACAGCTTCCTGGAAGGTAAACACGATCTAGTGAAGGTGGAAGTGTCTGGAAAAGACGCCAACTATCTGAGGACTCAGCTCAAGAAGAGAATCGACGCCCGTGATCTTCAGAGCAATATAGAAGTCTCAGTAGTGAATAATATCGCCTATCTGGAAAAGAAATAAATTCCTTCAACTTTTTAACTCTATTTTTTCATTTCTTACAATCATTTAGTAGTATATTGTCAAGACCATTATAACGGCGTTAAGAAGGATAAGGTATATACTTGGAATCAGATCTCGACCGTGGGGCAGCGTAGCTTGGAGATGACCTCACCCTCGTCCCCGGGCTCCAGCTTTAGGGTGTAAAGGTGTCGACTCGTCTTCAGCTTGAGCTTGACGTTGTCTGGGTTCCTCTTGATCCTGCACTCCGTGGCCTTCTCTGAGAGCTCCATGAACTCGTCCTTGTCGAATACTTCGGTGGGCAACGTTTTATCTCCGTGTCCATGAAAGAAACGGTGCTTGGTTTTAATGGTTTCGCTTAGACCTCGGCGGTCTTGGACTCCTCCGCGAACCCTGCCACCAGATATAGGCCGGAAAAAGGTTCCCCACAGCAGTCTCCGTCAAAACTAGAATCCGCTATGGTGCGGCGGCCACGATGTATAGTCAGGGAAAAGTTAGAAGGTGAATTCTTCTTCCTGGTTCGGGGCGACGCCGTTGAGGTCAAGCTCGTCTCTTACCCACCCTGCTAGGAAGTCGCAGCTCTCCTCCTCGCCGTGGATGACGTAGACGTCTGGCTTGCCCTTGAGCCCCCTGAGGAACTGCTGCAGCGGCGTCCTGCCGCTGTGGCTACTGAAGTCGTAGTGCTTCACCTTGGCGGTCACCCTCGTCTCACGGTCCTTTATCGGGAACATCCCTGTCTCCAGTAGCTTGGCGCCGTTGGTCCCGGGCACCTGGAAGCTCACTATGTAGATTGAGTTGTTGGCATTCAAACCCAGCTTCTCCATGTAGAACATGACGGTGCCTCCCTGGAGCATCCCGGAGGGTGCTACTATCACGTTCGCCTTCCTGATGGCCTGCCTCCTGTCTCTCCAGCCCCTTATCATGTGGACCCCGGCCATGGCCTGGGCGTAGGTCTGGGGGGTCTTGACGGAGTCGGATATGTCGAGCATTACCTGGTTCACAGCTCTGGCCATCCCGTCCAACAGTATGTTGCCGTTGAACTTGTGGGCGTTGAGTACGCTTATCATCTCGTGGCTGCGGCCCACGGCGAAGGCCGGTATGAGCACCTTGCCGCCGTCGTTCACCGTCGACTTGATGTCCTTCACGAACTCCTCCTCCAGCTGCTTCCTATCAGGGTGCTCGTGCATCGCGTAAGTTGACTCGATTATGACTGCGTCGTACTTCTTCTTCGGCACCTTGGCTCCGCGGCATATCCGCGTCTGTATGGTGTTGAAGTCGCTGGTGTAGAGTATCTTCTTGCCCCCGACCTCGATGTCCACCATGGCGCTGCCGGGTATGTGCCCCGCGTCGAGGAGGCTGAACTCCGTGTCTTTGATCTTCACCTTCTGGCCGTAGACGATGTCTTTCCTGTACTTCTGCATGTTTTCGAGCTCTAGGTACTCGAAGGGCAGATAGTAGCTGTTGAGCTTTATCATGTCCTTTATGAGTATCTTCATAAGCTCGCTCGTGGTGCGAGTCGCGAAGTACGGCTTCTTCTCCGATAAGTAGAAGAGCGGGACCCCGCCGCTGTGATCGAGGTGGGCGTGCCCCACCACGATGGCGTCCACGTCCCTGGCCCTTATGTGGCCCGGGAACTCGGGCGGTGTGCCCGGCTTGACGCCGTACTCCAGAAGCAGGTTCGCCTCGTCTGATTCTATCTGGACGGCGTTGCCTCCAACCTGGTGGGTGCCGCCCATGAAACTAAGTTTAACCATTCTATCTATTACCTAGCCTAGTCGAAAAGGCCCGCGTATCTGCACATGCGGGCCGTTTCAGTCCTTTCCCCGACAACCAGTCGAAGCTGAGTCACCTAGGGGGACACAACATATCCCTCCTGCCTATTCTTATAGGTTGCTTTTTTCTGGGCTAAACGTTTAGCTGTCTTGGACCCCAGTCTTGTGTCACAGTAGCTATAACAGCCTCAGAACCTGTTCTCCCGTCTTTCTCTCCCACATGGTCTCGGGCCTCAACACGAGCATTGAAGGCGTAGAGCTTCTTAGCGCCTCCTCAAGCCTCTCATCAAAGGGATCGTCTCCTCTCACGAGCACCACTTTCTGGTGACCGGTGGCCTCGACGTACTCCACCGTCTTCTCCACCGTGAACTCCCGGGTCTCGTGGTCCAGGGGCTCCGCTATCTCGAACTGGCTCAGAGGGTAGGTCTCTGCCAGGCTCTCCGGCACGACGCCGTAGGGGGCCGCGACGAAGCAGACGTGGATCTCCTCCAGCCTCGGCCGCAGGCCTTCTCTCAGCCGCAGGTACCCTGGGTAGGTGTTGAACGGCTTCTCAGGGGGGGCCGGTATGAGTAGCAGCGTGGTCTTACCCTCCCGCCTGCCGTAGTTGTTGATGAGCTGTCTGCTGTACCTCGTCACCTCCGGCTTGGCTAGGCTGTGGTAGTCGTAGTAGAAGACGCCGCGGCCCTTGAACCCGTGGCTCCCCCTCTCCAGGTGGTCCCTGTAGGTGGAGAGCCGTTTGAGGGCGGAGGTCATCTGGGGGTGCCCCCTGGCCCTTGTCTCCACCAGGTCCCAGAGGCGGCCCTCCACGATGGCCTGCTTCACGACGTCAATCTCCGTCATCGTGGCGTGGAGGTTGTGCTCGGCGAGGAGCCTCTGCCTCTCGCCCATGGGCATGGCCTTGAGGTCTTCGGCTGTGTGGCTCCTGCACACGGGGCAGCTGCAGGGGAGGTACTGGAGGTCCTGTAGCTGAACGGTGCCCCTTACGGTGAGGTACCGTTCGTCCTTGGCGTAGATGGCGTAGGCGGCGCTGTCGAAGAGGTCGCAGCCCATGGCGACGCTCATGGCGAAGATCATAGGATGGCCGGCGCCGAAGAGGTGGAGGGGCCGCTCGATGGGCAGGTTGAGCTTGGCGGTCATGGTCATGTCCACCAGCACCGGGTACATGTACCGCTCCATGACCTCGGTGGGGCTACCCAGAGCGTGCACGTCGTAAGGCATCTCGCCGACGAGCCTAGCCGAACGCGCCACGAGGTCCAGGTGCCGCCCCCCCTGGACGGGGCCCACCCACAGCGCCTCAGAGCCCTCTATCTGGGGGATAGCCGCCTCGG
>CAZTZC010000166.1:0-5082 GCA_964618045.1 uncultured Candidatus Bathyarchaeia archaeon | reverse complement strand
TGCAACAGATCATAGACGAGATCGGGGGCATCAGCATCGAGGTCCCCAATCACACATATAACATCCGCTTCGGCGCCATAGAGATAGGCGATCCCCGGGTCGTGGAGGTGGACGGAACCAACCGCGAAGTCTACCCACGGGAAGCAAGGATACGCAACCTCACCTACAGCGCCCCCCTCTACCTGGAGATCGAGCTGGACGACGAGGGGCGAGAGACCTACGAGCGCGTCAACATAGGCGACCTCCCCATCATGGTCAAGAGCAACCTCTGCCTACTGAGCAGGCACACCGAGGACCAGCTCGTCAAGCTCGGCGAGGACCCCAAGGAGGTCGGCGGATACTTCATAGTCAACGGCAGCGAGCGCGTCATCGTGAGCCTGGAGGACCTGGCGCCCAACAGGGTGCTGGTGGAGACCGACAACAGGGGAGCCAAGCCCGTATACAAGGGTAAGGTCTTCAGCACCACCGTAGGCTTCAGGGCCCGAATCGAGATGAGCCTCAAATCCAAGGGCGAGATGGTCGTGACCATCCCCGGCGTCCCGGTGCCGGTGCCCCTCGTGGTCCTCATGAGGGCGCTGGGCGTCGAGACCGACCGAAACGTGGCCGAGATGGTGAGCCTCGACTCCGATATACTCAACGAGCTGGAGGCCAGCTTCAGAGAGGCTTCAGCCATCCAGAGCGTCGAGGAAGCGATACTCTACATCGGCAACCGCGTGGCCTTCGGCCAGGTCAGGGAGTTCAGGATCAAGCGCGCCGAGACCATCCTAGACCGGAACCTGCTGCCCCACATAGGCCGCGAGCCCGAGGACAGAATAGACAAGGCCATATTCCTCGGCGAGATGGCTTCAAGGATCATCGAGCTCAAGCTAGGCCTACGCCAGGAGGACGACAAGGACCACCTCAGGAACAAGAGGATAAAGCTCGCCGGCCCGCTACTAGCCGAGCTCTTCCGCTCGGCGTTCTGGAGCCTCTACAGGGACATGAGGTACCAGTTCAGGCGCATGAGCACCAGGCGCAAGGGCGTGCTCATCAGCGCAGCCGTCAGGCCCGGGATAATAACGAGCAGGATACAGCACGCCCTCGCCACCGGCAACTGGAGGCGGGGCCGCGTCGGCATGACCCAGCTCCTCGATCGAACCAACACTCTTTCAACCCTTTCTCACCTCCGCAGGCTCCAGTCGCCTTTGAGCCGGAGCCAGCCAAACTTCGAGGCCCGTGACCTCCACAGCACCCACTGGGGAAGGCTGTGCCCCAACGAGACCCCGGAGGGCGCCAACTGTGGCCTCGTCAAGAACCTTGCGCTGATGAGCAGCGTCAGCATCGGGACGGACGCCGAGAAGATCAAGCGCACCCTCGAGTTCATGGGCGTAGTCAGGGCCAAGGACGCCGACGAGCAGCTACGCCACGAGGGCACCAAGATATTCGTCGAGGGCTACCTACTGGGGTACAGCACCTCGCCGGAGATACTGGTCAACACGTTCAGGGAGATGCGGCGCAAGGGCGAGATCAGCGGCCAGGCCAACATCGTGCTCTACCACGACTACAACGAGATCTACGTCAACTGCGACGAGGGCAGGATAAGGAGACCCCTCATAGTGGTCGAGGAGGGCAAGCCCATGCTCAAGCAGAGGCACATCCGCAACATCAAGCAGGACAGGTGGACCTGGAGCGACCTGGTCAGGGAGGGCATCCTGGAGTACATGGACGCCGACGAGGAGGAGAACGCCTACATCGCGGTTAACCAAGAGACCCTCACTGAGGAGCACACCCACATGGAGATCTGCCCCTACACCATCCTCGGCGTGGGGGCCGGCATCATACCCTACGCGGAGCACAACCAGAGCCCCCGTAACACCTACCAGGCGGCCATGGCGAAGCAGGCGCCGGGGGTCTACGCGTTGAACTACAACGACAGGACCGACACCCGCGCCCACCTGCTCCACTACCCGCAGAAGCCCCTCGTGGCCACCAAGCCCATGGAGGTCATCGACTACAACGACCGACCAGCAGGCCAGAACTTCGTCCTCGCCATCCTGAGCAGCATCGGGTACAACATGGAGGACGCCATCATATTCAACAAGTCGGCCGTACAGCGTGGCCTAGGCCACAGCAGCTTCTTCAGGATATACAAGGCAGAGTGCAAGCAGTACCTGGGAGGAGCCAAGGACAGGCTCACCATCCCCGAGGCCGGCATCCGAGGCTACCACGGCGCCGAGGCTTACAGGCAGCTGGAGAGCGACGGACTCATCGCCGAAGAGGCTGAAGTCAAGGGCGGTGACATACTCATCGGGAAGACGAGCCCACCCAGGTTCATGGAGGAGTACCGCGGCATCGAGATACGCGGCCCCCAGCTCCGCGACACATCCGTCGGCGTCAGGCCCACCGAGGTCGGCGTCGTGGACAGCGTCTTCATCACCAAGGACATCGAGGGAAGCCAGCTGGTCAAGATCAAGGTGCGCAGCAACAGGGTGCCCGAACTCGGCGACAAGTTCGTCAGCAGGCACGGCCAGAAGGGAGTCATCGGCATGCTGGTACCCCAGGAGGACATGCCCTTCAGCACAAGCGGCGTCGTACCGGACATCTTCATGAACCCCCACGCCTACCCCAGCCGCATGACCGTAGGCCAGTTCATCGAGGCCATCGCAGGGAAGGCCGCGGCCCTGAGAGGCGAGATCGTGGACGGCACACCGTTCGCCAACGAGGACCCCAAGGCCCTCGAGGAGATACTCACGGATCTGGGCTTCCAGAGCGGCGGCCGAGAGATCATGTACGACGGCATGAGCGGCAAGATGTTCGAGGCCGAGATATTCGTCGGAGTCGCCTTCTACCAGAAGCTCCACCACATGGTGGTGGACAAGATCCACGCGAGGGCCCGCGGCCAGGTCCAGATGCTCACCAGGCAGCCCACGGAGGGCAGGGCCAGGGGCGGCGGCCTCAGATTCGGAGAGATGGAGCGAGACTGCCTCGTGGGACACGGGGCCGCCATGCTGCTCAAGGACAGGCTCCTGGAGGAGTCGGACGCCTACACGATATACATATGCGAGAGGTGTGGCCGCCAGGGCTTCTACGACATAAGGCAGCGTAAGTACGTTTGCCCGACCTGCGAGGGGAAAGGCGACATCGAGCCGGTCACCGTCTCATACGCCTTCAAGCTTCTGCTGCAGGAGATGCAGAGCCTATGCCTGTCACCTACACTGCAGCTGGCCAGGGAGGTGGAGTGAGATGAGCAAGGTAATAGACGCCATAAAGTTCGGCCTCCTGAGCCCAGACGAGACGAGGCGCCTCAGCGTCGTAGAGATAGGGACCAGCGACACCTACGACGAGGACGGAGCCCCCATCGCCGGTGGACTCATGGACCAGCGTCTGGGCACGCTGGAGCCGAGGCAGAGGTGCCGCACCTGTGGAAACATTTCCATCAACTGCCCCGGCCACTTCGGCCACATCGAGCTGGCTGTCCCGGTCGTCCACGTGGAGTTCGCGAAGCAGATCTACCGCGTCCTCAGCGCCACGTGCAGGAGCTGCGGTGGCATACTGCTGGACGACGAGACCAAGGAGAAGCTCACGGAGCAGCGCGACAAAGACATCGAGATGTTCGGCAAGGTCGGTGACGAGACCAGCGCCGAGATAATGAAGCAGGCTAAGAAGTACAAGCGGCACAAGGAGTGCCCCTACTGTGGCATGGTCCAGAACGTGGTCAAGTTCAACAAGCCTACTACGTTCATAGAGATGGAGAAGGAGTTATTCGACGAGGAGATGGAGGACGAGGTCACACGCAGGCTCACGCCCAACATGATCAGGGAGTGGTTCGAGCGCATCCCGGACGAGGACCTGGAGCTGCTGGGCTTCGAGCCAGCCAGCGCGCGGCCGGAGTGGATGGTGCTACAGGTGCTGCCAGTGCCGCCTGTGGACGTTCGGCCCAGCATCATCCTCGAGTCCGGCATCAGGGCGGAGGACGACCTCACCCACAAGCTCGTGGACATCATCAGGATAAACCAGAGGCTCCGGGAGAACATCGACGCCGGCGCCCCCACGCTGATCATCGAGGACCTGTCCGAGCTCCTCCAGTACCACGTGACCACGTACTTCAACAACGAGGTATCAGGCATCCCGCCGGCCCGCCACCGCAGCGGCAGGACCCTCAAGAGCCTCGCGCAGCGCCTGAAAGGCAAGGAGGGCAGGTTCAGGGGCAACCTCAGCGGCAAACGCGTCGACTACTCGGCGCGCACCGTCATCAGCCCCGACCCCAACATCGACATCAACCAGGTAGGGGTCCCAGTACACATCGCCACCAAGCTCACCGTGCCAGACGTCGTAACCGAGCGGAACCTTGAGGAGCTGAGGAAGCTCGTCATCAACGGCCCCTACAAGCACCCGGGGGCCCTCTACATCATCAGGCCGGACCAGAAGCGGATAAGACTCGAGTTTGTCACCGACAGATCCCTCATAGCCAAGAGCATCGAACCGGGCTTCATCATCGAGAGGCATCTCAAGGACGGTGACATCGCCTTGTTCAACCGGCAGCCCAGCCTTCACAGGATGAGCATCATGGCGCACAGGGTCAAGGTGCTGCCATACAAGACTTTCAGGATGCACCTCACTGTGTGCCCGCCCTACAACGCGGACTTCGACGGCGACGAGATGAACCTCCACATACCCCAGAGCAAGGAGGCCCAGACGGAGGCCAGGATGCTCATGCAGGTCCAGGACCAGATCCTGAGCCCAAGGTACGGCGCCCCAATCATCGGCGCCAGCAAGGACTGGATCAGCGGAGCGTACCTGCTCACACGGGAGGGAATGATGCTCACGGCGGACGAGGTGGGCAAGCTCATAGCCTACACAGGCTACGAGGGGGACATACCCAAGCCCACGGTGCTTGAGCCCACACCCATGTGGAGCGGCAAGACCGTCTTCAGCCTCTTCCTGCCCAGCGACTTCAGCTTCGTCAGCAGAGCCAACATCTGCATGCACTGCCCCGAGTGCAAGGAGGCGGAGTGCGAGTACGACGCCTACGTCATGATCCAGAACGGCGAGCTGAAGACGGGGGTCATCGACAAGAACAGCATCGGAGCCGAGCGCCCCGAC
>CAZTZC010000165.1:2085-5099 GCA_964618045.1 uncultured Candidatus Bathyarchaeia archaeon | reverse complement strand
GCGCGGCAATGAATAATTAGTTCCCGAGCACTAGACGCAACAGGTAATATGCATGGATAAATATTCTCGGCTCCTCGCAAAATTTGTGGTCGACCTCCAGTATGAAGACCTGAAACCCGATGCTATCGAGAAAACGAAGATGCATTTCCTCGACTCTCTAGGTAACATTCTTGGAGCCATCGAGATGCCTTGGTCCCAGATGGTAGTCGAGGTGGTAAGGCAGATGAAAGGAGCGCCCCAGTCCACGGTAATGGGTGTAAAAGGGAAGTATCCCATGATTATGGCTGCCCTGGCTAACGGTACCATGGCTCACGGCATAGATGCGGATGATTCCGGAGCCAGGCCGAGCTGGGCGCACCCCGGATCATGCATCATCCCAGCGGCGTACGCCGCCGCCGAGGCTGAACAGGTCACAGGGAAGGAGTTGATCACCGCAATACTGGCGGGATACGAGGTCAACTGCCGCGTAGACTCCTCCGTCTACCCAGGCCTTAGAGACCGAGGGTTCCACGCGACGGGAGTGATCGGAGCCATTGGCGCTGTCGCCGCAGCCGGCAAGATGCTTAGTCTAAACGAGGAACAGATGGTGAACGCCTTCGGTCTCGCCGGTACCCAGGCATCCGGCCTCGATGAATGGTTAACCACGGGGGACATGAGTAAGAGATTACACGCAGGCAAGGCAGCCATGAACGGCGTCCTCTCGGCGCTACTTGCACGGGAGGGCTACACGGGGCCATCCACCGTCTTCGAGGGGAGATACGGCCTGCTCGCGACTCATGCAGACAGCTACGATCTCTCACGTTTGACGGAGGGGCTGGGAACGGAGTTCAAGATGCTGGGATGCAAGTTCAAACCCTACGCGTGCTGCCACGAGCTATGTCCACCGATCCGAATGGCGCTCCAAGCCCAGAAAGAGCATGGGATTAGACCTGAGGACGTCAGGAAGATACGGATCGGTCTAAACCACATCACGGCTGAAAACCAGCTGAAGGTGGCGGAGACCCCGCTACACGCCCAGAACCACGCGGCGGTTGCCGTCGCCATCGCCCTCGTTCAGGGTAAGGTGTTCATGAAGGAGTTCTTCGAGTGCTACGACGATCCCAAGGTAATCGAGCTTGGCCAGAAATGCGAGGTCTACAGTGACCCAGAGATAAACAAAGCATTTCCAACGAAGATCGGGACAAGACTGGATATCATAACCAAGGATAACCAGTATTCCATGTTTGAGGAAGATAAGCCACCCATCCCCGACAGCTTCATCAAAGAGAAATTCGCCGCGTTGGCGTCTTCGCAGCTATCTGAGGAGAACATAGAAAAAGTTGTTCATATTGTTGATAGATTGGAGAACCTAAAAAAAATAGTTCAACTATCAGACCTTATTGTCGGGAGATAGGCACCACGCCAAGGTTTGAAGGCAGTTAAGCGCTAAAATAATGTTCATATTTTTCATGTATCGCTGAACGTCAAATACTTGGTGCAAGCGGACGCAAACGCGTAGGCTTAAGAGGATTAAAATATCCTACGAAGTAAGTGATGAAGGAGCGACTAAGATGTCCGTCGAATGTAAAGTAGAGACGATAACACGGAAAACCGTCATCGGGAAGACCGTCATCAACGGAGAAAGTGATTCCAACGCCGGAGCCATAGCACTGGGCGGGTTCATAGTGGCCGTCGATCCCTCCTCGACGGCTGACTCGGCCCCCATATTTCGGAGAGGCATAGAGGAACACTTCAAGTTACCAACGAGGTACCTGCTCGTCACACACTACCACGGAGACCACACCCAAGGAATAGGGGCGTTCCGAGACACCGTCGTGGTCGGCGCAAGACAACTCTACGATCAGATGATGAGGGACGGCAGACCCTTTCCACCCGAGTTGATGTTCACCGACAAGCTGATCATCGAAGACGGCGGCTCCAGGGTGGAGCTACATTACGCCGGCGGCCACACCGTATGCTCAGCCATCGCCTACTTCCCCGAAGAGAAAGTCATCTTCCTCGGCGACACGCTCTTCGCAGACGAGTTTCCCTGGGCCGGCGACCCCAGCAGCAACCCCGATCAATGGATCTCATTCTTCGAGAAGACCCTGAGGCTCGACTTCGACCACGTCGTCCCGGGTCACGGCCCGTTGTGCGGCAAGGAGGAGGTCAGGAGGCAGCTCCGCTTCTTGAAGGAGCTACGAGAGAACACACTCAAGGCCGTTGAGATTAACGCGGGTCCGGCTCAGATAGAGGTCCCCCTGATCTATGATAAGGTGCCAGAGTCGAGGGACACCAGGACGTTGCGACACTTCTATGATTTCTACTCAAAGAAAAAAGGTTAGATCATGTTTTATTGGGAAAACTTGGTGATACTGTATGCCTGAATACAATGTTAAGATCACTGTCGTGAAAAACTTCAGCCCCGAAGACGTTTTCGGCGAGAAATTTCATAGCCCCTCCGGAAAGGAAATCGTCAAATGTGACCTCGACGAAGGCGACACCTTCCTCGTTACTGATGGTAACATGCCTGACGGTTTCTGTCACCACGCCTGGTTCGGCATGTACCCAAAGGTCACCTTCATCCGTTACGGCGGCGAGTTCGATGACTGGGCCGGGAGAGGCGTCGACTATGTCTGCTGCCCCGACGGCATCCGCCCCGTCGTCTTCAAGCTAGAGAGAGTCGAAGACTAGGACACGGACAATGGGGATGTAAAAATGACGAAGGTCAAGATAACCGTCGTGAAACGTTTTGGGCCCGAGGACGTCTTCGGCCCAAATCATGATGTAAGGAGTCTTTCCGGTAAGCCTATCACTAAATGCACGTTGTTTGAGGAGGGCGCCGAGTTCATCGTGGATAACATAGAACGCATCCCCGACGGGTTCTGCGGATGGGCGTGGCGTGACATCTACAAGGATCTATCGGTCCTCTACTTCGACGGTAACTTCTATCGTCCAGAGAGGGGCATGGCCTATGTTTCATGTACAGACGGCCGTAAACCGGTGGTTTTCAAGTTAGAGCGAGTAGAGGAATA
>CAZTZC010000165.1:0-1985 GCA_964618045.1 uncultured Candidatus Bathyarchaeia archaeon | reverse complement strand
GTCACGGGCACGATCTCTTTGTCCACGGGGCTCCAGCCAGCCGCCTCGATGTGCTCAGCCTTACAGAAGAAGCTGGCCTGGTCGCTTCCCGCGAAGCCGAGCCCAACGAAGCCTTCACAGTCTTCGGCTGTGTGTAGCCTGATCTCGTAGTCGACGGTTGGCTCAGCGACCCCGAAATCGATCCTGGCCTTCTCGACCAGGTAGAGCTCGAACCGGGTCTTCCTGCCGAGGAGGGAGCTGACGTCGTTCAGCAGGCCTGCGACCGCGTTGGAGACGGCACACGTGCTTCCTTCGAGGGGCTGGTGCCAGAGGTAGGTGCCGACCACGTCCTCTGGGACCCTGCCCTGGTCGGCTCGACCGGGCTGGACGATGCGCTTCTCCACGGAGGATGGGGTCAACGGGTCGTCGGCGAAGACGTGGGCGTTGCTGCCGAGCACCACCCTCCCGGCCGAGTCCTCGAAGAACCACCCCAGTGTGCCCGCCGTTATCGCCCAGTTACCTACGCTTACCCCCGCGACGAGTGGGCGTATCCTCGCCACGTGGGCCCGAGGGTGGGCGTCGAGGGCCTTCATCTCCCCTATCTCGACCACGTCTGTGGGGACTCCATCGATCTCCTCCGGTATCAGGTCCCTGAGGCTGAGGGACGAGTGATCCACCTTCTTGGAGACGTAGATCCTTATCACCTCCTCCTCCACCTCCTCTCCGTCTTTGATGCGCTTCCTCAGCTTCTTCGAGAAGCCGACCACGTTCCTCTTGCCCCTTATCTGCGTCCATACGCTATCTAGTTGCATCGCATGATCCTGTTTGGAGTGGCAACCAAAATCCGTTGTGGTCGCAGTGGCGCCTGCAAAGGTGAGACATAATCAAGGGACGAGCGAATGCGCCTCGAGCTCTCCCCTCTCAACGTAGTTGATACGCAAACCTGCAAAACGGTTATAAAATACGGCTATATCTGGAATGTGGCGGTGCGGTGCCATAGAGAAACGAATCTATCCTGAACCCGTGCTTCCACCAAACCGGAGGCGCGCATAGTCTCCCCATTTCTTTATACATTCAATAACTTTGGTCTGAAGACATAATCAGAGATGATGTCTGGTAGATGTGTCCCGCGGGACGCGTCTATAGGGTCAGTTCCTCTCCTTCCTTCATCACGACTACCCTGAGGCCCGATCTGGCTTCCACCTTTTTCTTGAACTCCATGGGGTCTGAGTCCCTCCAGTGCATGGGCATGACGATCTCCGGCGCGATCCCTATCGCCGCCTCCACCGCCTCGTCCACGTCCATCACCGCCCGCCCCATTATCGGCAGCAGGGCCAGGGTAACGTCCCCATGCTCTTTCATCGACGGCAGGTAGTCCGAGTCCCCGGCGTGGTAGACCCGTTTCCCTTCGGATTCCACGATGAAGCCGACCTGGGTCCCCATCGGGTGGTAGGGGACGCCGGGGGACCTGAACCTAGTGGTGTTGTACGCCTCGACTGCGTGGACCGTCACCCCGTCTATGTCTTGCTGTCGCCGGGCGCCATGGTCACCACGTTGCCCTCGGGGATGCCTTGGGCGCAGTGTTCGCTGGTGAGGATCAGTGTGTCCGGCCCCCGTATCATCTGCAGCTTCTCGGGGTCACAGTGGTCGAAATGACCGTGGGTTATCAGGACCACGTCGGCCTTCTCGGAGTAGTCGCCGACGTATGGATCGATGTAGATCTTCTTCCCATGTGTCTCTATGAGGAAGCTCGCGTGTCCAAGCCACTTGATTAACATGTCGATTCGCTGTAGATGTAGTGTTTCATTATATTATGTAATCCGATCTGAAGATTGTTGACACGCCTAAACGCGTCTTTGGAGGCGACGATCACCTGTAAATAGATGCCGCCGCATCTCTTTCAGGTATCGGTGGTATACACGGTGAACAATGAGGCACAGGGTCTCGTCGGGGCATGGAGGCTGGTATCCGTCGAGACGAGGGACGAGAAAGGTGAACTGGTCAGA
>CAZTZC010000164.1:0-5144 GCA_964618045.1 uncultured Candidatus Bathyarchaeia archaeon | reverse complement strand
CTTTCATGTAATTTCACCTAAACATTGGAGAACGCTTGTTTAATTGTTTTTAAGGGGGACGTTGATCTCAACATCTTCTGTGTTTGTAATCTAATACAAGAAATTGTGCGCGGGATTTCAAGAGACTGGATAATCTGCGACGCCGGTAAGGCTGGATACGATATGGTTGAGACATCATTTAACTTACATTTTTTTAAATTATCGTGCATGTATTTTTTTTGTGTGTTTTTTTGTGTTGAGAGAGGGTTAGATAGGGAGAGGGAGAGAGAACGGGAGTGTATGTGGGGGGATAAATTTTAACCCAACCAACCAACCACGTGGGAAGCTGAGAGCTGCTTTGACAGTCAGGGCAGGCGCAGGTTGTTGTTAGCTGAAAATTAATGTCAGGGCAGTAAGCGCTGGTAAGCCTGTTTTCAGGGAAGAGTATGCGCGCGCGCAATTGGCTTTTAAAAATCAATATTAAAATCCCAACATCCCATCTGCGATTTTTTATATGCGCGTGCAACTATTAGTTCTCAGTGAGGGAATGAAAAGATGGCAGTAGCAGCGGGAGCAGCACACATATTGGAACTCACTAAAAAGGCACTCAAAGAAGCGGGAGCCACTTCTGAAGAGACTGCTAAAACACCCGAAGAACTCAAACTTGATGAAAGGTGGCGCGTGGCATGGCTGAAAATGAGTGCAAATACAATCATACCTTCTGGTGTCGTTGCAACAAAGGACGGAAGATATTATTTAATTAGTAAAAACGAAAAGTAAGACGATTCGCGGGCGTTTGGGGGTTAAATTTTACCCCCGGCGTCTTCACTCAACAATGCAACCTTCACTGATTTGAATGCCTCTCAATGCGTTTCAGGAGCGAAAAACAGTTAATGTGGCGCCGCCTCAGTCTAGTGAGGATTGAAGAGTTGTTCGATCAAAAGCTCATAGACATGGTGAGGTCGAGGTTTCCGAGAGCGGAGAGGGATTTCAACGGGAGGAAGCGGGCGTTCCTGGACAACGGGACCGGGACCCTCGTAGTGGGGAGAGCCGCAGAGGAAGAGGCGAGGGCGCGGGTCGACCATAGCGCGAACGTCGGCGGAATCTTCGACGAGTCGAGGGGGGCCTACGAGGTCATACACGAGGGGAGGGAGGCGGTCGCCGACCTCCTGAACGCCCCCTCCCCCGAGGACATCGTCTCAGGCGAGTCGGCGACGAGCCTGATGTTCAGCCTGAGCTACGCCATCGGGAACGGGCTCACCGGCGAGAAGAACGTCGTCGCGACCAGCTACGAGCACTACGCGAACCTGAGCCCCTGGCTCGAGCTCGAGAGGCGGGGCCTCGTCGAGGAGGTGAGGCTCGCCGAGATCAAGGAGGACGGGGCGCTCGACCTGAGCCACCTCGTCAGCCTCGTCGACGACAAGACCTGCGTGGTCTCAGCGTCGGCAGCGTCGAACGTCCTCGGGACCAAGACGGACCTAGAGAGCGTCCGAAGATTAGCCCGGGAGGCCGGGGCGTACTTCGTCGTCGACGCCGTCCACCACATCGCCCACGGCCCCATGGACGTCCAGGCCCTGGACTGCGACTTCCTCGTCTTCTCCGGCTACAAGTTCTACAGCCCCCACGGGAGCTTCATGTACGGAAAGAAGGAATGCCTCGAGGAGCTGAAGCCCTACAAGGTGAAGCCGGCCCCGGGTTACCCGCCGGACAGCTGGGAGTGGGGTACGAGGGACCAGGCGAAGTTCGCCGCCATCAAGGGCGCGGTCGACCACCACGCCTGGCTCGCCGAGCAAGTCGGAGACAAGTTCAAGGGGAAATTCGCCGGCTACAAGGGCAGGAGGAAGGCGCTGAAGGTCGCGCTTGCGGCCGTGGAGGAGTACGATAAGGGCGTCTCGAAGGCGATGCTCGAGGGCGTCGGAGACGCGCCGGGGCTCAACCAGATGCCGCACGTGAAGGTCTACGGCATCACTGACCCCGGGAGGGTGGGCGAAAGGGACCCGACGTTCTCCTTCGAGGTCGAGGGCGTGTCCCAGGACGAGGTCGTGAGGCGCCTCTGGGTCGACCACGCCATCGCCTTGAGGGCCGAGGACTTCTACTCCAGGGTCCACGAGTACTACGAGAAGCCCAGGCTCATCCGCGCCAGCTTCGTCCAGTACAACACCCTGGAGGAGGCGGAGGGCCTGCTGAGGGCGCTGGCGGAGATGAAGGTCTGAAGCCAGCCTGAGAAAAACATCTCTCCTGAAGAGACCGCCGCCCCGAGGCTCAGAGACCTAAACCCCCAGTCAAGTGCGTCTAGGCGAGGGAAAAGGGGAACGAGCCGTCGCGGCAGTTCTACTACAGCCTCGGAGCCTCGAGCATGGACGGGTGGACAGCCTTCAGGATGACGCCTGAGATCTTCAAGAAGCTAGCCGAGAGCTAGGTGAGGCACGTCGAAACTTTAGCCTTCGTCCACTCTCTTAAGGAACTCTAGTATGATCGGGACTGCCTCGTCCGTCCTCTGCTTCAGGAAGCCGTGGCCTGCCCCCCGTATCTTCACGAGCTCGGCACTCGGTATCCTCTCGACAAGAATCTCGCCGTTGCCCGGCGGCACGAGGACGTCGTCCTCGCCGGTCATCACCAGCACAGGCATACTGAGATGGGGAAGCCGGTCGTATGAGTCGAACCCTGCTACGGCCTGGCTCTGCCTGTGTAGCGCGTAGTCGGGCGTCGGGTGATCCGTGTAGGTCTCATCTAGTATGAGCGCCTCCAGGTTAGTGTCGACGTAGCATCGTGGGTAGAGGAGATAGAGCAGCTTCACTGTGCGGTCCCTCTCGGTCATCTCGGGGAGGGGGTGGGCGATGAGGGCTAGCTCCGTCTGCACGTGGACATCGGGGCTAACCCTGTGGGCTCCTCCTGCGCTGGCTCCGCACAGCACCAGGCTGGATACCTTCTCGGGGTAGTCTATGGCGACGGCCTGGGCGACCATGCCCCCCATGCTGAACCCCATGACGTGGGACTTCTCTACGCCGATGGATTCGAGTAGGCCCGCGGTGTCGGCTGCCATCATGTCCATGGTGTATGGGGTGTCTGGCTTTCCGCTGCGGCCTGTGCCTCTGTTGTCCATGGTTATTACGAGGTGTTGCTCCGCCAGCTTGTCCAGCATGCGGGGGCTCCAGCTATCCATGCTGCCTCCCCAGCCGTTGATGAGTGTCAGCGGGCTGCCTTTTCCGCGTGTCTCGTAGTAGATCTCTACGTCGTCGACCTCTGCCTTTGGCATATGACCTGCTACAGGTTAGATCGGGAAAAATTTTTCCCATCCTACAGGCGGCCCATTTTCACGTGTCTCTCTATGCGCCGGACCTGAGCATCGTTTAAAAGTAAAGCCTGGGCTGGGCTCCTCGGTATACATGCGTGAGGAGTCGCTCCTTGAGTGGGTGCGCAGGAACAGGAAGAACGATCTGAGGATTAGGGAGGATCGTGTTTTTGTTCGGGGGCGTCCCCGGAAGCCGTCGCGGCCTCCGGCGTAGCCGCCTCCGCGTCGTGGTCGGGGAGGATGTCCTCGACGTTTCTGACGGCGTCGAACAGGAATCCGCCCAAGCCTGTGGCGGCCCCGATGAGGCCGGCGAATATGAAGATGAGGGCCATCCCGGCGCCTGGGCCCGTGCCCACGAGCCATCCGAAGACGGGGGCGAGGGAGCCCCCCGTCGTCATCGCGGGCTCCATGACCCTGTCGGCTAGGGGTCCCGCCACGAACAAGGCCACCGGCTGGGAGGCCTGGGCGATGAGGGCCCTGGTGGAGAAGACCCGGCCCTGGAGCTCCGGTGGGACCTTGCTCTGCCAGATGGCCTGGCTGCAGCCGTTGGTGATGGGGTTGACGAGCAGGAAGAAGAACGCCGCGGCCACCCAGACGGGGGCGCTCCGGCCTAGGCCCATCAGTATGCTGCCTAGGAGGGAGCTGGAGACGAGGCCCAGGAGGAGGCCGTAGACCCTCCGCTTGGGGCCGCCCCAGGCGCTCATGAGGAGGCCGCCGACGACGCCGCCGACGCCGAAGGCGGACTGGACTGTTCCTAGGACGATGCTGTCGTTCCCTGTTCGGCTCAGGATCATTGGCGCGAGGAGGGCGAAGCAGATGCTTCCCGCGAAGTTGACGACGAAGAAGATGCTCTGGAGCCCCAGGAGGCTGGGCCGCGCCAAGATGTAGCGGAACCCGAAGACTGAGTCCGCCAGCAGGCTCGGCCTCTCCTTTGCCTCCGTGACGCCTGTGGGCTGGGGGATATAGATCACCGCCAATGCGCCCACGGCCACCATGAAGCTCAGGACGTCGAAGGACATGATGCCACCAAGGCCGGTGATGGGAAGCAGTAATCCGGCTGCGACCGGCGCGAAGATTCCCGAGGCGAAGTTGGCGAGGCTCAGCATGCCGTTGGCCTTGGCGTACTGCTCCTTGTCGAGCATCAGCGTGATGGCGGCCGAGAACGCCGGGAACTGGAAAGCCTGGAAGGCGCCCGAGAACGCGGAGGTGACGTAGAGGTGCCAGACCTCGAGCCTACCCGAGGCGAACAGCGCGAGGACTGCCAGCGTAGAGACACCCGAGGCGACGTCGCTCAACATGGTGACGAGCTTCCTGTTCCACCTGTCCACCAGGGCGCCCGCGAAGGGACTCGCCAGTATGTAGGGTAAAACGAACGAGAACCCGACCAGGGCTAGGGCCGTCGCCTCGCCGGTCTTCTCCCAGGCCCAGATGGTGAGGGCGAACTGGGTCATGCCCGTCCCGAGGAACGATACGAGCTGGCCGAACCAGACGACCGTGAACCCGCGCATGCCAGAAAATCGTCTAGACTGTGACATCGTCTCCTTCACGCTCCCCGCGCTTATAATGTGGACTCACCTATGCTGAACACCGTTTGCACTTACAACAGGTGACCTAGTCTAGGTCCTCGGGCTTGGGCCGAGGGGGGCGCTGCGGTCGTGGCCGAGGCGATTCCTCGCCGACGTCTACGCGTTTGGCTATGCTGGACGCCATCTTGATGGCGAGCCTGCCGCTCATGGTGATGAGGTACCTGCCTCGCCTCTTCTCCTGGACGATGAGTCCAGCTTCCTGCAGCACGTCGAGGTGGCTGCTGAGGGTGCTGGGGCTGATCTCCTTTAGGGTGTCCTGTAGGTCGCTCACGTATAGGCCGCCCCAG
>CAZTZC010000163.1:0-5191 GCA_964618045.1 uncultured Candidatus Bathyarchaeia archaeon | reverse complement strand
ACCAGTATTTCATGCACCTCTGATAGGGAGCGGAGCCTGGCGTGCCTGAACACGGGGTCACCCTTGGCACCTATCTGCCTGTATAGGCTACCCCACACGCTGTCGGCGTTGATGAACATAATTACTAGAGGGGCGTCTTTCTTCGTGGTCTCCCTGACTTGTTTGAGAGCCGCAACCGGATACTCTAGAAACTCCAGGGTCGTCACCATGTAGACGAAGCCCACCGCCCCCTCAGTGACGGGGATGTACTCGCATACTCCCATTATCGCCGGCATTTTCCTTTCCCTAGCCATAGCGAGCATGGCCCCTGACGGGTCAAGACAGATTATCGTCCTGTCCTCCCCTGTGAGGCTCTCCGCGAACACTCCTGTGCCCGCCCCAACCTCCAGGCCGAGCCCCGAGCCTGGGACGAGCGATTCCAGCGCCCTCTGCTCCGCCTCGAAGACCTGTCTCCCCTGTGGATGGCTGTACCAGTCGTCGTAGAAGCCCGCGACCTGGTCGAAAGCCTTCACCGCTTCACGCAACCCTGGCTAACTCCTCCAGTATCTCTACGAGCCTCTCAGGGGATCTGCCTAGGATGGTTGTGGTGGGTTCCACGCCGAAGTCTCCGGGATGGACGTACGCGTCGCAGAGCCCGTCGTGGGACCTGATGTAATGGGTCACGGGGCAGCCCTCTCCCTCTACCTTGCATGGGATGGTCACGACGCTGAGACCCAGCCTCTTCAGCCCAGTGGTTATGTCCTCCCCTGTCCTGATGTTGACGGCGGAGCGTACCCCGCTTTCTTTCTTTCCCGCCTTGAGGACGACGGAAGCTAGGTACTGTGAAGCGCCGTAAGCGGCCTCGCCGCATAGGAGGGCACCACGGGTGCTCGCCACGACTCTGCCGCTTAGACCAGCCACGTCCATTGCAGTCTCGGCGCCATCCTTTGCGCACACCAGATTGGTACCTACCTGAGGCAACAACCGCCCAATCCCCGGTATCTTGGTCAAACGTTCCAGCGCCGACTGGAGAGACGAAAGCAGCGTATCCAAGGGCTTCAATGAACCATATAACTCGTCGAGCTCGACGCGCTTCTGCTCGGCCACCTCGACTCCATCTACGTACAGGCCGCGCCCCTCCTCGACTCTACCCGCAGCGGCGAAGGAGATTCCCTGTCCCTCGCATATGCGTTGAACCTCGCCGACTCCTCCGGCGTCGATGACGGCTATCAACGCACCGTACGAGGGTGCCCTCAACGGGTCTCCCCCCGCATCCGTTATGCCTTCATGATAGTTCAGGCTCCCCGAGTCAACGGCTATCCTAACCGCGTAGACGTCCTGCACCTCATATAGGGCGCACTTCACGCCCCCCTCCGAGACGTCATGCATCATCTTTACGTGGAGGCAGCCTTGGAGGGCGAGTGCCGCCTGCAGGGGTGTGAAGCTCCGCCAAGCACCGCTTTCCACGCCCATGCTAAGCCTCCTGAGCCAGACTCCCTCGCCGCCGACCTCGCCTATCACAGCCACCACGTCTCCGGGCTTGGGCTCCCCCCTGGGCCTCAGAGCCTCTCCGAAGCAGGTCGCCGTGATAAGGGGGATCTCTAACCCATAGTATGTGGCGGTCTGGCCGGCGGTTATCTTCACGCCGTACCTCCGTGCCTCGTCGCCTAGGCTCTTCGCAATCACCTTCAGGTGCTCCTCAGGTGTCCGGAGGGGCAGATATATCCCGGTCACGATGTGCGTCGGCTTACCGAACCTGCTTGCGACGTTGCTCGCCGCGTAGTGGAAGGCGAAGAAGCCCAGCGCCTCGAGGGGGACCCCGATGCTGGGGCTGTGCGCTATCACTGTGTGGTCGGTGAGCTCTACGGTGGCTCCGTCCAGCTCTATCTCGTCCACCGGTATATACGGTAGGACGCTACGCTGGAAGACCTCCTTGGTCACCTTGCCGAGCCCTAACTCGCCGGTCATCTCCTAACCCTTATCTCAGAACAGCCTAATAACTCCGAGCCTACCCCTGACGGCCGCTATAACTCCGACGGCGACTGGGATGAAAACCGCGTCCACGATGGTGGGTAGAACGGTCAAGGCTATCGCCCACCCGAACAGGTACCAGTCCAGCACGAAGAACCCCAGGGTCTCGAAGACCACTCCCACGACCATGGCCAGTATCTCCCACGTGGTCACCGTCTTCGTCTCCGCCGGCGGCCTCATCCGCACGATGACGCTAATCAAGGCTGCCTCCAGCCCCCTCACCAGCATCGCCCCGAAGACGAACACGATGGGGAACCCGAAGGTCATCACCTTGTAGCCGGTCCCGAGCATCATGGCCGTGGCCACGATGACGGCGGCCGTGACGGGGTCCACCGTTACACCCAGCGTGTACGTCAGCACCGGGGAAAGGTCATACTCCGCCAACGGCTGAGGCATGGGCACCATGATCAGGTTGGCTATCGTCGTCAACGCGGCCATCACCGCGAAGAAGGCTATCCTACCGCTAGTTGATTCGAGTCTCGTCTCCATCTCTTCTCACTCCTCCTAGAGAGTAAGGCTATTCGATGGCTGAGAAGCTCCTCCTTCCCTACGCCGGTATTACCCGGTTCAGGTTCAAAGGGTCGACTTTCGTCCTCTCAGCCGGGCGTAGCCCAGCTCCCCAAATCATATAACTCATTGAAATAACTATATAAGCGTATATACTTTTACCTGACACTATAGTGGGGATTTACCAAACCTGTGGTGACCACCTTTAAAAACCGTGGGCGATCCATATGGCGGGTAAGGTGAGTACAATGAAAGGTGAATGCCAAACAGTCCACCCCAGATTCTCGCGTCGAAGGACGCGTTAAACGAGAGAAAGTGACCCTGCGCACCCTGAGAAGGATGAAGCGCAGGGAAGAGAAAGCCGTCTTCATAACAGCCTACGATTACCCGACGGCCATGTACGCCGACGTCGCGGGCGTCGACATGATCCTCGTAGGGGATAGCGTCGCCAACACGACCCTCGGGTATGGATCCACCACCTCCGTCACCATGGAGGACATGATCAGGCACAGCGGAGCCGTGACGCGTGCCGTCGAACGGGCGTTCGTCATCGGGGACATGCCGTACATGTCGTACCAGCCGAGCGACGAGTCGGCGATACGAAACGCAGGGCGGTTCATAGCCGAGGCGGGCTGCGACGCCGTGAAGTGCGAGGGGGGAGCCCGCGTCGCCCCGAGGATAAGGGCCATGGTGGACGCCGGGCTGGTGGTGATGGGGCACATCGGCCTGACGCCTCAGAGCCTCGCGCAGCTAGGAGGCTACCGCGTCCAAGGCAAGACTTCGAGTCAGGTAGAGGCCCTCACGGTGGACATCAAGTCCATCGAGGAAGCCGGAGCCCACTTCGTGCTTCTGGAGGCGATGCCACCCGAGGTCGGGGCGGCCCTGAGGGAGTCCGTCGAGATACCCGTCTACGGGATAGGGGCTGGGCCTCACGTCGACGGGCAGTTGCTTATACTCCACGACGTGATTGGTATGCAGGACCCTAGGATACTGAAGAAGCCCCGCTTCGTAAAACGCTACGCCGACGTGGGCTCTGTCATAGTAGACGCGGTAAGCCGCTACTCGGCCGACGTCAGGGCCGGCGTCTTCCCTTCGGAGGAACACTTCTACGGAGGCTGAGGTTCCTGTTATCCATTTTTTACGTTGTCGTCTTGGATGATGCTGTTTAATTTGGATTGTCTCATCAAGGTTAGCGCTTAAATACTTAGGCATTCTAGGTAGAAGTGTATGGCTCTGGAACTAACCACGGACTTGATTCTAGGGATCGGCGCCCTAGCGGTCGCGGCCGTCGCCATCTACCTGTTCATGCGGGCGACGGGGGGCACAGGGGGCAGCCAGCGGGAAGAGCCCGGATCCGAGCCAGAGCCACTGAAGGTCTCGGTCGACCCGTCCAGACGCGTGAAGGTGCCTGAGCTGCAGAGGCTCGCCAAGCGGGACCAGGTGTCAGATGCCAGGATCAAGATACGCACCCTTGCTCTCCAGCAGGAGATCATCACCATGGTGATGAAGCGGCTCTTCGAGGCCGAGGACAACGGCGAGATAAGCCGCGAGGAACGGGAGCACCTCAGCAAGGGCTACGAGGCCGAGATGAACCAGGTCACCGAGGAGCTGAACCGAGCCGAGCTCATAGTAAGCCTCAACGAGCTGGAGGAGATAAGATCCGACCTCGTGAGGCAGTTCCAGGAGACCCTTGCCGACACCCAGAGTAAGATCGACATGATCATAGGGGAGCTCCACATAGAGCCGCCGACGCCGCCTGAGCCGGAGCCTGAGGAGGAGCCTACGCCTAGGCCGGCGAGGAGGCCGAGGAGGCGTCCACAGCCCCAGCCCGAGGAGGAAGCCGAGGAAGAGGAGGAGGAAGAAGAGGAGGCTCCAAGGGGCAAGGACACAGTCGAGGACCGGCTCAACAAGCTCAAGGAGGATGTCCTCAAGGAGCTTGAGGAGCTGGACCGCCTGGAGCTTGAGGGCTAGAGATGGGCTGGAGGGCGGATGCCAAGAGGAGGGCGGCAGCGAAAGCCATAGAGCACGTCGAGAGCGGCATGGTGCTGGGCCTGGGGAGCGGCTCCACCGCCGCCGAAGGCATCAGAGCCCTCGGTGAGAGGCTGCGGGCCGGAGAGCTGACAGACGTTAAGGGCGTCCCCACCAGCTACCAGTCGATTCAGGAGGCCGTCAGGGCCCGCATCCCCCTCACCACGCTGGACGAGTACCCTGAGCTGGATATGGGGTTCGACGGCGCGGACCAGCTTGACCGTCGCCTCAACGCCATAAAGGGCGGCGGTGGAGCCCTACTGCGGGAGAAGATAGTGGCCAGCTGCTGCAGACAGTACATCCTCGTCGCGGATGAGAGCAAGCTGACGGACAGGCTCGGTGAGGATCAGCCCGTGACCCTGGAGGTTCATCCCATCGCGGTGACGCCGGTGCTCAGGAAGCTGGAGGCCATGGGCGCCGAGGCGAAGGTTCGGCAGGCCGTGGGGAAGCTGGGGCCCGTGGTGACGGATAACGGGAACAACCTGGTGGACGCCCTGTTTGGGTATATCGAGGACCCCAGGGCGTTGAACCAGCGGCTGCACAGCGTCCAGGGGCTTCTGGAGACAGGGCTCTTCATCGGGTACGCCGATCTCGCCTACATAGGCACAGAGGACTCGGTTTATGGGCTGGACAAGTAGATTCAAGG
>CAZTZC010000162.1:0-5203 GCA_964618045.1 uncultured Candidatus Bathyarchaeia archaeon | reverse complement strand
TTACCATACCGTACACCAGATATGCGTCATAGCGTCCCCGGATCATGTTTTAATGATTATGAAAAGGGGAAACAAATTTCATCTAACTATCATGTAAACCGTTAGCCGCTACATACTGCGTGTACCTAGCACTCGTAGAGTTCATGAAAAATAATGGAAAAATGAGATGGGGAGTCTACGCGAAGAGGTAGACGATGTACACACTTACAGACACCGTTAGCTCGCCGCTCAGTATCGGCGTCGGTGCGGAGCCCATGGCGTAGTCCGCCTCGGCTACACTCTGGTAGGTTCTCGCGGGGACGTAGCTGCTCTCCGATACCGATTGGACGCCGGTGATGGTGAGTTCAAGGGTCTCGGCTATCAGATCGGCCTTCGCCTGAGCGTCCTCCAGCGCCGCCACGTAGGCGTTCATCTTCAGCTCTTCGCGCTTAGCGTCGCTGAGCTCGAAGCTTATGCTGTCCATCCTGTTGGCGCCGGCGGCACCAGCCGCGTCGATGATGAGGCCCACGTCGTCCAGGTTCTTCACCGTGACTCTCACCATGTTGGTCACCGTGTATCCCCTGAAGACGCGTCCGGACTCCGTCCAGTCGTACTGGGCGTAGACGCTGTACTGTGAGGTGTATATGTCGTCCTCGGAGACCCCGAGAGCCTCGACGGCGGCGATCACGGCAGCCATCTTGGCCGCGTTCTCGCTGATGGCGTCGGCGGCGGACTCGTCAGTAACCTCGACCCCCATGCTTATGCTGGCCTGGTCGGCCTGCGCCGAGGCGCTGCCTGACCCTCCTAGGCTTATGGTCTTGGCTTGGGCGTCTTCGCCCGCGTAGGTGAAGGCCTCGAAGCCCATGCTTGTGCCGACGCCCCCGGGATACCTGAAGTCAGGTAGCCCAGTGGAGGTCTCTGTCGGCTCAACCACGCCGGGCCTGTAGGCTATTATGGCTCCCGCCAGTATTATGCTGAGGCATATGGCGGTTACCGCGTATAGTTGCTGTGACTTGTTCATTTTCAGTCGAGCATCAGAACGCTACGGGAGTTAATATACCCATCAAATAGAACAGGTGTTCAACACCGTAGAACAGGGGCTAGAGGCTGCGGTACTGGACGTAGTTCTCAAGTATCTCCCGGGCCCTGGGCTTCCAGCTGTCGGGCATCCAAGGGTCGTCGTTCACCACCTTCTCGTGGTGGCCGAGCCTAAGCTTCAGCCAGTAGTAGTCCTCCAGGAGCAGCGCGTAGTCTAGCTCGAACTCCATGGCGTTGAGGTGAGCCTCGTATATCTTCTCCTTGGGGGACTCCATGAGGGTCTTCGCCCCTATCTCGACGCCGAGCCTCTTGAGTTCGCTGATCTCGTATGCCTCGTGGAGGAGCAGGTACTCGTTCCCGATGACGTCGAGCAACGTGATCTTATCCTCGGAGAACGTCTCGCCAGTCATGTAGTCGTAGAACTCCTTTGGGGTGCATCTGTTCAGCTGGTACTCAAGCTCGTCCAGGAGCTCGTAGACCTGGCCGAGACGGTACTCGACGCTGTCTTTTACCTCGTCGAAGCTCGGGCTACCCATTTCAAATAAAACTGGTGGTTTAGCGTTTAAGCTTCTCCCTGCCGAGCTACTTTTTGGGCGTGGGGATGTGCCAGTCGTAGCCCCTCTCGGTGACCACGTATTCGGGCCACGGAAGGTCGATGGGCGGGTCCCACATCGGGTCGAGCTGAGGCGGCTCATACTCCTTTGAGATGCGTTCCTTCCACTCGTCCTCGCACTCCTTCAGTTTCCCGGGCTCTGTGAACAGGTCTAGTATGGTGCCGCCGATGGCCTTGCCCGCGGTGTATATGGTGCGGTCGATGGGTCCCTTCATGCCGCCCAGCGCCACGTGTGTCCAACCGGGCAGCCTCTCCCCCGGCACAGAAAGCCTGGGCCTGTAGACCTGTATCCAGACGGCGGGGCAGTGCCACATGAACTCGACGTAGTCGTCGCTGCCGAACTTCCTCTGGTGGCTCGGGATGACGCTGCGCCACATGCGCTCCCACTCCATGGGCGTTGTGAGCTCCTCGGTGTACGGGTTCTCCTGGGGCGGATAGCCTAGGTTCTCCAGCATCTCGTTGGCCTTCCGCCTGTCGTCTTCGGTGAACCTGGGTGGCCCCACGAGCTCCAGGTTCTCGTAGGCCAGGTCCGCGAGGGCCTTGTTGAAGAGACCTGTGCGCTGCTTTGTCACCCACCTGACGGTGAGCCCGCAGCCCGTGACCTCCGCGACGTGCTCCGCGTTGCTGAGCAGCACCTTGGCTATCTGCTCCTGCTGGACAAGGCTTGGGCTCCTGAACGCGTACTGTATGATGCCGACGCGCGGAGGCATGTTGTCTGCGGTGGCTTGGCCGGCGGCCATCACCGCCTCGTTGATGGTCCAGAGGCCTGTGCGTGGCAGCATGGCCTCCTTGGTGTACTTGGTGGTGGTGTACATCAGCGCGACGGCGTCAAGGGCGCCGGGGCACCGGGCGTTCCTGGGCAGGTCGTCTGCCTGGGCGATCCACTTCTCCGGCTCGACGCACTCGAAGACGAACGCCGCGTTCCAGTAGCTGCCCCACTGGGTCTCGTACATGACCGTCGTGGCCTGCCTGGGGTGCCACCCCACCATGGCGTCGAGGCCGTCGAAGAGGCCCTTGGCCGCGAACCAGCTCTTGGCGCACACCTTCTCGGCGGGGGTCCCGTAGACCTTGACGGTGCCCTCCAGGCCGTGCTCCTCCATGGCGTGCCTCACGGCGGCGGCGCCGGCGAGGGCCCCCGTGCCCAGGGCGCTGTGGGGGTCGGTGTGCCCAGCCCTGTAAGGGTTCGTGGCTGACCTGTGGGGCACCGGGTCCTGCCACCTCCCCGGGACGGCGTCGTACTCGGTGTAGGTGCTGATGACAGGCTTGCCCTCGCCCCACGTGGCCACGTAGGCCGTGGGCATCCCTGCGACGCCCACCTCCACGTCGAAGCCCTCCTCGCGGTGGAACTCGGCGAAGGCCTTCACCGACTTGTACTCCCTGAAGGCTGACTCGGCGTAGTTCCAGATGAGCCGGTGGAAGTCGCTGATGCGCTCAGCGTTGTCGTCTACCCACTTGAAGGCCGTCTTCTTGGGCTCGGTAAGCTTCGTCAAAACGGTTCACATCCTCTACGACGCCGAAGTGCTATAAAACATGTAGACGATCAGAGTACAGGGAGATCATGTTGTACGATCTAGTTGTAAGAGACGGCAAGGTCTTCACAGGCGCCGGGAACCCATGGTTCAAGGCCGACGTTGCTGTCAAGGATGGGAGGATCGTCGAAGTCGGAAAGATGCTGGGCGACGCGAAGGAGGTCATCGACGCCGGGGGCCTCGCCGTGTCGCCGGGGTTCATCGATCTACACGACCACAGCGACTACACCATCATGGTGAACCGGGAGGCGGACAGCAAGGTCCACATGGGTGTGAGCACCACGGTTTTCGCCAGCTGCGGCAGCGGCGCCGCACCCATCGACGAGGAGATGAGGGAGGAGACACGCAGGTCCAGCCCGTTTCTCGAGGAAGCGGGCGTCAAGGTGGACTGGAGCACCATGGAGGAGTACCTGGCTCGCCTCGAGGAGGGAGGCTTGTCCATCAACGTGGCGCCCCTCGTGGGCTTCGGCACCGTACGCCGCTACGTGATGGGCATGGAGATGAGGGCGCCCACCCCTGCGGAGCTCGACGCCATGAAGAAGGAGGTCGCCGAGGCGATGGACGCCGGCTGCAGGGGCATCACTACTGGCCTCCGGTACGACCCCCAGAGCTACGCCGAGACCGAGGAAGTCATCGAGTTGACGAAGGTGGTCGCCGGGTACGGCGGCTTCTACACCAGCCACATCAGGGACGAGGGAGACCGCGGTGACCCCATCGGCGCCGTCGAGGAGATCATCAGGATCGGCAGGGAGACCGGGGTGCCCGTGAACATCAGCCACTTCAAGGTCCTAAGCAAACGCTTCTGGGGCCTCTGCCCAAGGCTAGTAGAGATGGTGGAGAAGGCCCGCGCCGAGGGCGTACAGGTGACCGCCGACCAGTATCCGTATAGGGCCAGCGGCACCGGCCTCGGCGCCTGGATACCCAAGTGGGCCAACGAGGGCGGGAACGAGGAGCTGGTGAAGCGGCTCAACGACCCCGAAACCACCGAGAGGATCAAGGAGGGCCTCGCCGAGGCCATGGAGGACCGAGGCGGCCCCGAGGCGGCTCTCATAAGCAGCTACCCTCTCGACGAGAGCCTGGTCGGCATGAACATCGCCGAGGTAGCCGCGAGGCGGGGCGTAGACCCCTTGGACTGTGCCATAGACCTCCTCAGGGACCACGTGGAGAGCGTCGTCGATGGCAGGGCCAAGGGAGGGTTCAGCATAGTCAACTTCAACCAGAAGGAGGAGAACGTGGAGCTCATCATGAGGCAGCCCTGGGTCGCCGTGGGCACCGACGGCAGAGTCCACAGCCCGGAGGGCATACTGAGCAGGTTCATCCCGGCGCCTCACCCCAGGTTCTACGGCACCTTCCCACGGGTCCTAGGGAGGTACGTGAGAGAGAAGGGCGTGCTCCACCTGGCAGACGCTGTGCGTAAGATGACCAGCCTACCCGCGTCTATACTGGGGCTCAGCGACAGGGGCTTGCTCGTGCCCGGGATGTGCGCGGACATCACGGTCTTCGACCCGGAGACCGTCATCGACCGGGCCGACTACACGCCGGCGGAGGCCACCAAGCTGTACCCTGAAGGCATCGAGCACCTGGTGGTCAACGGGGTGGTCACCCTGAGGGACGGCGAGCATACGGGGGCACGGGCTGGTCTGATCCTGCGAAAATAAATATCTCTAACCTTTTTATATAAAAAAATAAAAAAATTGAAGGGTGTTTACTTGACTTTCTGGAGAGCCTTCCTCGTCTCATCGGGGAAGTCTCTCAGGAGGTTCCCGAGAACTACCTTGGCGATGTACTGTTTGAACCCTGCCTCGTCGTACTTGGCAGAGTAGATGCGTCTATGTCCTCCCTTCCCTGTTATCTCCGTGTAGTTAAGCACACCCTCGTCTACCATGGAGTTCAGGAAGTTGATTATGGATGCCCTGCTGATGGTTCTCTTTCCCGTGAGATCGTCGTTCACCTGCACCCAGACGTCGCGGCTGCTCGCGCCTTCGCCGTCTAGACGCCAGAGGTACCGGAGGGCTACCTCTTGGTAGTCCTTCAGCACCATCGC
>CAZTZC010000161.1:0-5217 GCA_964618045.1 uncultured Candidatus Bathyarchaeia archaeon | reverse complement strand
CGGCGTAAGACGTACCGCGCTTCGTCGATGCCCTGCCCCGCGGGGCCGGCGGCTGATCCGTGTGCGGCCGTAGGGCCGCTACTGGGCACTCGACGGGCGAACCTGGCCAGGCCCGGGAGGGAGCAACCTAAGTCCGAACGTTTGGCGCTCGCGGGAAACCGGGGCGGAGAAGCGCATGCGAGGCTGCTCCGCGTCAACCCGTGAACGGAGAGGGGGCTGCCGCTGCACCTAGGTTTCTACGACGCACCCGCTGTCGAGGTGCATGTTGTGCGGGAACTCGTCGCTCAGCGCCTCTATGTGGCTCACCACGATGACCTGATCGAAGTACTCGCTCAGGTCCTCTTTCAGCAGCTGCATGAAGCCCAGGCGGCGCTGCGCGTCGAAGCCGCTCAGAGGCTCGTCCAGGAAGATGAAGCCGGGGCGCGTCCCCCTCATGGACGGTATGGTGCTGACCGCGAAGGCGAGGCGGAGGGCGAGGCTGAACTGGTCCTGGGTGGCGCCGCTGAACACGCCCTTGCCGCGCCAGTGCTTGGCCTCTCTGTCGTAGACCTCGATCCTGTAGTTCTCCTCGTCTATCCGGGCCATGTTGTACCTCTGGTCTGTTAGGGTGGGGAGGAACTGCATCATATGCTTCTCCACGTTCTGCTTCACCCCCGCCATAATGCTGTCCCTAGTGGTGTCTAGGAGCACTGTTGCGCGCCTCATGGCCTCCAGCATGAACTCCTCCCTGTCACCCTCCTCCAACAGCTTCGGGTACTCCTCCTTCAGTGGTCGGCACCTCTCCATGGCCTCCGCGGACTCCGAGATGTCGTTCCTCCTCTCCCGCTGCTCCATCCTAAGCTCCGCTCGGTGGTTGTCAACGTCACGGTGCTCGGACCTAAGCTTGGACTCGTCTTCCGTGGAGAACCCGTGGATCTCAACCATCTTACCGAGGGTTTCGCCGTCCCTCTCGATAGACTCGGCTAGCTTCTCCATGACATCCCTGGCTTCGCCTAGCTCCGTCTCTATCTTGTCTCTCTGTGCCGCTGTCTTCCGGCTGGACTCCAGTCGTGTCCGCAGCTGAGTGGCCTCGCTGTGCGCCTTCTCTAGCTGCTTCCTTAGCTTCGCCTCGTCGCCTGCGGCTACATCTTTCTCTTTCTCTAATGCACCGATAGCATCGTTCAGCTCGGAGACTGCCTTGAGCTCATTTTTAACCTGATCTTCGAGCTCCTTCAGGTCCCCTTGCCGCGTCTCCAGCTCGCTCGCCACGTCCCTTAATGACTCCATCTGTCCCTCGATGCCTGAAAGGGACCTCAGGTCCTCCTGAACTGCGTCCCTCAGATGGTCCACTGTAGCCGGGTTCTCAAGCTTCACAAGGGAACTGTATTCCCTCGGCTCCTTGGGCAGCGTGTTGAGCGCGTTAACAAGTCTTTCCTCTTCCTCCCCCAGCCGTGCCTCGGCCTCTTTGATCTGTCTCTGGGTTTCCTCCATATGGCCTCTGAACTCGCTTATGCGAGAGATGTCCCCCGCCATCCTCTCCCTATCTCTCCTAGCCTGGTACAGCTCATCGTCCACGGACTTGACGTCGGTTCTCGCGTAGAGGATAGCCCCCGTGGCTGCTAGTATCACACCTACTACTGGCAGGGCTATGTGCACCGAGTACAGGACGAGGAGAAGCAGCCCCACAGCGATCAGTGGCAGCCCAATGTAACGCCGCCTCTGTGTGGCGTCCCTCAGCTGGCTAAGCTGATCTTCTCGTTCCTCAAGCCGGGCGAGAACGGTCTCCGACTCCTTGAGGCCCTCTATCTTAGCCTCATGGTCCTCCAGCTGCTCGCGCAGCCGCTCAAGCCCCGACTTTATTTCGACGAGCCCCTGTGAAGCGACACTGACTGCGTTGAACGCCTTCTCCGCCTCGCGAGCGTGTGCTAGCTGTGAAACCCTTCCCTCAAGCTCCCTGAGCTTTTCCTGGGCCTCCAACGCCTCCGATAGGAGCCTAGTCGCCTCCTCGATCCTGATCGTGGTCTTCTCGACGCCGCCCTTCTGTGCGTCGCGGTCCCTGACCAGCCTGAGTATCTCGTCAAGGGCAGCCGTCTTCTCCTCAAGCCGTTTCAGCTCAGCCTCGACGGTGGGAAGGTCTTCCTCTATCTCCTCGATGACTTCCTCCGCCTTCTCCACGTCTCCGAGCCTGGTCTCCAACTGCCTGAGCTGTCCTTCAAGCCCGCCCCGCTTCAGCTTCGTCTCTTCCACGGCTGCCTTGAGACTCTTCATCTCCTCAAGGGCCTTGATGGATTCCTCCAGCTCAGAGAGCCTCTTCAGGGTATCCCTGAGCTCATCTTCTATCTCCGCGAGCCTCTTCTCGGCGGCGGCGTGCCTCTTCTCTGCTTCATCGTAGTCTTTGCTGGCTTTCTCCGCCTCCTGCAGCCTGAGCATGGTCTGAGAGTGGACCTGCCTCAGCTCATTTGCGTCCTTCTTAAGCTCGTCTCTGGCGCCGATGAAATCCTCGAGGTTGAGGAGGCTGCTCATGGCTTTGATACGCTCCTGTTTATTCGCGTCTTCGAGTTTCCCAAGTTCTTTCTGTTCAACGAGGCAGCTGTTGAGTAGAGCATCGCTGTCTATGCCGTGGAGTATCTCGCTGATCTCGTTGTTGACGTTTCTTGCACCAGTGGTTACCCTGCTGAGTCCTCCATCGGGTTCCCGTTTATTGAGGAGATGAACATTGGATTTCTTTCTGTGGAGCTCTCTCCTCACCAAGTAATTTGTGTCCTCGATGCTGAACTCTAGCTCGACGATGGCTTGGTCTCGCCCATAGCAGATGATGTCATCGTTTCCAGCGTTCTTGCTGGGTCTGAGGGGCATACCGTAGAGGGCGTAGTGGATAGCCTCCATCAGGGTACTCTTACCGCTCTCATTCCGTCCATGGACGAGGAGCCTTCCCTCTGGGAACCGCAGCCTGTCTTCGATGTTGAGGCGCTTGAAGCCGCTCGCCCTGAGAGAGACCAGCTTGAACGTCACTGGTCACGCTCCTTCAGGTAATACTCGATGGCGTAGTTCATGGCCTGCTGCCATATCTTCTGGTCGTCTCCGCTGCTCTGATTCACGGCTTCGAGGGCGACCTCCTCAAGGCGTTTCCTTGGGTTCAAGCCTTCGCTGCTGCTGAACTGGAGCCCCTCGCCTGTGGGTTTGATCCTGTCGATGTACTCGAAGTAGAAGTTCTGTGCTATCCCAGACTTGTTGATCTCGGTGAAGTCGATCTCTGTGTACTTCTTGAAGGGCAGGTCTCCCTCCAGCACGAGCTGTAGTAGCCCATCCTTGTCTGATGCCTTGGTTACCTCGGATTGTATAGACTCAGTGATCCTGTCATGCAGAGTATGGCTGGTGTGGAGCTTTAGCTGCCTCATGGGCTGGCTCTCGACGGGGATGTACTTGATCTCGGCTTTCTCTTCGTAGTCTATTACGACGAAGCCTGTGGTTTTCTGCCATTCTCCAAAGTCATAGTGCTCTGTGCCTCCGGGGTAGACGATATGGCTGTCCTTGATCTTGGTGGTTATGTGTTCATGGATGTGCCCCATTGCGTAGAGCTGTATCTGGGGGTTCCTCTCGATGCTAGCCTTCCTGATCATTGGTTCTTCCCAGATAGGGGGCGCGATGTCCTCGATGCTGTAGTGGAGGATAGCTATGTTCAGGTCTCTGCCCGCGGGTATGGTTTTATCTTCGAGGGGATCTTCTTTAGGGGCTAGGTTTCTGTTGTAGCTCATCCCGGCGACGGAAACCTCCCTGCCCCCCACGTCTTCTATAACCTGTTCAAAGTCGATCCTGTTCTCGAAGACGTGAGCAAGCCCCGCTTCTCGCAGCAGGGCATGGGGGGACACTCCATCTCTTTCGTTGCTTGGCACCTCATGGTTTCCAGCCGCTATGTAGGATGATACGCCGGCTTCTCTGAGTCTTCTGAAGCCGTCTATGACGCTGGCGCGCGGGGGGTTCCTCGGTGACAGCTGATCGAACAAGTCTCCAGTGTTGATGTACAGGTCTGCCTGGTGGTCGATGGCGTACTGTACGGTCTCGAACCATGCTCTGCCGATTCTGGCTCGCCGCTCCGTGAGCTTTGAGCCCAGTTTCTGGTTGTAGAGGTTGAGATGGTTATCACCTGTTAATACGATCCGTACCAATTCTACCACTTTACATCGTATTCTTTATCCTTAGCTTTCTCGGGCTCCATCTTCTTATGCCGATCATAGGCTTCCAGCGCTCTCCTGAGCGCCTCGTCGAGGTCTATGTCGCTTCCTCCCTCCCCCGTGGTTCTCCCTGATACCTTGACCATTGTCGGTATCTTGGTGAGGTCTCCCACTATGACTGCTTCCCCTCTGTTTAGCCCGGGCAGGTCGTTGAACAGGTCCTCGCTGAGCCCTTCGCTGCTGCGACGTACGGCGCTCATGTCCTCCGGGTTTGTGAGCCTCATGATTATCTGGCTATTACACTGGCTCAGTACGTTGCTGTTGATCTTGTTCGGTCTCTGGGTCACCACGAGGAGGAATATACCGAACTTTCTTCCCTCAGACGCTATCCGCTCGATGATGCCCGTGCTGAAGCCTTGTTGATCCGCTGGCGCGAAGTTATGCGCCTCCTCGAGGACCAAGAATATGGGGAACCTGAGCCCCCCTGTTACGGCTAGCTGCCATACGTCTGCGAGGGTCTTCTGCACTATGTACTGGGTCACATTCCTCTGCAAGCCGGCAAGGTCGATTATGCTCATGTGCTTCGGCTTGGTCAAGTCCTCGAGGGGTATGTCCTGAGTTCCCCACACCTTGTAGCGGGTCAGCCACCGGATGTAGTTGGATGCCCTCCCCGCCGCCTCCCTTCTGACCCTGTCCTCGTCGTTCATGGCCATCCAGTTCAACCGATCGACGAGCTGTTTCGGGCCATATGTTCCTTCAAGAGCCTTCAAGGCGTCAGATATGATGCCTCTGAGGTGAACCCATTTCTCGTTTATACCCGCGACCTCGAATATCTCCGAGTCCTCCAGCTTGTTGAACTCAACCGTGTAAGACTCTACGCCACCGATGTCCTCGTCGCTGTATCTTCTTCCCTCGATTCCCGGTGGACGATATATCGCCACATCCTCTGCGATGCTGCTAATCTGATCACCTGCCGTCTTCTTCATCATGACGTAGTCGCTGTTCGGGTCGAGGACGATTATCGACGCGCCGAGGGGAAGCAGCTTCTCAAGTATCAAACCCACCA
>CAZTZC010000160.1:0-5289 GCA_964618045.1 uncultured Candidatus Bathyarchaeia archaeon | reverse complement strand
GAAATTCAGGGAACGCAGATTTGAACTATACCAGAACAAGCATGTCTATGGTCTGCTGTCGACGCTCCATAACCGTAACCTGAGGCACATCGCCCCCGTTGTACACACCACACACGGATACAACACCGACCTGATACCAGGCATCGCGTCCGGGGACAGGATGCAGAAGCTGCTCAACATACTCACCCACTACAGAGTGCTCCACAAGACGAAGATGGGGATGAGGATGGTGTGCCCCAGCTGCGGCTCGGACGACGTCACCTCCCTGTTCAACTGCCCGAACTGTGGCAGCGACGTCTTCGAAAAGACTAGGAGGCACTACGTCTGTGAAGGGCTCTGCGGGGAGAGGTTCGCCGAGCTGAAGAGGGTTTATAGATGTAACAGTTGTAGGGAGAGGTTCCAGGAGAAAGACCTCCAATTCGACCCCGTGTACGTCTACTCCGTGAACGATGAACTCAAGCCTGAGATAGTTGAATCCATCCAGAGAATCAGGGACACGATCAAGAAGCACACAATAACGGTGTCAGAGAAGCCTGAGATTAAGACGGTAATAAGCCAGTGATGGAGCCCCGGGCGGGATTTGGACCCGCGATCTTTTGCTTACCAAGCAAACGCTTTACCAGGCTAAGCTACCGGGGCGCGACTGCACTATGGATGCAGAGCCCTGTTTTTTAATTTTGCCCCTAAATATGTTGGTTCAGGTAACACACAAATTATCTTGAGCTCAATCAAAGATAGATCCGGTATAGATGTGTTACTCCAAAGGGACGAAAAAAGGTAAAACAGTTGTATCGTCTAAAACAAGCGTTTTTAGGCGCTCGTCTAAAACCATTTCCAACCACACAACCACTTTTACTGACCTGTCTAGAAATAAATTTGGGGTAAACACTGTAATATTTATATACCTCGAAATTATATTTTTTGGTGGTCTGAGAATAAATGATGGCTGTTAACAAGCGGCGATCGGATATCAGTAAGCTCATACAGGCATCAAAGATAGAGGCGGCGCAAAGGAATAAGAAGATAGAGACCATAGACCTCATCCTCAAGACAGGAAAAAAACTGTATCCGTTACTCCCATACGACGAGCTACACGAGATGTGCAGCACAGCCCTCTGGATAATCCTCAACGAGCCCCACTCTCAGACCCAGCAGACCACGTTACTCGTCCATCTCTAGCCCGGCGAGCTCCATAGCCTTCCTCATGTTATCAACATCGACCCTTCTCTCATCCATAGGCGTCTCCATCACCATCGGAACCTCCCTGAGGACGCTGTTCAGGATCACCCTGAACCCTCCCTCGCCGATGTATCCCAGGCCGATGTGCTCGTGTCTGTCAAGCCTGGAGCCGAGGGGGTCCCTAGCGTCGTTCAAGTGGACGAGGTGAAGCCTCCCTAGACCCACGTGGCTGTCCAGCTCGTCCAGCGCCTCGGATAGCCCCTGCCGCGTCGCTATGTTGTAGCCCCGCGTGTAGGCGTGACAAGTGTCCAGACAGACTCCCACCCTGTCAGACTCGACCCTGTCGATGATCTGGCTGATCTCGTTGAACGTGGAGCCCACCTCGTTTGTCTTCCCCGACGTGTTCTCCAAGAGTAGGATAGGCGTCTCATCGAAGACGGTGTTGACATGGTTCAGCGCCTCAACGATCCTTTCCATGCCTCTCTCGGGCCCTGAACCGAGGTGGCTGCCGAGATGCGTCACAAGGTACCTTATCCCGAGCTGGTTACACCTCCTTATCTCCGCCGTTAACGTGTCCACCGACTTACGGTAGTTCACGGGGTCGGGTGTGCTGAGGTTCGGGAGGTAAGGCATGTGACTGAACACCGGGCCTATGCCGGTCTCCCGCAGCCTTTCTTTGAATCTCTTTACCTCCTCCTCTCTGAGCTCCCGGTGCCTCCACATCCGAGGGCTCTGGGTAAATATCTGGAACGTGGTACAACCGACCACGTCGGCTCTGTCAACCGCCCTATCCACGCCGCCCCGTATAGAGACGTGGAAGCCCAGCTTCATGGACAACTAATCGACGCTGAAGTAGTTAAAATAAATGAAAGAAGGTTTAGGAGTATTTCTTTATGGCCGCCTCTAGGATGCCTAGGCCGGTCTCCAGGTATTCGTCTTCGATGGTGAGCGGCGGGTGAAGCCGTATGGCGTTGTTGTATAGCCCCGCCTTCAGCGTCATGAGGCCGTTCTTCAGGCACTCCTTCATTATGGCGCTGCTGGTCTCAGGGTCGGGCTCCTTGGATTTCCTGTCTTTGACGAACTCCATGGCAAGCATGGGGCCTAATCCGCGGACCTCGCCTATGGGCTCGTACTTGGAGTAGAACTCGTCGAGGCGCTTCCTGAGCTTCTTGCCCAGCTTCGCCGACTTTTCGACGATCTTCTCCCGTTTAATTATCTCGATGACCTTGAGGGCCGTGGCGCAGGCGATGGGGTTTCCGCCATAGGTGCCTCCCAGGCTGCCCGGATAGATGTCCCTCATAAGCTCGTCCCTGGCGACAACGGCGCTCAGGGGGAGGCCACTGGCTATTGCCTTCGCCATGGTCATGAGGTCAGGCTCTACGCCGTAGTGTTCGACGGCCCACATCTTGCCTGTGCGGCCGAAGCCCGTCTGCACCTCGTCGTCGATGAACATGATTCCGTGTTCCTCGCAGAGCTCCTTCAGCATCGGCAGGAAGTTCTTGGGAGGGTCGATGAAGCCACCCTCTCCCTGCACCGGCTCCGTTATGATGGCGCCGACTGTGCCAGGGTCCACCTGGGTCTTGAAGATGCTCTTTTCGATGTGGTGGATGGCCGCCTTGCCGCACTCCTCTTTATCGGTAGTGCCCCAGGGGCATCGGTAGGCGTATGGGAACGGCGTGAAGTAGACCCCGGGGACGAAGGGTTCGAGCCCCACCTTGTAGGGGTCCCACTTGCCGGTCAGGGTCAATGCCATGTAGGTGCGGCCGTGGAAGCTGTTCTCGAAGCTTAGGATGTTCTTGCGTCCGGTGCTCTGTCGGACGATCTTGACGGCGTTCTCCACGGCCTCAGAGCCGCTGTTGAGCATGAGGGCACGCTTCTTGAAGCTCCCGGGAGTGATCTCGGTGAGCCTCTTCGCCAGGGCTACGTAGGGCTCGTAGTTGGCGACGTGTATGCAGCTGTGGATGAGCTTGCCTGCCTGGTCGCTTATGGTCTTCACGACCTCGTCGACGCAGTGCCCCAGGCTGGTCACGCCTATGCCTGAGGTGAAGTCCAGCAGCGTGTTACCGTCGACGTCTGTTATTATACAGCCTTTTGAGGCGGCTATGCTCACCGGCTGCACCAGGTAGACGCCCGGCGGCACGAGTTCGCTGCGCTGATCGATGAGTGCCTGGGATTTGGGCCCAGGTATGGGTGTGACAACGTTAGGAACTTTAGCCATATTCCATCGGCATAAGGTAACTTGTAGGGTTAATAACCCTAACGAATCTCCGAGGCATCGACTACCGACGCCTTGGGTTCCCTGACGAAGAGCAGTATTATGGGAATGGACAGCGCCTCCAGCAGGCTCCCCGCGAGAAGCAGCATGCTGGGGTCACGGTCATACAGGTATCCGCCGAGGAGCGACCCAGGGAGCCCCACGACACCGCTTATCGTGCCCATTAGCCCCATGATCTTCGCTCGATCTTTAGACGGCACTATGTCAGCGATCAACGCCTGCCAGGCTGGGCCACCCATGTAGCCTCCGCCTCTAAGCCTGCCTCCTCCCAGTCCACCGGCGACGCCTATGACGCCATAGGCCATCAACAGCTGGTTGTAATCTTTGAACAGGTAGAGGCTCAAGCTGTCGAATGGTCCTAGTCCTCTCGCCAGCAGAATCAGAGGCATCCTTCCGAATCTATCGGCTATCATCCCGCTGATGAGATACAGTGGCACCGAGATGCCCATGGCGAGGCTCTGAAGAATCCCGTACTGAGTCTTGGTGAGGCCGGCCACGTTTATCGCGTACGGCGTGAGGAAGGTCCAGGTCATGCGCATGGCGAATCCGCTTATGACGGCGACAACCAACATGGCGTATATGGTTCGGGGCTGGCTTTTGAAGGTCTTCCAGAGGTCCTTACTCATGATGGGAGACCCGGTTTTGCCGGTGCTAGGGTCCTCAAGAGTCTCCTTGATGACGACGGCTCTCACGACGGTTACTATCACCATGGCACCTGTGAACATGAGTAGACCGTATCTCACGGCGCGTCCGAGCCCAAACACCTCGAAGTAGTAGCCGCTGACAACAGGCATGAATATCTGGGGCACGTTTGTAAACATCCTGTACGCGCCGAAGGCCGATCCTCTTCTCTCCTTCGGCAGGGACTCCGATATTATGGCGTTGAACGCAGGGCCATAGAGACTCGACATCGAGTTCAGTATGAGCCCGGGAACCACCATCTGCCACGATTTTGCAAAGAACAACAACAGCGGCGCAACGGTCCTCAACGCGGTCCCGAAGACGATGACCTTCTTTCTACCAATCCTGTCGGCTATTATTCCCCCCGGAAGCTGGAAAAGTATCTGACTCGTGTTCTGTATGGCGGCGAGGATTCCTACGACAAACACAGGTGTCTTCAACTCTTCCAGGAGGTATAGGCTCCACCATAGCTCCCAGAGACCGTTGAAGACCTGGTAGAGCATGTTGGTGGTCCCGATGGCTAGGATGTTACGGTTTGAGAATACTTCCCTGAGTATTGAAGCCACTACGTGTCTACCTATTTTACTGAGTTGCTCTTCTATCTATGCTATCGCTTATAGTCTTTGTGCCGGGTATTCCCTGCGTATGACTTAATGGGTGGTTATCGAATACTTGTTTTACAAAAGGTTAGATGGTCATGGGATGAAGAGGGTGAGGACCGCCTTCTCGGTGTGCATCCTGTTCTCGCCCTGGTCGAAGACCGCGCTCTGGGGGCCCTCTATGACGCCGTCAGTCATCTCCTCGCCGCGGTACCCGGGGAGGCAGTGCATGAAGATGGCGTCCTTCTTGGCCAGCTTCAGCGTCTCGTCGTTGACCTGGTACTTGGCGAATGCCTTCTTACGCTCCTCGATGTCCTTGTGGCCCATGCTGTGGAAGGTGTTGGCGTAGACCACGTCGGCTCCGCCGAACGCCTCCTCAAGGTCGTCGGTGACCACCATCTGGGTGCCGCCGTCGGCCGCATGCTCCACGGCGAACTTGGTGATCTTCTCGTTGGGCGCCCAGCCCTTGGGCACCGCCACGTAGCAGTCAATGCCCATGAGGCTACTACCTACCATGAGGCTCTGGCAGACGTTCCACGGGTCGCCCACGTAGGC
>CAZTZC010000159.1:0-5394 GCA_964618045.1 uncultured Candidatus Bathyarchaeia archaeon | reverse complement strand
CCGTGGTCGGGCCCTCCCTGACCACGTCGAGCCGCGTCACGGGGGACTGGAGCCCGGCCCTCACCCTGTCGTAGTAGACGGGTTTGAGCCTGTTGACGCCGTGGGTATCTAAGCCCTTAAGGTCGGCTTCCAGCAGCACGTCGGTGCATATATCGGCTTCCCCGTCTGGTACACCCATTCCTCTAAAGACGTCATAGACGAATGGTCTGAGCAGCGAGAACTTGACCCATTTTACATCCTTATTCATCGTCTAATCCACCGACCCATGATTAGCCATGTCCTTCCAAGGAAAGAGCTTTGCTCACGGCGGCTCTCCAGCCGGCGTATAGCGACGCCCTTCGCTCCTCGCTCATCCCCGGCTTGAACTCTTCGGCCTCTGTTTGCAACGTCTTCAAGTCTTCGAGGCCATCCCAGAAGCCTACCGCGAGCCCAGCCAGGTAGGCGGCTCCTTTGGCCGTTGCCTCGATCTCGCGAGGTCTGGTGACGACGGCGCCTAGGATGTCGGCCTGGAACTGCATGAGGAAGTCGTTCGTTGCAGCCCCTCCATCGACTCTGAGCTCGTCCATCTCCAGCCCGCTGTCGATCTTCATGGCGTCGACGACGTCCCTCGTCATATATGCGATGGCCTCCAGGGCGGCTCGGGCGATGTGCGCCCTGCCGGTGCCTCTGGTGATCCCCGTGATGATCCCCCGGGCGTACTGGTCCCAGTACGGCGCACCCAGCCCGGTGAGGGCTGGAACAAAGTAGACGCCGTCGTTACCGTCGAGGGTCCTCGCGAGCGTCTCGGACTCCTTGGCGTCGCCCAGCATCATCAACGAGTCCCTCAGCCACTGGATCGCCGCCCCCGTGACGAACACGCTTCCCTCGAGGGCGTAGTAGACTTCGCCGCCTAGGCCCCAGGCCACCGTTGTGAGCAGCCTATCAGAGGGAACCGGGTTTCTCCCCGTGTTCATCAGGAGAAAGTTGCCGGTGCCGTATGTGCACTTGGACTCGCCCTCATCGAAGGCGCAATGCCCGAAGAGCGCGGCCTGCTGGTCGCCTGCGACCCCTGCGATGGGGACACTCTCCCCGAAGACCTCTGGATCGGTGTAACCGAACACGCCGCTGGACGGCATCACCTCGGGGAGAAAGGAGTCGGGGACGCCCAGGATCTCCAGCAGCTCACTGTCCCAGTCGAGGCGACGTATGTCGAACATAAGCGTTCTGCTGGCGTTGGAGTAGTCCGTGGCGTGGACCCTTCCCCCGGTCAGCCGGTAGAGCAGGTACGAGTCGACGGTGCCGAAGAGTATCTCACTCTTTTCGGCCCTCTCCCTCAACCCCTCAACATTGTCAAGCATCCAGGCGACCTTCGGGCCCGAGAAATAGGAGTCCGGGACGAGCCCCGTCCTCGTCTTGAACAGCGGGCCATGCTCAGCCTTGAGAGACTCGACGGCGTCCGCGGTTCGTCTACACTGCCAAACGATGGCGTTACAGACAGGGGCACAGGTCTCCCTGTCCCAGAGCACGGATGTCTCCCTCTGGTTCGTCACTGCCACGGCTGCGAGCTCGCCGGGCCCCACGTCCCCCACATCCAGCGCCTCCTTCACGCCGGCCATCTGTGCATCCCATATCTTCTCCGGGTCGTGCTCGACCCAGCCCGGCTGGGGGTACAGCTGGGGGAAGCCTCTCTGACCGACACCCCTAATGGAGCCCCGTATGTCGAACAAGATGGCCCTCGCGCTGGTGGTCCCCTCGTCCAGAGCCAACACGTACTCGTCACCCAACCCCATCCACCACTCAACTCATAACAGGCTATGATGCCCTAAAAACATCGACCATAGACCGAGCAACCAGACGCCGCCGCAACCATCACATGGCGAGGAGGTTGTCGACGAGCCTCATGGCCAGCCGGGCCATCTCTGGCTCCTTCTCCCTGCACTCCCCGATGATTTGCTCAGCGGTCTTTCCTATGTGCGCCGGTTCCTCGGGATAGGCTGCCGCCCACCTCTCAGCGTCCTCCGCCGTGATCTCCAGGTGGAAGTTGACTCCTCGGACTTTGCCTTTGGCGAACGCCTGTATGGGGCAGGGGTCGCCTGTGGCGAGGAGCTCGCCGCCGGGGGGCACGGTGAACATGTCGCTGTGCCAATGGAATACAGGGAACACCGGCGGGAAGCCCCTGAAGAGGGGGTCCCAGACGCCCTGGTCGGTGAGGGTGGCCGTGTAACCCCCAAGCTCCTCCATGGGGCTCTTCTTAACCTCGCCGCCGAGAAGCTTGGCCAGCATCTGGCCGCCGCAGCATACGCCCAGCGTCGGCTTCCCTGAGTTCACTATCTTCCGTAGGTAGCTCCATTCTTTTCGGAGGAAGGCGTGGTCCAGCGCGTCGTTGGCTGAGACGGGTGTGGGCCCCACAATGAAGGCATCGAACTCGTTGGCCGGTGGGAAGTCTTCGGATTCCCTCATCCTGTACGCGTGGATGAGGGTGAGATCCGTCTTCTCCCGTAGGAAGGTCTCGTAGAGGCCGAGGGTCTCCGGCGCGTCGTTCTGGATGACGAGAACCCGCTTAACCATGGATACATTATTGATTCATGGTTTAAAGATTGATTACATGCAAGGTTTCGGTTCAACGAAGACGGTCATTTTTAGTTCAGATTGAACCGAGATTGTATGTGTAGTGGCTCTGAAATACCATAGGTTTAAATTCGGTGCATGTTCGGGAAGGGTATACGCGGAGTATCAACATATTCTGAGTATAGCAACGTAGAAGGAGTGAAAGATATGGATTATAGAGAGAGGCGCAGTTACGACCGCGGCCCCAGGGAGATGCACAAGATCATCTGCTCTGACTGTGGCCAGGAAGCCGAGGTCCCGTTCAAACCGACCGAAGGCCGTCCAGTTTACTGCCAAGAATGCTTCAAGAAGCACAGGCCGGCAAGGTACTAACTGGCCCATGTAGCGGGAACGCCGTGGAGGCGATCCCCACCACGTTTTATTAATAAAAGTTTTTTTAATGCTCTATTTCGGCAGGTATTTCTTGGGATACTTTGCTACCACCGTGTAGTTTGGGTCAACCACGTTACCTACCCTGCATCGACCCACCTGCGACAGCAACTGTAGCGCGTCCCACCTCTCGAAGCCGTGCTCGCCGCAGAGCCACTTCGCCATCTCCACGTGGGCGATCTTGTACGCCTCCATGAGGGGCCTGCCGCTGCCCGCCGTCATTATCCACTCGTCGTCCAGAATCCTCGGCCACTCGATGGATTCACCTTTAAGCACGTCCACCTTCAAGGTGATCTCCGCCGAGGTCTCCAACGCTACCCCACAGAGCTCACCGTCTCCCTGAGCAGCGTGGACGTCCCCGAACACGAGGTACCCTCCCTCGACGAACACAGGCAGTTGCAGCGTCGACCCCTCACAGGTCTCGACGCAGTCCATGTTGCCCCCGTACTCCCCGGGTGCCAACGACATCTCCACCCTGCCGTACCGCGGGGCGACCCCGATGGAGCCTATGAAAGGGTGAAGCGGGATCGAGACCTTCTTAATCTTGCTTCCCGGCAGCTCAACCGTGCCAACGCCTTTCTTCGTGTCCAGCTCCCACTGGTACCTCTTGCTTGGAAGCGGGTCGTTCAGCAACAGGCTTCTCCCAGGAGCCTCCTCGGTCAATGAGCCGAACCTTGGAAGGATGGACGAGTACGCCCAGGATCTGTTGAGCTTTATCCCCTGAATGTCCACCACTAACGTGTCTCCCGGCTCAGCGCCGTCGACGTAGAAGGGACCCGTCAAAGGGTTTGAGCGGCTCAGGGACGTACCCTTAGCCTTCTGCCTCATCTCGTCGGGAATAGGGTTGCCTTCACCGTCGTTTCCTCCGGCGTCCACCGTGGGGGCGACGATGGTGTCACCCGGCTTCACGTGGTATGCGGGCTCGTTGGGGCCGTAGGTGTGATAATACAGCTTGGGCTTGAATCGATGAATCATGTAGTCTCAAGCATATGCTTACTTGATCAATAATAATAGCTTAATCATGGATGACATGGATGATGATATTCAAGGAAGCGGAGCAAGAAGACGTCGAGAGCCTCATCGAGTTCCTGCTGAAAGCGTGGAAGGAGGCCGGGCCCGGAGCCCTAGGCTGGACAGGGGCGACAGAGGAGAACGTGCGACACATAGCCAGCCGCGGGTTCCTCTCGAACCTGCTCGAAAGGGACGACACCCGCGTCTTCATCGCATTAAACGATGGACAGGTGGTGGGGTTCTCCTCGAACAGCAGGATCGACGACGAACTTGTGGAGCTTTCCGGGATCGTCGTTCTTGAGAGCATGACCGGCGTCGGCATCGGCGGCAGACTCTTAGAGCACTCAATCGAAGCAGCCAAGGATGACAGGTACACAAAGATGATTGTGAAGACGGAGAGCTTCAACGAAAGAGCCGTCAACTTCTATATGAGGAACGGATTCAGACGCGAGGCGACAATAGAGGAGGAGGTAGAGGGCTCAAACGTGGAACTCGTCAAGCTTGTTCTTCCACTATGAACGGTCAAGCATCTCCGTAGAGCCACCCCGGCTCCATGTAGCTCGGGTCAGGGTAGCTGTAGAAGCCTTTTCCCGTTTTCACGCCCAGTTCACCTCGCTCGATCTTCCTGAGCAGGATACCCGGCGGCGCGTCCGAGGGGTCCCCGGACTCCTCGTAGTAAACCATCTCGATGTCCCTGACCACGTCCAGCCCCACTCGGTCCATCATCCCGAAGGGGCCCATGGCTGTGTCGTAGAGGCTCATCCAAGCCCTGTCCACGTCCTCGAACGAGGCCACGCCCTGGTCCACGACCCTGAGACACTCCTTCTTGACGGCCCGCCACACCCTGTTGAAGATGAAGCCGGTGCTCTCCCGCAGCACCATCAACGGGTAGAGGCCTATGCTTCTGCAGAACTCACGTGACTTCTCCATGACCTCGTCCGACGTAGATGAACCCCTCATGAGCTCTACGACCCGCCGCCTCCAAGGATGCCCATAAAAGTGCATGTTGATGACACGTTGGGGGCTGCTCGTCGCGTCCTCTATCTTGGAGACCCTTATGGATGAGCTGTTCGTCGCTATGACGGCGTCATCGCGGCATAGCTCGTCGAGTCTCTTGAAAACTTCGCGCTTGACGTCGAGGCGCTCCACCACAGCCTCGATGACCATGCCTGCCTGAGACGCGGCGTCAGCGAGGTCTTCGTGGAATCGTATCCTCGACTTTATACTGTTACCTTCGTCCTCTGAGACGTCGCCAACTCTCATCCACTCGAGTACGTAGTCGTCAACGGCCTTCTCGGAGGACAGTAACGCCTCCTTAGAGACGTCGTGCATGTTGACGGTGTACCCGTGTCTCGCGCATGTGACGCCTATCTGGGTGCCCAGATAGCCTGAACCCACAACGCATAC
>CAZTZC010000158.1:0-5452 GCA_964618045.1 uncultured Candidatus Bathyarchaeia archaeon | reverse complement strand
TCGACCTCTACCTTGAACTTCTCCCCTGTCTCGAGCAGGGTGTCGGTGTCACCGTTAGCAGTCATTATGGTCATGACTGTCCCGTTGGTGTTATAGATCTCACCGTGGCATACGTCGTTCGTGAAGGTGGCTACCAGCCTGTTGTCATCGCAGTCGACCGGCTCGTGCCCCTGACTCAGCTTCATGTAGAAGACGACCTTGGTTAAGCATATGTCTGCCTGCTGGGCTCCAGGGATAGACGTGTTAGAGAAGAAAGCGACGAGGCCGCTGTCTATGAGCATGGAGCTGCTGGCCTCGCTAATGCCGGCGGAGATCACCGACTGTGCCTTCTCGGCCGTCAGGAACCCCATGTTTAGTATGACGAAGGCGAACGCCGCGGCGGTGATGACGAAGGCGACGAGGATTATAGCGGTCTCTAGACCGGTCATTGCCCGTCTTGACTTGGACATGGTCTTCATTATTATACCAACACCAGTTACCTAGGTTTGGAGAGCTTTCCTCGTACCGCTTTATTAAGAAAATGTATGTAGACTCCATAAACAACAACACCGGACGCATGAGCCAAAGGTTATCAACCGACGCCGCCCAGATAGCCATGATCAAGGTGCGAAGAGCAAGGCCGGCCTACAAGCTCTGGCTGGAGACCGACGAAGGCCACGTCTTCGGCCCAGGCGTCTACAGCCTACTCAGGAAGATACAAGAGAAGGGGACCCTCAAGGAGGCCGCTTCATCCCTGGGCATGAGCTACAGGTACGCGTGGGGCCTCATCAGGAAGGCTGAGGAGAAGCTGGGGGAGCCCCTCATATCCGCCACGAAGGGGGGGAGACACGGAGGGGGAAGCACCGAGATGACGGAGCTGGGGAGACGATACGTCAGGGACTTTGAGAGGTTTAGGAGGATGCTGGACGAAGTCTCTGAGGGCTCTCTCTGGGAGGTCCAGGTACAGGGCACTGTCATCGACGCGGCTGAGAAAGGAGACCGTGTGGTGTACATCGTCGAGATGAGAGATGAACCGTTAACGTTCTCTATGCCCAAGGGCGGCTCTGTAAAGGAGGTCGGGGACGTGGTGCTTCTACATGTGTCCCTGGAGAACTAGCTTGGGCTCATGTTTAGTATGTCTATGAACTTCTGGTAGCGATGCTTGATTCCGTGTCCCCGCGGTGTCAGATCATAGAAGCATTTAGTGCAGTCCTCGGGGCCATCGTTTTTCGTTATGTAGCCCAGTGCGCAGAGGTCGTTGAGGTGGTGGTAGACGTTCCTTATGTCGTTGTCATCCATGTATACGTAGAAGCTGGTCTTGAGCTGCTGCCAAATGCTGTAACCGTAGGACTCGTTGTCGTTCTCGCAGTCGTTGCATATGACTGCCAGTATCTTCATCTTCGTCGCGCCGCATGTCCCCTTGGGTTTAGGCATAGGGCTACCCTCGAAATGCTTATATAAAAGTCGGTTTATTTATAATTTACGTATGGGTAAAATATCCATATACGTTTCTCTTGTATAAATCACGAGGGATAGAGTTAGAGTGAGAGAGGAAAAAGTCGATAACAAGTGTCCCAGATGCGGGAGCACCCACCTAGTAAGCGACCCGGAGAACGGCGAGATGGTCTGCGCCAACTGCGGCCTGGTGGTGGAAGAGGAGCTCATAGACAGGGGCCCAGAGTGGAGGGCATTCACGGCCGAAGAGAAGCAAAGCAGGACACGCACAGGGCTCGGCATGAGCTACACCCTCTACGACAAGGGGCTGTCCACGGTCTTCAACGGGTACAGGGACGCGCAGGGAAACAGGCTCAAGGACGAGACCCGTATCAAGATGGATAGGCTCCGCAAGTACGACAACCGCAGCAAGTTCGACGAGACGTGGAGGCGAAACCTGAGCATCGCCATGGCGGAGCTTGACCGCATGGCGGCGGCCCTGCATCTGCCCCAGAGCGTCAAGGAGCAGGCGGCCCTCATCTACCGCAGAGCCCTCAAGATGGATCTCATCAGGGGCCGGAGCATCGACGCCTTCGTCGCTGCGTCCATGTACGCGGCGTGCAGGCAGTCGAAGGTGCCGAGGCCCCTGAAGGAGATCACTAAGGCGTCCACGCGTGAGCACAGCGAGGTGGCGCGCACCTACAGGCTCCTCATCAGGGAGATGAAGCTGAAGATGCCTGTGGACGATCCCATGAAGTTCATACCGAGCATCGCGTCTAAGCTCAACCTGAGGAGGGACACCGAGCAGTACGCTATAGACATACTAAGGAGAGCCAAGGATAGGCGTGGGCTCACCGGTAAGGATCCAAGGGGCGTCGCCGCGGCGGCGCTTTACATGGCGTGCATCGACAACGACGACAAGAGGATACAGAAGGACGTCGCGGAGGCGGCGGGCACCACGGAGGTCACCCTACGTAACAGGCTCAGGGGCCTTGAGTCAACGCTGAAGTCGCTGACGGACACGCCGGATAAGGAGATACCTCAGATAATAGACTAGCAGCCACATGGCTTCGGCGTGGCAAAAATAGAAGATCATAAACCTTTTTTCTTACTTATTCTTTCTAGGTGAGATAGTTTTGGCCGAGGAGAAGCCCAGCATCGCGGAGGTACTGGACGCCAACCGCAGGTTCATCTATGCGCTGCTGGCCACACCATACCTCGGCATGACGATAGCCATAGGGCTAATCTGGTACAGGAAGCCCAGCAACATGTACATCGCCATAGGCGTAATCTTCTTCCTCATGGTACAGTACGGGCTCACCGTCTACTTCTTCATCAAGAGGCTGGACAGCGTGGCTGGTGAGAGAAAGACTCATGCCCTTAGAGCGTCAAAAGAGGATCTGGGTGAAGAGGAGGAGAGCCGATGAAGGAGGTAAAGGTCGAGATAGAGGACGACCTGTACAACTACCTTGAGTTCCTTGAGCGTACACGTTATATTAGAAACAAGAACGAGGCTCTCCACAAGGCGCTGCTCTTCTTCAGGAGGCTCAGCATGCATGACTGGCTCCCAGACATCTACCGCATCGGCGAGAACCGCGTCGTCATCATGGACAGGGGCATGCTCCTCGACTTATTTGAGAGTCTTACGGAGTATGAGATCTACAGGGTGGGTAGCATGACGGCCCTCAAGCGGAAGGTGCTGAAGCCAGAGTTCAGGGACATCAACCTGACGAAGAAGGCCAACTGGCCGCTTGTGCTAAACGAGCTCCAGAACCTGGGCTGGGGGACCTTCGAGAAGGTCGAGGACGAGATAAAAATCGAGAACATGGCGGTTCCACCACAGTACCTAAAGGGCTACCTCGAAACCATGTTTAAAGTAACTTTGGAGGAGCACCACACCAACATACAGGACCTGATCGTGTTCAAGGTAGCAAAGCCTAGGGAGGACGCGTGGCTCTAGAGTCCCGTCCATGGGCACCTCTTGTAGGGCCCGATCACGATGGTTACCACCGTCCCAAGAATCCCGTCGAGGGCTATCTCCCTCTCCAGGAAGGCGTTGAGGTCCTCCATCTGCTCGAAAATTACCTCGATAAGGAGGTCGACGTCGCCGCTGGTGCGGTAGAGTACGTGGACGTCAGGGTTCTTCTCTATAACCTTGACGATTGATGAGAGTTTCGCAGGCTGAACCCTGAGGCCGATGAACGCCTTGATTGCCCTGCCCAGCTTGTGGTAGTCCAATATGACCGTGAACTTCTTTATTATGCCTTCTTCCTGGAGCTTGTCGATCCTGTTCTTGACGGTGGCCTCGCTTACGCCCGCCTCCTCCGATATCTTCTTGTATGTGCATCGTCCGTCGTCTGTGAGGCACTGTATGATCTTCATGTCGAGGATGTCTAGAGACATGGCATCATTATAATGGGTCTACTAGTTGAAATATTTTTAGGTTCCTTTAATGATATTGTGGTTTTCTTTAATCTAATTATATGTTTCCATACATGAAATAAAGATTTTTTCGGGTTCCTACCAAATATACAAATCTATGTTAAAATTAATCCAGTTTTTATTCAATATTAATATAAATAGATAAACACCTAAAAATATCTTTAAAGAAAGTATAGAAATAATAAATTTTTTCTGATGAATCCATAATTTATCTGATTTATTCTATAATTTTCTTAATGAAACGTCATATATTCTATATGCATAGTAATTACTACCGTGGTAAGATGGAAGCCATAAAGAATGTGCCAGTGTCTCTCTACAAGCCCCTATCAGACAAGCTGGTGTCCATAATCCTCGACTCCGAGGACAGGGACGCCGTGTCAGCCGAGATGACCAAGAAGATCATCTACCTGTGGAGGCAGGACATGCTCGCCTCTCCGACGGGCATTGAGACGCTGGTCAAGGCAGCGGTTCAGGTGGACTCCATAGCCGTCGTCAAAGTCATGGACGACTTGGGGCTCCAGGAGCTCACCGTAGCCGTGAAGAACCTATAAACATAAATTTTCTTTTTAATATATTCTTTTAACTAGAGAGGAAGGATCAATTTGGTAGTAAGTTATACTCTTGCAAGGGTTCAGCCGGCGAAGGATGTCCAGGTCTACTACAAGATCAAGGAACTCCCTGAGGTCGAGGAAGTAATAACGACTTACGGCGAGTACGACATCATCATCAAGGTTAATGTTGACAGCCTGGAGAAACTGGACGACTTCGTGTTCCACAAACTGAGGACCATAGAAGGCGTAGAGGCCACGACGACGCTTATCCACGCTGACTTCCCGAAGGAAGAGTAGGTGAGCAGGATTGGAAAAGTTCCCTTCAGTCGTCTTCGATATAATGAAGGAGCTGGTCACCATAGAAGGCTCAAGGTCGGTGAAGGAGGCGGCCGAGATAATGCTCGAGAAGGGCATCGGGAGCATCGTGGTCACGGAGAAGGGAAGCCCCGTCGGTATAGTGACTAAGAGCGATCTTCTGGGCAGAGTCATTGTGAAATGCAGGGACCCGAGGGAGTGCAGGATAGGCGAGATCATGTCGAGTCCCCTCATCTCCATAGGAAAAAACACGCCCATCCTCGACGCGATGAGGGAGCTGAGGCATAGGAAGGTCCGTCGTCTCCTAGTGAGCGACGGGGAGAAGCTTGTGGGCATAGTCTCCGAGTACGACATGATCAACGCAGTCACGATCTCGTCGCTTACCCAGTTCAGCACTCTTCTTAGGAGAAAATAGCGGATCGTTTTAGTTTCAAACTTTTTTCTTTGGGTAATTTATAATAAGGTGGTCCCCGGAAACCTTTTTATCAATTAAAGAAGCATTAAGGTGATTCACTTTGATGAAGAAGGTCACTATTATCACTCCGCCTGAGTATGAGGGACTTGTGCTGGAGTCACTGGGTAGATCGCAGGTCATTCAATTTAAAAAAGTGACTGGCACGGAGTATGAGGCTTTAAAAGACCCTTCTGAAGAAGCCGTTGATTATCGATTTCTTTACAACAAGATCAACAACCGTTATGATGAGCTCCTCAAGATGGGGAACGTTGTT
>CAZTZC010000157.1:0-5500 GCA_964618045.1 uncultured Candidatus Bathyarchaeia archaeon | reverse complement strand
AGCTCCTGAGCCAGCCATTCTCCGGCCTGCTTCCGCTCCGGGTCATCTATACGGATGTAGAAGAGTACATCCGCCATGTTCTCCCCGGTCACGGGGTCGTTCCTGATGCCATCGCTATCGGTGTCGATGAATCCACCGAGCTCCAGCTCGGCGGCGGCTAACTCTGAGCTGTATTCGTAGGTCCTGATGTCTGGGTTGGCCCAGCCACCCATGACGACTGGTACAGGGCTGTCCAGCGCGTACCCGAATCCCTGCAGGACGTCGGTCTCGATGCGAGACTTGTCGACAAGGTGGGCGAGAGCCCTCCTGAAGTGAACATTGCTGGTGGGCCAGCGTTGACAGTTGATGTCTATCTGGTAGTAGCCGAGATCTGCCGTGCTATCAGTGAGGAGGTTAGGGTCAGCCAACGCGTCGGCGACTTTCTCCGCCGGCAGCTCCCAGTCCATGATGTTTATGTCGCCGGTCTTCAACGCCAGGTACTCTGCCTCAGGGTTAAGGTAGATCTTGAAGAACAGCTCGTCTGCCCATGGGCCTGTCTTCTCTACCTCGTTCTCAGCCATAACGGGTGTGCTTGAAAGGGTTAGTGTTATCAGAATTAACAGAATCTTTACAATTTTACTATTTTTCATATAGTATTACCCGAAATAAAAGACGCGAACGACTATAAAAAATGTATATAGAGCAATATCTAAAAATCGTAAAATGTTAAAATAATCGGGAATTTTATGCGAGTAATTTTCTCGCTTTCTCAAGCTTTTTAATCACCCAAGTTACGATAATAGGAATAAATATGGTTAACACAGACGCAGTCGTCGACCTCTCCAAGGCGGATACGAGGTTCCTCCGGAGCCTCGCAAGGGAGCTCGGCGCCGCAGACCTTTCTAAGTGCTTCCAGTGCGGGGTGTGCACCGCCAGCTGCCCCGTCAGGGAGATAGAGGAACGGTTCAGCCCACGCAGGATCATGAAACTAGCAAAGCTGGGCCTCAAGGACCAGGTCTTCCAGAGCGACTTCATCTGGCTCTGCAGCATGTGCTACATGTGCGACGAGCGCTGCCCCCAGGACGTCAGCCCCCCCGAGGTCATGACCGTCCTGAGAAACCTGGCCGCCAATGAGGGCGTGGCGCCGCCTGCTCTCATGAAGCTCATGGACATCCTCGCCGAGAACGGCAGGGTATACCCCATCGACGACTTCACAGAGGACGAGCGCGACGACATGGAGCTCCCCGGGCTTGAGGCCGAGCCCGGGTTCGTCAAGAAGATAGCGGAGGCATGATTGTTGAAGTACAGCGTGTTCCTGGGATGCACCATACCCGCGAGGCAGGTCAACTACGAGCAGTCGGCGCGGAAGGTCTCCGAGGCCCTGGGCATAGAGCTCGTGGAGGCCGAGTACGGCTGCTGTGGCTTCCCCGTGGAGCCCATCGACGAGACCAAGGCCCTGGCCATGGCGGCGGTCAACCTCAAGCTAGCAGAAGAAGCGGGGCTACCGGTGGTCACCATGTGCAGCGCCTGCGGAGAGATGCTCAACAAGGCCGAGAAACTCCTCAGAAACGACGAAGTAGCTAAGAACGTGAACAAGGTCCTAGAGAAGAGCCTCGGCACCTCCTACGAGGGGGAGAGCCCCGAGGTCATCCACTTCGCGAGGATGCTCTACGAGACATACGGCCTCGAAAAGCTGAAGACGAAGGTCAAGAAGCCCCTCAAAGGGCTCCGCGTCGCCACCCACCCCGGCTGCCACTACGTCAGGCCCAAGGAGCTCTTCGAGGAGTTCGACGACCCCGAGTTCCCGGTGAGCCTGGACAGGCTCGTCGAGGCCACGGGGGCGGAGGCGGTCGACTACGTCGGCAAGACGGACTGCTGTGGCGGAGGCATCCTGGCGGTGAGCGAGTCAACGTCTAAGGCCATGACCGGCAAGAAGCTGGACACCCTCTCGCAGCTGGAACTGGACGCACTCGTCTTGATTTGTCCATTTTGCGCGATCATGTACGACAAGTATCAGCGGACGCTGGAGGCCGAGCTGGGGAAGCAGTACGGGCTACCCGTCCTCTACTACCCCCAGCTCCTGGGGCTGGCGCTGGGCATACCCCCAGACGAGCTGGGGTTCGACGTCAACACGGTTCCGGTGGACGCGCTGCTGGAGAAGGTGAGCAAGCTATGACCACGGGAGTATTCATCTGCAGGTGCGGCGGCAACATCAGCGGCACCGTCAACTGCGAGGAGGTCCGGGACGCCGTCAAAGGCATGGAGGGAGTCACAACCGCCCAGGTCACAGACTTCCTCTGCAGCAAGCCAGGCCTACAGCAGATCAGAGACAGCATAAAGCGCCGCGGCCTGGACCGCGTCGTCGTGGCGTGCTGCAGCCCCCACATGCACGAGAAGATGTTCCAGAACGTCGTCGAGGAGGAGGGCGTCAACAGGTACCAGCTGGTCCACGTCAACCTGCGTGAGCAATGCAGCTGGATCCATGAGAAGGGCGCCACCGAGAAGGCGGAGAGCCTCGTCAAGGCCGGGGTCCGGCGGGCCCAGACGCTGGAGGCTCTTGAGAAAAAGGAGATACCCGTGTGCAGGGACGTCATGGTGATCGGGGGAGGCGTCGCCGGCATCACGGCGGCTCTGCAGCTCAGCGAGGCGGGCTTCAAGGTCAACATGGTTGAGAGGAGGCCCAGCATCGGCGGCCGCATGGCTCAGCTAAGCAAGACGTTCCCGACGCTGGACTGCAGCCCGTGCATACTGAGCCCCAGGATGGCGGAGATCGAGAACGACCCCAACATCACCCTCTACACCAACGCGGAGCTGGAGACCCTGACGGGCGGCCCAGGCAACTACACGGCCGCTGTCAAGCTAAAGGCGCGGGGCGTGGACGCCGACAAGTGCCTCAAGTGTGGCCGCTGCGGCCAGGTCTGCCCCACCGAGGTGCCCAGCGAGTTCGAGGAGGGGCTCTACAAGCGTAAGGCGGCTTACCTGCCGTTCCCCCAGGCGGTGCCCAGCAGCTACGTCATCGACTTCGAGCACTGCATCGGCTGCGGGCAATGCGTGGAGGCGTGCCCGGTGGGCGCCATCAGCCTGGAGAACGAGGACAGGGTCGTGGAGATGGACGTGGGCAGCGTCGTCGTGGCCACCGGGTTCGACATGATCGACCGCGGCAAGCTCAAGAGCTACCACCCGGAACACCCCCAAGTCGTGGACGCGCTTCAGGTGGAGCGGCTAATAGAGAACGAGCTCACCGAGGGGAAGATACTCTACACGGAGGCTGGGGACAGGGTGAAGAGCATGGCCTACGTGCTCTGCGCCGGCAGCAGGGACCCGCACCGCGGCGTCAGCTACTGCAGCAGCGTCTGCTGCCCATACACCGTGAAGCAGGCCATACTGCTGAAGAAGTACCTGCCTTTCCTCAGGATCTACGTCTACTACACGGACATGCGTATGGTGGGCAGGGGCTTCGAGGACTTCTACAGGGAGGCACGTGAGAAGGGCATCGTGTTCATCCACGGCAAGCCCGGTGAGCTGACGCCGCTACCCGAGGGAGGCGTGGAGATCATGGTGGAGGACATAGACACGGGGCTCCTCTTCAGGAACGTGGTGGATCTGGCTGTGCTCAGCAGCGCCATGGTGCCCAGCGAGGGCACCCGTGAGCTGGCGGGGAGGCTGGGGATAGCGCTGGGTGAGGACCTGTTCATCGCGGCCAAGCACGTGAAGCTCGACCCCATCAGCACGCTACGGGAGGGCATCTTCGCTGCGGGCGTCGCCACCGGCTGCAAGGACATACACGACTCGGTGATTGACGCCAGGGCGGCGGCCAGCCACGTCACCAACTTCCTGGGCGAGGGCAAGCTGACGCTGGACCCTTTCAAGCCCATACAAGTGGGTGAGTGCGACCACTGCGGCATGTGCGTGGAGGTCTGTGGCACGGGCGCCATCAAGCTGGAGGACTCCGGGCCGGTGGTGGATCCGGTGTCCTGTAACGGCTGCGGTGCCTGCGTCGCCGTATGCTCGCGGGGAGGGCTGCTTCTCCCCAACTACACTAAGCGGGCCCTCGTGGAGGAGGTGAAGGGCCTCGTCGAGGACGCCGGGGACGAGGTGGTGGTTGTGGGCTTCTTCGACGACAACATCAGCTACACTGCGGCGGATAACGCCGGCACGGCTAGGCTCCACTACCCGACGAACATGAGGATAGTCCGCACCCCCAGCACGGCGCTGCTGGACAGGGACGTGGTGCTGAAGGCGCTCGGTAACGGCGCCGACGGCGTCATGATAATGGACATCGAGGAGAGCCACGCCGCGGAGCTGAGCGAGAGGCTGGTGGAGAAGCTCAGGGAGGAGCTCCCGGGGCTGGGCGTGGAGCCGGGGCGCGTCATGTTCAGGCCCATGGTGCTCCCCATCTTCAAGGTGCTGCCCAAGTTCATCGAGGAGTACGTCGCCGAGATCGAGAAGCTCGGCAAGATTCCCGAGGAGAAGCGCAGGAAGCTCCTCGAAGCCTAATCCTCCTCTCCACTAATCCTTTTTCTTGACCACGAAGGCCCTCTACACGGGGGATAAGATTTAAATATGAATATAATCGTATTCAATTCGATAATAATCGAATAAACATTGGAGATAAGTGAATAGGATGTGTTTTGATGTCTGAAAACAACGATGAGAGGATGAAAAAGCTGAGGGAGGAGGTCAACCTCCTGCGTGAACAGCTACTCAGGGTATCCGAGCAGCTCGAAGAGCCCCAAGAAGAAGCTGAAGAGGGCCCCGAGGAGGACGTGAGCCGAGAAGTTCCCGTCGAGGCCCCGGAAGAGGAGCCTCAAGAGGAAGAGCCAGAAAAAGAGGACGAGTGGTTTGACGAGGATGAGCCCTACTACAGGCGTCGCAAGCCGAGGAAGAGGATCGAGATAAGGGGGCCTTTTCCGGGAGAAGACTTCGGGGACCGTCTGGGTGACTACATAGGCGACTTCGTGGAGGACGTCATGGAGGGGGTGACCAGCGAGCTGGAGAGAAGCCTCTTCTGGGAACACAGGCCGGCGAGGGAAAGACCCACCGTGATGAGCGACAGCGAGATCCAGCGCACAGCCGCAGTCATGAGCTCTCTGGGAAACGAGCACAGGATAAAGATCCTGAAGGAGCTCACCTGGGGCGGCCTATACGTGAGCGACCTGCAGGACGCCCTCAAGGAGATCAGCCCCAGCACCCTCAGCAGCCACCTCGACGTGCTGCAGGAGGCCGGGCTCATAGTCCAGGAGAAGAGGAGAGGCAGGTACCTCATCACCATGAGCGGCAGGCTCGCCATAAGGATGGCGTCCAGCATTGCTAAACGCGTGAACGTCCGCGTGGACCCCGGGGACTACGACTAGGTCACCTGTTGTGAGTACAAACGGTGCTCAGCGGAAGTGAGTCCACTATATAAGCGCGAGGAGCGGATGAGGCGTGGTGAGGACGACGTCGCAGTCTAGACGGCTTTCTGGTATGCGCGGGTTCACGGTCGTCTGGTTCGGCCAGCTCGTATCGTTCCTCGGGACGG
>CAZTZC010000156.1:0-5544 GCA_964618045.1 uncultured Candidatus Bathyarchaeia archaeon | reverse complement strand
CGTGACTACTTTCCCGTTTATCATGACGAGGTCGGCGCCCATGACGCTGCTCTTTAAGCTCTCGGGCAAAACTATTCACCTGTACATCTCTTGGGTCAAGGTATTAATATCCCTGCCCCGCAGATGCCTTGATATGCCGACCACCAGGTTCGTCGCCTTCGTGTGCCTCGGGGACAGCCTCACGGTGGGCTACCAGTCGCCCAGCCTCTACGGCGGCTACGTGGAGACTCCCTACACGGACATGCTTGAGCCCATGGCCCGCGTCAGGCTCCAGGAGCTGGGACTCAAGGGCTACGAGGCGTTCTTCATCAACAAGGGCATCAACGGCGACAGCACGGACGGGATGCTCGGAAGGTTCCGGACAAGCGTCGAGGCCGAGCGCCCCGACTACGTCATCATATGGGCCGGCATAAACGACCTCTACGCAGGAAGGGAGCCGAGACAGGTCATGGAGAACCTGACGAGGCTCTACGCGAGGGCCCTCGAGACTGGGTCCAAGCCCATAGCGTGCACGTTGACGCCCACCGAGGCAGACGACGGCATGAACGCGCGGATAAAGGAGCTCAACGCCCTCATCACAGAGTACTGCGACGACAAAGGGATCAGGATAGTGGACCTGTTCTCCTCCCTCGCAGGCCCCGATGGGCGGCTGAACCCCCTGTACAGCGACGACGGGGTCCATCTCTCGCCTCAAGGCTACGCAGCGGTGGCCCGCACAGTCTTCGACGAGGTGGTCTCCTTCATCTTGGAGGAGCTGTCTGAGACCTCGTAGGGTTTATAACGGACCTCCGTATATCGGTGGTGAGGCTTGGGAATGCCTAAGAAGAGAAGTAGCGGAGGACGCAGCAAGGGGGGGAAAGGGCGTTCCGGCATGGTTCAGTGCAGCTACTGCGGCGCCCAAGTACCACGAGACAAAGCCAAGAGAGTGACCAAGTACACCAGCCTGGTGGACTCGAGGGTTCTGAAGGAGCTTAAAGATCAAGGTGCGCAGATCAACCGCACCAAGACGACGAAGTATCTCTGCATAAGCTGCGCAGTACACCGCGGAGTCGTGAAGATCCGGTCGAAGGATGACCGTAAATACGTGCCCCGTAGACGCAGGAGTACGAGAAGCTAGGTCTTCTCGACCCCTTTTTTGAAGTAGAGTATCCGCTGAGCAACCGTTACGTGAGCCAGCGCCGCGAGAGCAATGACGCCGTAGTTTAACGCATGGGGCCACCGGTATGCTGCCACACTACATGCAGCTAGGAACATCATTCGTTCTGCTCGCTCGAAGAAGCCCACTCCCGCCATCTCGACGCCCTCCGCCTCGGCTCTGCTACGCGTGTAGCTCACCATGAGGCTGCCGGTCAGGGCGAGGAAGCCAGCATGTAGACTGCATAATCTTCCTATGGTTATGCCTGAGAGGACCAGGGCGTCGCTGTACCTGTCGGCCACCGAGTCTAGGAAGCCGCCGAGCCTCGAGGCTCTGCCTGTGGCTCGGGCGAGCACTCCATCAATCGCGTCCAGTAGCCCTGAGAGTAGGATGGTCAAGGCGCCGTATACGAGGTATAGCCTGTTTCCGTCCCATTCTGCGTAGAGCCAGGCCGAGACCAGGGCGACTGCGATCCCCAGTACCGTGATTTGGTTTGGTGTTACCCCTAAACGTCCCAGTGGTTTAACCGTGGCAGATACTGTCTTCTCGAACAGCTTCTTGAGGTTGCTGGACACCAAGTCGATGTGAATACTGTAGACTTTGGTTTAAGTTTATCCGAGACCGCGTCTCTCCGCGGCTTTGAGGAGCCTCCAGTAGTCCACGGTGTCGAGTACGCCGATGAGAACGACCGGGGCGATGAAGAAGAAAAAAACGAGGACGGTGACATCGATCTTAAGGGGGAAGGCCACGAGGACCAGTATCAGGGCCGCGGTGACGACCGTGTAAAACCTGACCTTGTCCCTGATCTCTTTGTACACCATATCTCGGGGGTAGAGGCTATGGACCTGTTCTCTGGTGGGAGGGGTATCGAGCTCCCAAAGGAGGCCCTCGATGCGGCTGCCCCAGTAGAGGTACCCCTTGTCTTTGAACCGTGGCTCCCGCTGGGACACGTTTATCTGGAGGACGGTGTCTCCGCCGAAGGCCGTCATCCTTATGGCCATGTCTTTGGGGTAGTCGTCTCTGAGCCCAACTTGGTAGGTGGGCTGGTTGGCTTTGTACACCGCCTCTACGTAGGTGGGGGGCGTGGCTTGTTGGACGCTGCACGCGTTCATCGCGAGCCATGACCGGACAGTCTTGTAGACTTGCTCGGGCGTCGTGTCCTTTATGATGGCTCTCTGGCTGTAGGGCTGGGCGGTGAACATGGGTTACTTAACGTTGGCTGTTAAGATTAACTTACCTGCCTCGTCGCCTCCCACGGTGCGATGGCACCGTAGAAAGGTTTGAATTATGGTTCATGCATCGGTATTGAGTAACGACCATGAATTGTCAGATCTGTGGCGAGCTGGAGGACTTCATCACGAAGTGCAAGGTCTGCGGTAAGAACTTCTGTGAGTACTGTGGAGACCAGGAACAGAGAATCTGCTATGACTGCCTCAAGAAAACACGTACAAAGTAAGTGATCCGCATCCTTTTTCTCTGAAATTTTTGCTATACCAATGTTAATGTTGCATTATGGTGTTAAAAGAAACTCTAAATATAACCTGATATGCTCTATGCGTGTAAGTTTCATGGGTGTTGATCTCTATGAAGAAATCATACATGGTGGATGATCCCCTCGGGACAGACAAGGTCGAGGTCCTGGAGGCCAGCGACCTCTTCGACGGGAACCCTTCTCCGAGGCGCGGCAAGATACGCGACGTATACGACATGGGGGGCCACATGCTCATCGTGACGACCGACAGGATATCCGCCTACGACGTAGTGTATCCCACGCTCATCCCGCACAAGGGTGAGAGCCTCCATGCCCTCAGCGAGTACTGGTTCAAGGAGACCCAGAGCGTCTTCCCCAACCACTTCATGGAGGCCCTGGACGGCAGGACGATGAAGGTCGTCAAGGCTAGGCGCGTGGACGTGGAGTGGGTCTGCCGAGCCTACCTCTACGGGTCCGCCTGGAGGGCTTACAGCAAGGGCGCCAGGGTCATCAGCGGCGTGGAGCTGCCGGACGGCCTGGTGATGGCGGAGGAGCTTCCCGAGGTTATTCTCACGCCCACCACAAAGGAGGAGTCCGGCCACGACATGGAGATAAGCCGTGGGGAGGCCATAGAGGCTGGGCTCGTCACGAGGGACGAGTGGGACCAGCTGGAGGAGGCCACGTTCAGGCTCTTCGACAAGTACCGGGGAGTCGCCAAGGGCAGGGGCCTCATCATACCTGACTTCAAGCTGGAGTTCGGTCGGCTGGGTGATGGGCTCATCCAGATAGATGAGCCTCCGACCCATGACAGCGCCCGGTTCTGGGCCCAGAAGTTCTACGAGCCCGGGAGGCCCCAGGAGGCCACGTGTCTGGACAAGGAGTTCCTCCGCAGCTACCTCCGCCGCATCGGCTACATGGGGGACGGGCCGCCGCCGGCCATCCCCGGCCCCGTGGTCCGTGAGGTGTCCAAGCGGTGTGTAGCGTCCTATAAGGTGATTAGTGGCCAGGCCAGGCTGGGGGACTTCGACCTGAAAACGGTGGACCAGGTCATGGAGGAGCTCGGGTGAGGGCCCGGGAGAAGTGCGGCGTATTTGGCGCGTATTCACCGGACGAGGATGTGTTTCCCCTCCTCTACTGGGGGATGCTGGCCCAGAACCACAGGGGCCACCACAGCCACGGCTTCGCCACCTGCGGCGACGGCATCGAGTCATACACGAACCTGGGCCTGATACCCACCGAGAAGGCCCCGGGGAAGGAGAGCCCGGTCCGGGTGCTCAGGGGCAGGGTGGGGGTAGCCAACGTCAGGTACGCCACCTCCGGGTCAAGCGGTGTGGAGTCCTTGGTGTGCGACGCCATGCCTCTCACACTCCGGGGGGAGAGGCGGAGCGTGGCCGTCAGCTTCAACGGCAACATAGTCAACGTGAGGGACCTCCAGGCGAGGGTGGGGGCGGATAGGGGCAGCTCGGACACCCACGCCTTAGCCATGCTCATGCTTCAGACTCTTGAGCAGGGTGGAACCGTGAGGGACGCGGCCAGGGCCTGCATGGAGGGGGTGGACGGCAGCTACAGCATCACGGGGGTAACCGACGATGGGACTCTGTTCGCCTTCAAGGACCCTGTGGGAGTCAAACCCCTATGCTATGGAGCCAAGGATGGGGTTCACGCCTTCAGCAGCGAGAGCGTGGGCCTGGACATCAACGGCTTGGAGCATGATCACGAGCTCATCCCCGGGGAGCTTATGACGGTGAAGGACGGTGAGGTGACCCAGGAGCAGGTGCTGCCCTGGAGGAGGCAGGCCTTCTGTGCCTTCGAGTTTGCCTACTTCGCCCGTCCGGACTCCAGGTTCAACGGCAAGTACGTTTACCAGGCTCGGGTGGACTTCGGCAGAGCCCTTGCCAGATGCTACCCCGACAAGGTGAACAGGTGCGACGTCTGCGTGGGAATCCCGGAGACGGCCAACGACGCCGCCTACGGTTTCCACGAGGAGTCCGGGTTGCCGTGGGAGCAGGCCATCAGGAGGCACAGGTTCGTAACCCAGAGAGCCTTCATCTCAGGGGCGCATGAGCGGGCGGACATCATCAGGCGTAAGGTGAACCTGCTGGGGGACATGATCCGCGGCAAGTACATCGCCGTGGTGGACGACAGCGTGGTGAGGGGGGACACCACCAGGGGCACGGTGAAGCGCTTCAGGGACGCGGGCGCCAAGGAGGTGCACCTGTTCATCACCTTTCCCCGGATAACCGGTCCCTGCTTCTACGGGATAGACATGGCCACCTACTCTGAGCTCATAGGCGCCCGCCTGGACCCGGAGGAGATAGCCGCGGAGGTGGGGGCCGACAGCGTCAGCTACCTGAGCGTGGAGGACTATGTCGGGGAGACTGGGATGCCTAGGAACAAGCTGTGCCTGGGCTGCGTCACTGGGGAGTATCCGACGCCTCTGGCCAACAGGCTCTCTAGGGAGATGAGGGACAGGCTCCGCAGGGGGGAGTCTGAGAGGGGCCGCATCTACGAGTCCTAGCTGCTCAGGGCCCTGTGTCTAGGGTTGTTACAAGTAGGTTGTAATCTTCGAAAATTTTTTGTGGGTGTTGTCTCTGAATCCTGATATAAAATCGTCTTGGTGGATTACACTTTTGTATATTTTTGATCCGGAAAGGAGTCGTTCTGGAGCTTGGTTTAAATGAAGAGGCTTGATTTCTCTTGATACTTAGGCTTCCCTCCCCCTTTTGTTTAGATGGGTTGAAATCTTGAAAATATTCAGTGCATGTTCCTAGTTACATGGGGTAAATGAATTTTTTTACGTGTCCGTTGTCTTCATGTTACGTGAAGAAAGGAGTTTTTCTGGAGTCTGCGTGGGTTAGTAGGTGGTCTTGCTGTTGAGGGGCACGACGTAGAGGTGCTCGAAGTCGGTGTCGTCGGTGGCGCCGTGCCAGTGCATCTC
>CAZTZC010000155.1:0-5591 GCA_964618045.1 uncultured Candidatus Bathyarchaeia archaeon | reverse complement strand
CCTCCTCCCTGAGCCTCTCCCAGGCCTCCTCGCCCATGATGTGGGCGACCCCGAAAACCCCCTGGTACAGTAGCTTGTACACGTCCCTCACCTCCATGCGGGGGCGCCTCCGCAGGTGTTCAACCAGGAACATCTTGAAGCCTTCTTCGTCTCTGGGATACTTCTGCCCCATCCTCGACGGCATGGGGGGACATCGTCTATGGCTGGATTTAAGGCTTATAACCCGACTCATCGATCAATTTACACTTTCTGGATAAAGTATAAATAAACCATAGGCGTTCATCAAGATACTATCCTCATGGGTGAGAACAAGAGGGAGATCTGGTAAGAAGCAGTCTCATAACCTATTTTTTCCCTCATGGGCTCGCCATGGTGAATGTGTGACAGGAGACGGATGCTAAAATGTCTGGATACGAGCCGGTACGGGTATCGACGGGAGTGGAAGGGCTTGATGATATGCTTGGAGGAGGTTTGCCGGAGGAAAGCATACTACTTGTAAGCGGAGGCCCGGGCACAGGCAAGACAATACTGTCGCTCCAGTACATCACAAAGGCGGTGAGCAGAGGCGAGCCATGCGTGTACATCTCGCTGGAGGAGTCGATGAATAAGAAGATCGAGTACGCCAAGGCGTTCGGTTGGGACCTCCAGAAGGCCATAGACGACGACAAGCTGGATGTCCTCGATCTGTACATGATCCCCCAGGCCCAGGGCTACGTCGATCTCTACGAACGCATACGAGGAAAACTTCAGTTCACCCTCGAGAAGGAGATCGAGAACCTGGTGAACAGGATCGACGCCAAGCACGTCCTCGTCGACCCCCTGACGAGCATGCTGGTCCACGAGCAGAGGTCAGGCAAGAAACGATACATAATAGGTCAGCTCTTCGACCAGATACGCCAGCTAGAATGCTCCGCGGTGATAGTTTCTGAAGGGCTGCCCAGGGACAACGAGTTCTACATGGAGCACTTCCTAGCCGACGGCGTGATACTGCTTCAGAAGGACGTCATCGACTTCAAGCTTGTCAAGACGCTGATGATCGACAAGGTGCGCGGCATCGACTTCGACGACCAGCCGAGGCGCTACGTGATCACGTCTCGCGGCTTCCAGGTCTTCAACACGGAACCAGTTACAGTGTGAGGCGAAACCATGGCTCAGCTCGTGATGCGCGCCGCGAAGCCTCTGATAGAATGGTATGCTCTCGACTTCTTAAAAGAGAGTAACGTGAGCGCAAAGGAAGAGGCTCTCATCAAGAAGAAAATCAAGAGAGTAGCCAACTCCAGCTTAGGGAAGAAGCTTGGAGTGGAGCAGAACACCGGGATAGATAAAATCCCTTTCACAGGATACGACTACTACCTACCCTTCTTCAGGAACCCTCATGAGGGCGACTTCATCTACCCGTTGGACGACTACATTCGCTCTCAGACAAGCGGAACCATGAGCAAACCCAAGATATTCTTACATCCGAAGAAAGGGGTCATGGAGAACCTGAAGAGATCGGTAATAAGCCTCATGTTTATCTGCACCCACGACGGCACAAAGCCTCTTCTGGAGATGGGGGACACCATATACGCGAACCTCCCCGGCGGGGCTTTCATAGGAGGCCATATTACCTCAAGCCTCAGGAGCAACCAATCCGCGTTCATTAAAATGGTTCCCGAGGACGCCAACAACATGACCTTCAAGGAGAAGGTTGACTACTTCATAAAGAATCATGAAAAAATAGACATGGCGTACATGACCGTCACGACTTTCCTCGACGAGATATGTCCTCAGATCGACGACGAGATGTACCTCAAGGGATTCCTGACACAGGACATCTCAGCTGGGCCTTTGAAGGAGAAGATAAAGAAGAAGAGCGGGCACTACCCTAAGACGGTTTTCGGGTCAACAGAGACGTTCCTCTCAGGGTTGCCTTCAGTGGAGTACCCTGGCTCATTCTTCTTCGACTGGAGGGTCGTATACCACGAGTTCCTTCCCGAGGAACAGGCAGTCGATCCGAACATCGTCACCATGACCGAGCCCCACGAGACCATCGGCATGATGGATGTCGAGCCGGGTAAAAGGTATCAGCTGATAGTGACTCCGATCTACAACGACCTAAACAGATACGTCATGCCAGACATCTTCGAGTGCGTCTCGAAGGGGGACAACCTGTTAAACTCCGACATACCCGTCTTCAAGTACTATTCAAGGGCAGACAGGCTTCTGGTTCTTCACAACTTCACGCGCATAAACGAGGAGGAGATGGTCTCCATGCTCCACGACGCTGAAATACCGTTCGTCGACTTCACGGCTAGAAGAGAGCTTCATGAGTCGCGGGAGTTTCTATCGCTATACATCGAGTTATCGGAAACTATGAGCGAGGACGAGGTTATAGATAGGGTAAACAAAAGGCTCGTTGAGTTTGATAAAGACTGGAGAGACCTAAACGACTTCATGAACTACACACCCTTGAAAGTCACCCTTCTTCCCAAAGATACCTTCAAGAAGTACCTTCACAGCAAGGAAGGAATGGCTCGCATCCAGAGGATCGGTATGCGAGATGAAAGGTTCAACGAACTGTTGAGCCACACATAGACTGTTTAGACGGAGACCACGCTATCAGCGAGGTTCTCAAACTTTATTATCTCAGACTCGTCCTCGTGGCTCCTAGGATCATAGAAACAGGTAAACTGTACCTGGCTGGACTTTATAACAGGATTCTTCGACGTGATGAAAGAGTAAACCCTTCTCCATCCATGTGTATGGATCATGTGTGAAAGTGTGTATAGAATGATCTCACATGGAATCATCCTCTCGTTACTGAAGCCGATAACGTCAGAGAACAGTATTTCTATCTGATTAAGGTCATCGTTAATCGACATTATTCTATCTTCAAAGGTCTTGAGGATGGATCGGTTCCCGGGTAAAACCCTGACCAAGTACATTTCCTCTGCAACATCCTTGTTGTATATGTCATCAGAGGTGATGAGATCGTACATGGTGATGAGTATAGTACGTACACCTTTCTTCGAGTTGTTGAGGAGCCGATCTTTGATCCATTGGACGTCTTTCCCCTTCCCCGTGTTTGACTGGTTAATCATGGTCAACTTACCCTTAACGTGGTTGATATACTCCTCGGGCACTCCCCCTATCAAAAACGTACGAAGGTCGTCTGCGAAGAAGGAGAATCTTGGTTGAGTCATTCCCAAGTATATAACTATTTTAGCCATAATCGACATCAAGTCAGTGAAACCTGGGTCAACGAACCCTGCTATGAACCCAAGATTTATGAAGAACAGGTTCAGCCACCCTGCGATTAGTAGTTTCACCTCTATGCCGAACCTCCAATTAATGACTACAAGGCTTAACACCATGAAGAGGTAGGGTGCCAACGCCAAGGTCATCACCAGAGGCACCCATTCTCTGCCTAACATAAACTGGATCAATGGAATCAAGAGTATGGTTAGAGATGAAGCGAGGAACGTTCTGGTTCTGTTAACGAGTTCACCTATGCCCACCACCATCATCGCGAATCCCAGCATGAGTAACAGGAACGCGATCATCCCAAGGAAGCTGATGCCCAACTCCGTCGGCGTAAGCATCCTGATTATAATGTTGACTCCGTATAACACGTATCCGATGCCCCAGTAGAGGTAGAAGCGTCTATTCGTCTTCCTGAAGATGGAGAGGAGGAGAGACGCAATCGCTATGGTGACGGCTCCATTAAACAATCGAAATACGAAGTCTAATGGAGGTATCATCCGTCTACTTCCTAGAAGTTACTATTTGAGTGTAAAGAGGATAAAGTTTCTTCTATAAAATATGATGTTAATTATTAAAATTATATTTAAATCCAGTAAATACGGTGTCTGTCAGACGGTTGAACTATCTGTATAGATCATTGTTTCATTTTGTTATACAGTTTTCTTGGTGATGAACACTGTGCCGTCCTTGGTGGCTACCCACCTCAACACGTCTCCGTCACCCAGCTCAAGGAACTTGAATACGCATGATGGAATGGTCGTCCTCCTCCTGTACCCCCTCACGGTTATGTGAGTCTCCTCCATACAGACTATGTCGTCTACGTCTATCTCAGGCATGGATAATATACATATACAGTATGTATATGGTTTGCCATGTGGCGGACGCTGAAAACAACCCAAACCAGCATATGGCCGGCGTTGTTCCCCTACCTTTTTAAAAACCCGAGGACATCACTGGTGGTAAGAGGAGTAAGAGATGACTGGGAAAGACCCCTCTGAGAGGAAGGAGCTGATCCCCAAGGAGAGCTTCAGCGAGTGGTACGACAACGTTCTCCTGGAGGCTAAGGTCGCCGACGACAGGTACCCCGTGAAGGGGTTCACCGTCTACACCGGCTGGGGGTTCAGCGTAGCTAAACGCATCATAGCGATGCTCGAGGAAGGGCTCGAGGCCAACGGCAACGAGCCGATGCAGTTCCCAGTCGTCATACCGGAGGACTCGTTCCAGAAAGAGGAGGACCACATCGAAGGCTTCGCCGGCGAGGTGTTCTGGATAACCCACGCGGGCGAGAACCTGCTGGACCGCCGCCTCCTACTCCGGCCCACCAGCGAGACCGCCATCTACCCCATGTTCAAGCTCTGGCTCAGGAGCCACCAAGACCTGCCCATAAAGATGCACCAGACGTGCAACGTCTACAGGTACGAGACCAAGGCCACCCGCCCCCTCTACCGTGGACGCGAGTTCCTGTGGAACGAAGGACACACGGCCCACGTGAGCTACGAGGACGCCGAGGAGGAGGTCAAGGCCGCAGCCAAGATATACCGGAGCGTCTACGACAGGCTCGGCCTCAGCTACATCACTCTGAAGCGGCCTGACTTCGACAAGTTCGCGGGAGCCGACTACAGCATCGCGTTCGACACGTGGAACCCGGACGGCAAGGTCAACCAGATAGGCACGGTGCACCAGCTGGGCTTCAACTTCGCCAAGGCGTTCGAGCTCACCTACGAGGACGCGAACGGGGAGCAGGCCTACGCAACGACGACGTGCTACGGCATGGGCTTCGGCCGCACCCTGGCGGCCGTGATAGCCCACCACGGCGACGACCACGGCCTAGTGCTGCCCCCCGCCGTAGCCCCCAGGCAGGTTGTGGTGATACCCATCCTCTTCAAGGGAAAGGAGGAGCAGGCGAACGCCTACGCCGAGGAGCTATGCGGCAAGCTCACGGACGCAGGCGTAAGGGCCGTGCTGGACGACGACCCCAGGTTCAACCCTGGAGACAAGTACTACAGGTGGGAGATGTACGGCGTCCCGCTGCGGGTTGAGGTGGGGCCCAGGGAGGCGAGGGACAGGAAAGCCACCCTGGTACGAAGAGATACCTTCGAGAAGACCATGGTGGATGAGGCGGAGCTAGTTGATAAGGTGCATGAGCTGTTCGACGCCATGTTCATGAACCTCAGGGACAGGGACAAGGCCAAGCTCGAGAGCCTCATCGTGGACGCCTACGACATGGACCAGCTTAGAGTCTATATGGAGTCACGAATGATAGCCAGGATCAACTGGTGCGGCGACCCCGACTGCGCCTTCAACATCAAGGACCAGGTGTCAGGCGAGATCAGGGGAACCAGGTG
>CAZTZC010000154.1:0-5679 GCA_964618045.1 uncultured Candidatus Bathyarchaeia archaeon | reverse complement strand
CCTCCACGTTCCTGCTGAAGAAGACGCTCAGCTCCTGGCTGAGGCTGTTTATGGCGAGGCTGTACTCTGGGCCGAGGGCTTCGAGGCTGAGCCTGAGGCCGGGGCCGACGTAGTTCCAGCTGGTCTTCGCCTCGGATAGGAGGAGCCGTCCTTCGTCGTCCTCGTAGGCTATGTTCACGGAGGCGTAGTCCTCGGCGGGGGCCTCGCTGTAGTCGACGCCGTGGGTCTCCTTGAGCTGGGATAGGTATGGTTCCCGGGTCCACTTGAGGGACGCCGTCGTGGCCTGGACCTTGAGGGGCTTCAGGCTGGTCTTGGGCTTCTCCGGGTCCGACAGCAGGTACCTGTCGGCCTCGATGCTGTGGCAGCTCATGTCGAGGAGGACGCCGCCGCCGCTGAGCCGGGGGTCCCAGAACCAGCTGTTGTGGGGGCCTCCGTGCTCCTCCGCCGCCCTGGCGAGGTATGGCCGGCCGGTGTTGGCGGCGCCGTGCCTCCACACCGCCTCCTTCCCCTTAGTGACGGACGGCGCGAAGACCTGGTTCTCCAGGTAGCCGTGGAGCAGCCCGGTGCCCTCCATGAGCCTCATCATCTCGTCTGCCTCGTCCACTGTCCTCGCCAGAGGCTTCTCGCAGGCGACGCCGATCAGGTCGTTCCGGCCCTGCTTGGCCTCCTCGGCCACCGCCTCCATGGTTTCTACCCGTTTATAGTTGGGCGTCATGACCCAGACCGCGTCCACGAGGGGGTCCTCCAGCATCTCGTGGAGGTCGGTGTACACGGCGGGCCTGCCAAGACCGAGGGTCTCGGTGTAGGAGGCGAGCTCCCTGGCCGAGGCCTCCCTGTGGTTGTATATGGCTTTGATGTCGGCGCCGCGTACCCCCGTCCAGGATGCAGCCATGAAACGCGCGATGAACCCCGCTCCGATGAATCCTACGCCAAGTCTATCCAAGATGAGTCACGTGTATGATTCACCCTCATGAGTGATATGTTTTTCACGTTCCTCTTGGGTTCACATTAGACAGCCAGGGGGCTAGAGCTGGATCACTTGATCCATGTTCGAGCCGAGGCGCATCATGAGGGTCCTCTCGCGCCGGGATACGCCGGTGCCCAGGTCGTCGCCTTGTTCGGAGCCCATGCAGCCCGTGAGTACGACGGTGTCTACCTCCCTGATGGCGTCCCAGAGGGTCTGTAGCGTGCCTCTCTGCAGGTGGAGGTGGACGTAGTTTATGAAGAGCGTGTCCGTCGAGCCCTTGAACTGGTCTAGTAGGGCCTCCGTTATGTTGCGGTTGTAATCTGCGAGCCTGACGAGCTCCTCTGGTGTCTCTGCGGTGATCCTCGGGGTCTTCATGAGCTTGCTGCTCAGCACCCTGACCATGGGGGAGTCGCCGTTGTACAGGCGGCCGCCGACGTCGGCGCCGTCCTTGGTGCGAAGCGAAGGCGAGAAGTCGATGACCGTGATGAGCCCCTTCGCCTCCTCTATGGCTTCCTCCAGGAGCCTCCTAGCGTACTCGATCTTACCCGAGCCAAGGTCACCCGTGATCAAGGTCTTCTTGCCCTTTAGGTCCGAGAAAGAGTACTCCATGCTTCTACATCCCATTTCAGAGCCTATGGCGTCTATTCATCAGGAGAACGCGTCAACCTGTTCCCTCCGCCAGAATTACCTGGTTCGGGTTCATCGGGTCGACCCTGAGTCCTCTCAGCCGAGCGCCGCCCAGTCCCCTGTCTCTCAGCGCCGTAAGTTATATAAGATTTAAGCCTTGGGGGGTGGGTGGATGCGCCACGTTTAAGGGGTGCCGGCTGTCTAACACCATCGTGTCTGGAAAGAGGTTCCTCCCGATTTTCGTCGTGGTGGCGCTTGCTCTGCTCGCCTCTTTCGTTTACGCGCATACCCCTCTGGAGGCTGAAGGTGGGGGAAGCATTGAATCAGCCCTGGTTATACCCACCCCCTCCAAGTCGTGGACACTCTACGAGGAACTCCATGAGCCGGGGGAGCCCCACTACTATAGAGTGGATCTGGGTGAGGGGGAGAGGCTCGTCGTCAGCCTCTTCGTGCCGGTGGGGGAGGTCTCGTCGTTCACGCCGAGTCTGGCGGTGATGGGGCCGGACATGGTTGGCGGTGAGGCTCCTGATGGGTTGGAGGTTCCCGAGGGGTACGGCTTGGAGTTTGTCGAGGGGAACAGGTCGCTGGGGCCTGAGTATGAGCCCTTCACGCCTGCGAGCTACATCTACCTGGCGGAGTACCGTCACGAGCCGGAAGGGCCCGAGACTTACTACTTCGCCGTCTACGAGCCGGAGGAAGGGGGGAGGTACGGGCTGGCTGTGGGCTACGTCGAGGAGTTCACCGCCCTGGAGTGGGTGATGGTGCCCGTGGACGTCTTCGGTATCAGGCTCTGGGAGGGGCAGAGCCCGTTCCTTGTGTTCGGGCCGCTGGTGGCCGTCGTCGCTATGGGTTTCTGGTACGTCAACGGCAGGGAGGTGATCAGGGGGGCGCCCATGTGGCTCGGCTTGGGGGCGTCCATGCTCTACGTGGGGACCGCCGTGAACATGTTCACCCAGATGGTGTTGGCCCTGGCCGCCTCCGGTTTCAGCAGCGGCAGCCTCCTCACATCGATCTTCATATCGGTTCAGCTGGGCCTCGGCTACGCCGTCCTCCAGAAGACGCTCAGGGATCGGAGGAAGAGGGACCCTAAGAACAGGCTCATAGTGGTGGGCTACGGCGTCCTCGGGCTGCTGGTCTGGGCCGGGGTGCTCGTCGGGCCGGCGCTGCTGCTGGCCTCAGCGGTGTACCCTGACAGTTAACCCTAATTTTAACGAGGGCACCTGAAACGAGTGAACCCGTCATCGACTCCGGCGGAGCCATTTATCTCAGTCGTGTGTTTGACGCCGTCTAAACGAGACGAATAGGCTTGACAACGCGTAGGAGACGGTGCCGGCGACGATGAGCAGCGCGAAAAGGAGCCCCATGCCGATGCCTACGGCTAGCACCCCGCCGAGGTCCAGGGGCTCCGGCACGGATAGGGTCACGTAGAGCCTACCAGTTGCCTGTAGGACGGCGAACAGGATCGGGAGGCCGACGAGGGAGACGAGGAAAGACGTCCAGTTCCTGTCGATGTACCTGTGTATGAGTTTGTTAGCGTGATAGCCGGCGAAGACTGGGACGATTATGAAGTGGAGGGGCGTACCCAGGGCGAGGAAGGCGGTGACGGCGGCGAGAGTCGCCCTCTTGGGGCTCTTCTCCCTTACGTAGATGAACGCTCCGGCGGCGAGCCCTGACACGATCCCCAGGGCTACGGCGGGGTTCGCTGCCATGTAACCGGGTTGACTCTCAGCATTTATAGCTGTTCGGGGGTAATCAGATGTGTGACTGAGCAGAGCCTCCACAACCAGCTCAAGGAGCGGTACACCGGGGAGGATGCGGCGGTGGAGGCCACCGTGGACGGCTACGTCGTGGACGTGGTCAGGGACGGGCTGCTCATAGAGGTGCAGACGGGCAACTTCTCCGCGATAAAGGACAAGCTGAGGGACCTGCTGGGGAAACACAGGGTGCGGCTGGTCCACCCTGTGCCCCGAGTCAAGTGGATCATCAGGCTAGACGGGGATGGGGCCCCGGTCTCCCGGCGCAGGTCACCGAAACGGGGGAGGGTCGAGGAGGTCTTCAGTGAGCTCGTCTACATCCCAGAGTTCTGTGAGACGCCCGGCTTCGAGTTGGAGGTGGTCTTGGTGGACGCTGAGGAGTACCTCATCGACGACGGGAGGGGCAGCTGGCGGCGGCGCCGGTGGAGCATCCACGACAGAAAACTCGTAGACGTAGTCGAAAGCTACATCTTCAGGGACCCAAAGGATTACCTCGATCTGCTGCCCGAGGGGTTGCCACAGGAGTTCACTGCCCGGCAACTAGCGAAGGCGTCGAGGCTCCAGATCAGGCTGGCCCAGAAGATGGTCTACTGCCTACGGCGGATGAAGGTTCTTGAGGTAAGCGGGAGGGCGGGCAGGTCGAACCTCTACAGGGTTACACGTTAGGGTTTCACGAGCCGCGTCGGCTCCTCCAGCATCACCAGCAGGGCTGCTCCTTCGGGTGAGGCGCGTCGCACCTGTTCCAGTCGAAGGACGAGAGGAGAGAACTCCAGAAAATGTTGCTGAAAAAAGAAAAGGGGTTTAGGCCTTGGTGGCCCAGTGGCCGTGGATGTTGCAGTACTCCCTGGCCTGGAGGACCTTGTCGGCGGTATTGAAAACCGCCTCGGGCTTCTCTCCGGGCTTCAGGTACTTCCTGAGGACGCCCTTATCCGTGTCCAGGGCTATCCACTCGATCCAGTGCGCGTCAATCATGGGGTGCGGTACGCTGCCCACCTTCACGGTGACGCCGCCCTTCCCGGCCTCGATCACCGGGAGGTGCTTCTCGTAGCCGCTCGCCTCGGTCATCTTGGCCTCCATGAGCTTCATGGGCTGGCCGCAGCATACAAGCTGCCCAGCGCCCGTGTGGAGCACCTCTACGATGTTGCCGCAGATCTCGCACTTCCAGACTTGGTTTAACTCAGTCACTTGATTCACCTAGAAATGACGGTATATTCTCCGGAGCTGAGGTTAATATACCTTGGCTGCGAAACGGGTTTAAGCCCCCGAGGCGTATGTGGGGTATGCTTAGGGACGTCGAGCTCATCATCTACGATCTTGATGGCGTCCTCATCGACTCCACGGAGGCCATAGTCGAGGCTTTCGAACATACGTTGAATGAGATAGGTGTGGAGTACGAGGAGGACAAGCTGATGCCCCTGATGGGGCACGGCCTCATACACATACTGGAGGAGGTGCTGCCCGAGGAGCACCGGGGCAAGGAGTGGGAGCTCCGGGAACGGTACATACACCACTTCCAGAAGTCGGACACCAGGCTGACCAAGCTGCTCCCCGACGTAGAGGAAGCTCTGAGGCGTCTCAAGGAGATAGGGTACAGGCAGAGCGTCGCCACCAACAAGACCAGCAGCGAGGCGAAGCGGATACTGGAGCTTCTAGGGGTTGATGATGTCTTCGACCTCGTCGTAGGCTTCCTCGACGTGCCTAAAGCTAAGCCCGCCCCCGACATGATCTTTTACACCTTGGAGAGGCTCGGCGTGGAGAAGGAGCACGCGGTGTTCGTGGACGACACGGCCTTCGGCCTCAAGGCGGGGGTGGAGGCAGGAGTCAACACGGTGGGTATTTTGACTGGCTACCACAGCCGGGAGCAGCTTATGGAGGTACACCCCGACTACATCGTCGATAGTATGCATGGACTCAAGCGGCTGTTATCAAAATGATGAAAGTAAGGAAATTACTTATTCCATGTAACAAGACAAAAGCCCCGGAGGGACAGCCCCTAGCATACATTAGATAACATATTTCTGTTCACGTTATGGTATCTTAGGGTGTATGATATCGAATTCGACTGTCTTCTGGGTGGAGTTGTATTCACCAAAGACTATGAAGTCATCCCCAACACGAGAAAAACCCATAATATTGTAGTCGGAACGGACCCGGTCCCCGAAACCATTCAAGCTGCAATCACCAGAAACACCGATATAATTATCTGACACGTTTAAAATCGCCCTCCTAACCATGGTAACGTTCGTGCTACCCGCCTCCATAATCGAGAGAGCATACAACCAACAAGCATCATAAGCCGAAGCACCATAATAACTCACATTAAAACCATAG
>CAZTZC010000153.1:0-5707 GCA_964618045.1 uncultured Candidatus Bathyarchaeia archaeon | reverse complement strand
GGCGAATTTGGACTCGTTGAATACGGCGGTGTCGAACACCCCTATCTCCTCGCTGATGGGCTCGTCGTAGCTCCACCTCGTAACCCGCCTGGGCACCGTGGGCGGCTTCTCGGCCGAGAGACTCTTCTTTACCTCCTTACCGCCCAGCTTCGCCTTGCCGCCTTCTATTACCAGGGTCTGTCCTTTACCGACTTTCCCGTCGAAGGTGAGCGCCTCCCCAGTGTCCACGTTGGTCAGAGTCGGCCTGTTTATCGCCTCGTCCTCCTCCGAAACCAGGGAGACCTCCACCACGGGCTCGGCGTCGTAGATACTCTCGCTGCAGAAGCTCCACTTGTCCCCTGATCTGACCGTGAACTCTCTGTGCATCTCCATCTCTGGGTTCTCTACGATCTCGATGTGGTAGTCCAAGGGCAGCCCCAGGGTCATCCTCACGGCGTCCAGTATAGCCTGCCGTGTGCCGCCTCCCTTGAACTCTATTATCGCTCTCTTAAGCCGGTTCCTATAGTCGGCGTCCCTCTCCCCCAGGTTTCTCCTCAGGTTGAAGAGGCGCCCGAGCTTGTCCAGGTCGCCGCGGTTGGCGGTGTCGACCCAGTGGGCCCTGAGGATGCGGTCCACGTCCTTCTCGGCCTCGTCGACGCGCTTCCCGAGGGCGGTGACGAGCTCATGGATGAGCGAGGCCCGGTCCCAAGTCAGGTAGAACTCCGGGAACCTATCGAGTATCCTCTGGGTTCTCTCCAAGTCACGCTCCTCTCCGCTCTCTCTCCCTGAGCAGCACGTTCACCTCGCGGGGCAGCGCCATCTCCTCGGCGCTGATACCTACGTTTTCCCTGGTGCTCTTGACCTGCTCGGCTTCGTGCCTCGTGGCCGTGAGGCTAAGCTCGTGCACGTCGTATACGCCCGGGACCTCCAGAGCCGTGTTAACTATCCTGTGGTAGACGACGTCGTCCCCGATGTCGAGGCCGGAGACGTATGTCCTGATCCTCTCCTCCACCTGGTTCCGGACCTTGACGGGGGACGCGCCCCAGCCGTAGACGACCGTGATGTTAATGTCCAGGTTCACAATCCTGGGCCGGTTGAACTCTACCCTGATCCCCGCGGCCCTGGTGTCCTCGATGACCCTCTGGATCTCATGCTCGGCTCCGCCCTGGACCACGACCTTGACTATCCCCGGGACTCCGTCCGGCATGTCCTCGATGAGCACGGAGCTGACGCCTTCCACGCCCTTTATGGCCGAGTCCAGCGAGGCCAGGGACGCCTTACCCGCCACCTCTAGGGCGTGCTTCGCCCTCTCCCTTAGGTCGTCGTCCGACTCCACGTCGATGCCGGTCAGGATGTCCCCCCGGTTGATCACGTACTCTACGCCCATGAGGGGCTGGGGCATGACGGCCAGGGCCCCCGCGAAGACGTTGCCCCCGCTCCCGGGCTCGACGGCCCGCACAGGAACCTGGGCCTCCCACTTGCCGTCCGGAGTGGGATCCAACACCCTCTCCTCCATGGTCTCAAAGGTCTTGGTGTCCTCTGCCCTCCGGGCGTAGTTGGAGACGGCGCTCCCGGGCGACACCGTGATGGTCTCGTACCCCACGTAATCCACGTAGAACGTAGAGTTGGCGTCGGGCTTCGCCGCACCCTGGATCCACATGAGCCTGTCTCCGTCGAGGGCGTAATCGGTGCCCTCCTGGAACTCGTGGGTCTCTCCTTCGAGGGTGCCTTCCACCTTCGCTATCGCGTTTACTGGCGTCACATTGAGCTCGTAGAGGTCCCTACCGGTCTCGAGGTGGGCCTCCTGCTCGATGCCGATCTCCGGCGGAGGCGTGTTCCTGCCGAAGGTCACGTGGCCCATGGCCGGCTCCGCCGTCTTCCTCGTCACGCCCAATATGGAGGCGACGAGGTCCAGGGAGCTCCCCGTGGCGGTTTCGATGAAGCCCGCGTCGTAGACGTGGTTGAGCTGGGAGTACATGTAGTCGACCTCCCGGCTCACCGCCTCGACGATGGTCCGCACGACGCTACCCGGGTTGGCGTCGGTGAGGACACGCGCCTCGCCTATTGAGTAGTTCACCTCGAAGACGGTGTCGTCGTCGGGCCTCGCCCCCCTGGGCAGCCACTCCACGCCTCCGTCGGAGAGCCGGTAGTCCCTGCCCTCCGTGTAGGTGGTGTCCTGGCCGTCCGTGTAGCCGTTTATCTTGACTATGCGGGACGCGGACAGCGTCTCCAGGCTGTACCGTGCCTGGCCCCTCGAGTAGGTGTGCCTCTCGTTGACCACGCCCTTGGTGATGTGTGAGATGATGTTGTCCCGGATCTCCTCGTAGCTTTTCCTCTTGAACGACATTACGCGACCTCCAAGTAGAAGGGGTAGACGATGTTGAGCAGGTTGGTGAGCCCGATGGCCTCTATGGTGATGGAGATGTCGATCCTGTTGGGCTCCCCCTTCACGGCTTCAACGGAGACGTCCACCACTTCACTGACCCTGGGGTCATGGCTCACGCACTCCATGGCGTAGTTGCGGGCCATCTCCCGGGTCCTCTCGTTGTTCACTTCCCCTATTAGCTCGTAGAGCCTCGACCCGTAGCTGCTGTGCCCCAGGTCGCTCAGCTCTCCCTCCATGGTCCTCAGCCTCATGAAGAGAGCCTGGGCGAGGTTGTACTCCTCCGTGATCGTCGACAGATCGCCGCTCTCGGACGCGGAGACATCTAGCCCGAGCTCTCCCTCCGTCAGCCGCAGGTCCCGCCCCAGTAGCTCCTTGGACATTGTTTTTTCCTTCCCTCTAAGCTATAATAACAGTTACGACCGCCGAGCCCTTTCCCGCCGGGTTTCCCGCCGGGTTTCCCGCCGGGTTTCCCGCCTGATCTTTACATGTCATTGTCTCGTCCTCTCTACCCCGGTGGGTTTAGCTGCACCTGGGCTCCCTTGATCGTCAGGGGCCCAGCGGCCAAGATCTTGCCCGTGGAGCCGGCGCTGATCTCCATCTGAGAGCCTATCATAGTTTTGGAGTTCCCTGCGGCTGTGACGTTGAAGTCTGAGCCTGCATCCACCTGCATCGTGTCTGAGACGGTGAAGGCCATGTTTTTCTGGGTTATTATCTGGATGTTGTCGTCCGATATCAGATCGATGGTCTTCTTAGCGTTGGTCGTTATCGCTTCCTCCGTCTTGATCTTGAGGTTCTTGGCCTCGATCTCCAAGTCGCCGGCGGCGGAGATCTTCATGGCGCCGCTGCTATGAAGCGAAACGGAGCCATCCCGGTTCATCTTCATACGCGTGTCCCCAGCCTGCACGTCCACGAGGTCGTCCGTGACGGAGACCGTGAGGCCACTAGGCAGCTCCACGTGGAGCCTCCTGAGGTCAGGGTTCTTGGAGTACGGCGGCACGTAGATGAACTCCTCCCCCTGGTTGACCGGCGGCCTGTCCTCGTCCGTGTAGAGCCTGCCCACGACGATGGGCGAGTTGATGTTTCCGTTGACGAAGCTGAGGAGGACTAGCTCCCCCACCTTGGGCACGTTGGCCAACCCGATGTGCTGGGTGGCCACCGGTACCTTCCGTAGCTCTAGGTCCCTGTACTTGAGCTGGACGTTGCACTCGTAGTTGTCCTTGTCGCTGTCCCCGCTGTGGGGGAATATGGACGTGACTACTCCCAGCTCGGCCACGTACCTCTTGGCCATCTCGTCCCTCACTATCTTCTGTATTATCTCTACCATGCTAGACAATCTAGTTCCTCCACCATATGCTCGTCGTGAACCCCGCCGTCTTGCTCATGTGGTGCTCCACGCCCCTTATCTGGAACTCGCCGTTCATCTTCGTGTTCAGCATCCCCTTGATCTCCACGGCGTCCCCCAGCTTGACGTCCGCGTCCCCGATGGTCTCCACCTTCCCCCTGGCCGTCCTCTGGGAGGCCTCGTGGATCACCTGGGCTATACTCTTGGCCGTGTCCTGGTCCTTCACCGCGGGGTTGAGCACCAGCATGTTCGCCCCGTCTCCCTTCACCCCCTCCACAGCCCGCTTTGTTAGCCAGTGGGAAGTGTCGGCGCCCTTGAAGCTGCTGGGGCTCTCCCCCTGCACTGTGACGCTTCCTATCCAGGGCTTATCCTCGTCGATCCACGCGGAGATGACGTTCTTCCCGTACTCGAGGGTGTGGGTGTCCTTCTTCTTGTACTTATTGAACACTAGCTTGTTCTCGTTGGTATTGTAGGCGTCGAAGCCACAGAGCTCGGCGAGCTCCTTCACGTGCTCGTGGATGTTTTTACCGTCGTCCACGACGTAGTACGGGAAGGTGACCCCGTCCTGCACCTCGTCGGTCTTCACCTGGAAGGGCTTGACGAGGTCGGAGACTATCTTCCCGGCGGCCTGCTTCTCGTAGGTCTTGTTTATCCTCTGCTCCAGGAGCTTCGACGCGAAGTTGAGGCCGAATACCCTGATGTAGCTGAGCTCCGGGACGACGTTGTCCACCTCGCCCACGAAGACGTTCTTCAGGGTGTCCTCGTACCCCATCTTTATGGAGGCGGAGTCGCCCTCCTTGATCTTCTTGGTCTCGTCGCTGACCCCTAGGAGGAGCTCGAAGCTATCCGCCGGGATATCTATGCTCGTGTTCACGGTGATGCTCAAGACTGGGCTCTGGGAGCCCGGCTTATAGGTCTCGTTGCCTATCTTGATCTCGTACGATGGCTTGAGCATCAGCCTCACGTCTACTATTTTTGAAACTCATATAACAATTCGATCGCGGCCCCCAGTCAGCGACCACCACCCGGTGCTTGCTGCGTTTCGTCACCGGACACCGAGGCGTCGTCGGTAGCGCCTGAGCCTGACGGCTTTTGGGTGGAAGAGGAATCCCCACTGGGTTGTTGGGAGTCAGAGCCCGAGGGTTGCTGCGTCGACGAGGAGGGAGCGTCCTCTCCTCCACTAGGCTGCTGAGTGTCAGAGCCCGAGGGCTGCTGCGTCGATGACGTAGATGCATCCTCAGCGTCACCGGAGGGTTGCTGAGTTGACGAGGTGGGGGCGTCTTCGCCTCCGCTGGGCTGCTGGGAGTCGGATGACTGCTGCGTAGAGGATGACGGTGCATCCTCGGTACCGCCTGATGGCTGCTGCGTCGACGAAGTGGAGGAGTCGCCTGCGTCTCCGCTGCTGGGAGCCTGGTCGTCTGACCCTGAAGCAGGGTGGTCCTCCGTCTGTGAGTCCTGGGGCTGCTGGTCTGTCTGGGAGGTGGGTTGCTGGTCGTCTTGGGGTTGGGGCGCGGAGTCGCTGGTCTGGCCGTCCGTGCTTGACGTGGGTGCGTCGCTTTGTTGTTGGTCGTCTCCAGTCTGTGACTGCGTATCCGAGGTGGCCTGCTGCTGGTCATCGCCCGTTTGAGACTGAGTATCTGAGGTGTCCTGCTGTTGATCACCTGTTTGGGACTGCGTGTCAGAGGTATCTTGTTGCTGGTCTTGTTGCTGGTCTTGTTGCTGGTCTTGTTGCTGGTCTTGTTGCTGGTCAGCGGCCTGAGACTGGGTATCGGATGTATCCTGTTGTTGGTCCTGCTGTTGGTCATCACCGGTCTGAGACTTAGTGTCTGACGTATCCTGCTGCTGATCTTGTTGTTGGTCACCTGTCTGTGACTGAGTATCCGACGTATCCTGCTGCTGATCATCAGCGGCCTGAGACTGAGTATCAGATGTATCCTGCTGCTGGTCCTGCTGCTGATCATCAGCGGCCTGAGACTGAGTATCAGATGTATCCTGCTGCT
>CAZTZC010000152.1:0-5797 GCA_964618045.1 uncultured Candidatus Bathyarchaeia archaeon | reverse complement strand
ACTCTTAGATGAAACATGGTGCATATAACCTACCCCATGGACACTGGTTGTTCGCAGGAATAAGAAAAGGGTCAGATGATAGGGGACATATTATGAGTAATGGAAATACAGGGGTGTTACTTGGGTTTCGAGCCGTATTTCCCCCAGCTGACGATGTCGTCCAGGCTCTTCCTCTCCTTGGGCGACGGCGTCTCGTCGGGCACCCCCAGAGGCGTCAACGCGACGACCTTGAAATTGTCTGGGATGCCCAGCAGGCCTTTAACCAGTTCCTCCCTGTTGGACTGCCCCATCCAGCACGTGCCGAGGCCCAGATCCGTCGCGGCTAACACGATGTGCTCGAACGCTATCCCGTGGTCGTTGAGACACCAGTTGGGGGACGCCGCCTGATCCGCTAACCCGACGATCATCACCGGGGCTTCTGCCGCCCACGGTGATTTGGCTAGTTTCTTGATGGTATCCTTGTCCTCGACTACTATGAAGTGCCACGGCTGCCTGTGGGCGGCCGAGGGCGCTATCCGGGCGGCCTCCAGTATCTTTAGGATCTTTTCCTTGGGTACGGGTGTGTCTTTGTATTTGCGGATGCTTCTTCTCTTTTTTACTACTTCTTCAAACTTCAACGTGGTCTCCTAGTTTAGACGTTGCTGGGGACGATATAAAGGGAGTCTTTTACTACATCTCATGTACAAGTAGATCCAAAATAGGTCCCTCAGAAGCGATGAGGAAAAATCCGCCTCTGATTAAAACAAGGTTTCTTCAATCAAATTATGGATGGGCTCATGATATAATCAACGATTCGGTTGAACCTTATTATTCGTTTTCCACTCGTTAACCAGTATACCGAAAACCAACGAGTCACGGTACTCTCCATGGATGATCATGTTCTCCCTGAGCCTGCCTTCAAGACTCATGCCGACCTTCTCCAAGACCCTGATGGAGGCGTGGTTCTCTGGATCACAGGAAGCGTAGACACGGTGAACACTCAACTCGTCGAAAAGATGATCCACGAGGGCTTTCGCAGCCTCCGTCGCGTACCCGTGGCCCCAGTAACCCCGGTTCAAGATGTATCCTATGCTGGCCTGCATCTCTGTGACGCCATGTATCCCGCAGGCCCCGATGAGCCTATCTTCGCGTTTTAGGACGATTCCTAACCCGTACTCGGTTCTGGGCTGTTCTTGTTGTCGTTTCAGGTTTCTGTTTATGAATTCCCGGGTTTCTTCCTTGGTGTTCGGCCCGAAAGGCATGTATCTGACGGTCTCTGGGTCGCTCGCGTATTCGTGTACTGCCTGGAAGTCGTCTTGTGTGAACTCTCTGAGTTTAAGCCTCTCGGTGAGTATCTCCATGCTCCGTCCTTTCGAGTAATGTCTTTTATAATTTCCTAGAAACATGGAGAAAGATCAGCCGCATGATCATCGGATCGTGCTCTATTCATCATCAAGGATTAGCTTGGCGACCGCTATGCCGCTCTCACCCGCCACCGCGTAAAGCAGGTAAACGTCTTCGCCCTCAACGTAGACGGCCGGATCCCTCAACTGGTTCACGTGACCATAGGCGACGCTACGCACCGAGGGCTCCAGCGGCGCATCTGCGCCCTCCCAGATGGTTTCAGGGCGAAGCACCTCCACGGCACCCGTCTCCCGCCAGCCATCCCAGTCCCCCGATAGGTCGATGGTGCTCAGCTGGATGCGTTCAGGCGTGTGCCCCACCTGGGTCCAGAACACGTACAGCGTGTCACCCCTCTTCAGCAGCGCGGCGTGCCGCATGTCGGGGTTAAAAAGCAGCGGCCCCTCCTCGAACCCCGTCAGCGGCTCACGTGAACGGTAGAGACGCCCAGGCATGGCCAGCGCGTAGGTGTAGCCACGGTGCTTGAAGGCCCGCCAGTAGCTTCGCCCCAGCACCTCGAGCTCTGCTATGTAGTGGACGCCGTCGCGCGACGTCGCCGTCCGGGTCACCTGGTTGCCGAACGACTCCAGGCCGTGGTAGTACATGATGAACCGCCTGTTCTCGGCGTCGACGTGCACGTCGGGCGACGCGATGTGAGGCCAAGTCATCTCCTTGACGAGGTCGTGCCCCAGCCCTTCAAGGTTGAAGCCCATCGACGTGACGCGCGCCAAAACAGCCTCGACCTGCTCCTGCGTGGCTTCCGGGGGCTCGACCCGGAAATGGGATTCCTCCAGCTGCAGGCTCCCCGGCGGGTGTACCGTCCAGGGGCCCAGGAGGCTGTCCGCGTAGGCGAGCCTTATGTAGTCTCCTTTGTGGTGGGCGAAGTAGAGGTAGTAGAGGCCCAGCCTGTCCTCCACCCAGTCCGGCACCCTGACGAGGGACGGCCCCTGTATGTTCTCTCCGATGCTAGGGTGCGTCGCCTCGTCGATGATCGGGCGGTCGAGCAGCCTCTCGGCGGTGACGGTTACCATCTCTGAATCATCGCATACAAGAGCCATAAAACTGTCGTATACAGTCATCAGCCTCATCCATGTTCTCGTCATCCCCAAGCCATACGGTGATCCACAGCATTCTTCTTGCGGATTATTTTTAAAGGACACTAAACTGAGGACGAGTTGTCTGAAGCGGGAAGGAGCCGTGTAGCGTTGATCACCGGAGACAAGGAGATAACCACGAGGGAATGGTACGACTTCGTGGGCAGCATGGCGGACGTCATCCCCGCCCTCCACCTCGGCGGCGTGGAGGCCACCAAGGAACTCCTCGAGATGTGCTCCCCCACACCAGAGACCAGGGTCCTCGACATAGGCTGCGGGTCGGGCCACACCGCCTGCGAGGTAGCCAAGGAGTACGGCTCCAGGGTCACCGGTATCGACATATCCGAGATCATGGTAGCCAAGGCGGAGCGGAGGGCGAGAAATGAGCGCCTGGAGGAGCTCGTCGAGTTCCGGGTCGCCGACGTCTTCAGCCTACCCTTCGATGACGACAGCTACGACCTCGCCCTCTTCGAGTCCGTCATCACCACCCTCCCCGGGGACAAGCACGACGCCATCCGAGAGACCGTCAGGGTCACCCGGCCCGGCGGCTTGGTGGCAGCGAACGAGTCCGTCGTCGACTCCGCCCCCGAGGATTTCCTCAGGCTCGCTGAGGAGCACCCGGCCACCTACGGGGTCTTCACCCCCGAGGGGCTCAGGGCGCTCCTCGAGGAGTCTGGCCTCGAGATCGTAGAGATGTCCGAGGTGCGGAGCTCCGGGACCCCCAGCATGACCAGCGAGCTCGGCGTGCTCGGGACCATCACCTTCATGTTGAAGAACTACTGGAGGATACTGTGGAAGCTCATCAGCGACCCCCGGTACAGGAGGGCCGCCCGGGTGGACGACGGGGTGTCCAAGTATATAAGCGAGCACGGTGGCTACGTCTTAATAGTGGGCCGCGTGCCCGAGTAAACCTCGTTGGACATCGCCGCTTTTTCTTTGATGGGTAGCAGCAAGTACGGGGCTGAGAAGCTGCCTCAGGTCAAGGAAAGATTCGACGACGCAATAGAAAGTGGGGTGACGTTCATAGTAGCTTAGGCAAACGGCGCGTGTAGGCACACAACAAAAAAATTTTAACATCTAAAATTACTATACATTTCTGTATTCGGGGTCTACTGATATGATAGGTGGTTACGCTGGAAAGCTCTTGAGAGTCGATCTATCAAGAGAGACGCTGTCAGAGGTCGCCTTCGACGAGGAGACGTTGAGGAACCACGTGGGCGGGGCCTCACTCGGCATTAAGATCCTCTACGACGAGGTACCCCCCACGACGCCTTGGTCGGATCCTTCGAACAGGGTGATACTCGCCTCGGGGCCCCTCGGAGGCACGGATTTCCCTGGAACGGGGACGATATCCGTGGTCACCAAGGGGGCCCTCACAGGAGGAGTCGCCTCCGGTCAGGCCAACGGCCTGTTCGGCTCATACATGAAGTTCTCGGGCTACGACGGCTTGATCATCCAAGGGGCGGCTGAGAGGTGGCTGTACCTAAACGTCAAACAAGACGAAGCCGAGCTGGTTGACGCGGACCATCTGGTGGGGAAGGGGACATACGAGACATACGATGTCCTCGTGGACGAGCTTGGGAAACGTGAAAGGGAGTTGAGCGTCATCTCCATCGGGCCGGCGGGAGAGAGCCAGTGCCTTTTCACGGGCCTCTACGAGAGGAAGGGCCACTCTGCTTCGAAGAACGGCCTGGGCGCGGTCCTAGGGTCCAAGAAGCTGAAAGCGATAGCCGTCTCCATGGGAGATAAACGCGTAGAGGTGAAGCACCCTGACAGGTATAGGGCCTTAGTTAAGAGGGTGAGAGAGAACGCGACGAAGTTGAACGGTACCCTGGGGTCAGTGTATGATCTCCAGAAGGCGGGACCGGGCGTTCTTCCCGTGAAAAACTACACCACGAACATCTGGGGGATCTCAGACGAGGAACTAGAAGGCTTCAAGGGATCTAACATACGGGAGCGTTATAGTCCGAGGCCGAACCCCTGCTGGGCGTGCCCCGCGAATCACAGCACCATGATGACCATCCCGGAGGGACCTTACGCTGGGATGGAGATCGAGGAGCCCGAGTATGAGCAGCTGGCCGCCTGGGGCCCCCAGATCGACAACAGGGACGTTGACGCCGCGGCTATGCTGAGCAGCGTATGCGACAGGCTGGGGTTCGATAACAACGAGATGGGCTGGATGATGGGCTGGCTCATGGAGTGCTACGAGCGAGGCCTGCTGACGAGGGAGCAGCTTAACGGCCTGGAGTTTACCTGGGGGAACGTGGACGCCGTCAGGGAGATGATGACCATGATAGCACACCGCCAGGGTATCGGAGACCTCCTCGCCGAGGGGATAATGAGGGCGTCACAGAAGATAGGCGGCGAGGCGGCGAAGGCGGCGATATACACTTTGAAGGGTAACGCGCCGAGGGGCCACGACCATAGAACCAGGTGGGGGGAAATGTTCGACACCGTCGTCTCCAACACGGGGACGCTGGAGAACCATGTGAGCATATCCGGGTTGCCGCCGTATTCGTCGTGGGCTGGTCACCCCGAGGAGGTCTCTGACGGGGAGGCCCTCACGAAGGGGGTCATGATACTGAACGACTCCCTCGGCAACTGCCGGTTCCCCACGGGGCTGGACCTTGCCTTGTTCACCGAGGCCTTGAACGCCGTCACGGGGTGGGAGTTCACGCAGGGCGAGGCGAATAACGTCGGGCTCAGGGCGGTGAACCTCATGAAGGTCTTCAACTTGAGGGCGGGCATCGGTAGGGAGCTTGACGCGCCGTCAGAGCGGTACGGGTCTACGCCTGTGGATGGGCCCAACAAGGGTGTCGGAATCAAGCCGGTGCTGGAGCCGATGCTGAGGAACTATTACAGGCTCATGGGGTGGGACGAGGAGACCAGCGAGCCTCTCCCCGATACGTTGAGGAAGCTGGGCCTTGAATACGTGATCGGTGACGAGTCGTAGGAAGGCATCCGTCTCTCAGCGGGAGGGATGGTTACCTTATTTCTGTCTGCGGGGTTTCTAGTGATCGAGGGCGTGGGGCTTGAGTGCTGAAGGGGAAAAGGTGCTCTTGATGGGCAGCAGCAAGTATGGGGCTGAGGAGCTGCCCCCGGAGGTCACGGAGAGACTCGACGCGGCCATGGAGAGAGGGGCCACATTCATTGTCGCGGAGGCCCGCGGGGCGTGCAGGCTCTTCCAGGACTATCTAGCCTCGAAGGGGTACAGGGACGTGGTGGTCGGGCACGCCAGGAGCATACGGTACAACGCCGGGGGGTGGAGGGACGTCAAGTACGGCGACGACCTGAAGGAGCGGGAGAGGAACATGATCAGGGAC
>CAZTZC010000151.1:0-5969 GCA_964618045.1 uncultured Candidatus Bathyarchaeia archaeon | reverse complement strand
TAGGACATCTTGGCAAGTTCAAAAGAGCAAATTAGCTATAACGTCTCAAGTAAATTTTTTACCTGCGCAGATCTAGTTCGTGTCCAAAGTCAAGTAGCTTGTTGAGTTTGGCTTATTGTTGGATGAGTATGATGGGAGAAATAGGATAATCAAACCCTACTTCAGGCGCCATCAAATTTAGTTTATCAAGAATCATAGATAGAAACGTAACTAACACTTCTAGCGTGAATAGAAAGGTTTGAGGGCGCCCCGATTCTAGGAGAAATCCTTTGGTTGATGCCTAACTTGGAAATGTCGGGGCCCCTCTAGGTTACACGGCAGCACAAACCGCCAAGTCATTCTCTGTAACTAGTAATAATATAAAATTAATGGGCAGCTAAAATTATCCAAACGAGCTTATTCTGAAAAACCCAATGGTGAACTGTGGAGATCTTAAAAATTCTTTTTCATTCAGGCGCCCGCATCGTGGTTTGGATATGAGGCCACCCACCTTGCTTGTTTTCACTCAATCAATTCACGAATACGGTTCATTATTTTATCATACTCCGTTTTAACATCAAATCCTAGCCGTTCCATGAACTTCTCCAAGTCCCCTTCTTTCCATCTACTACCTCCATATCCGCTCCTCAGAATCATGCTTAGGGTATCGTCAAGAACCTTCTCCAATTCTGGGGTCAAATCCTGCAGTAAAGGCGTTGTAGCCATTCCGTAGAGAACATAGTCGGCTGTTACATCGAAGAAATTCTGCATGCCAGGGAGCAATAGGAAGTACTCTATTAGCCTTTCATAGAATATCGAGACCTCTGGGTCAGGTTTCGTCCAGTTTCCATCCTTCGGATGACTGTAAGGCAGGTCTGTTAACTCGAAGACGAAGCCGGCGTCACCTAGCCCCTCTTCGTGTGCCTTCTTTAAATGAATAACATTGAACGGGTCATATCCCATGAGCTGACACGCCACAGCATCCGCTGCGACGACGTCGTTGGAGGCTATCACCGTCTGGGCGTACACTGGCGTGCACGATAGGGGCCCCCAGGCATCACCGCCGACGGTTCCATCTATCACGGTCAAGGTCGGGGTGAAGGCTCTGTTCACGTCGCAGATCACCTCCGCGATTCCGAATCGGTGGTACTTCGCCTTGTTGCTCTGAGGAAACGTGCCGTACATGTTTTTCATGCCGATGGTGATGTTGGTGAGGAGATGAGTCTTCATGGTGGGAACCGAGATTATGGCGTCGGCATCTACCAGTTCTTTGGAGACAGGGACGATCCCCGTGGCGCTTTCCCTACCGAAGTCAAAATAAACGTTTTCCGTCTTCGTGAGATTTACAAGCGGGACGTTCACACGATGAGCCCACTCCACCCAGCCTTGATCTTCCGCCACCGGCTCGAACTCGGTCCAGATCATGTCGGCGTCAGCCACGAAGGGTTCAGCGTTCACCTCAAGGACCATCTTGACTATCTCCTCTACGACTTCGTGGCTGGTGAAGCTGCCCTCGATCTTCGGGTTCCCTCCGCATATGTTGGGCTTGATGAGAACCCTGTCACCCGCCTTCACGAAGTTACCCATGCCGCCCAGTGCCTCGACTGCCTCCCTCGTGATTTGACCGGGTGTTGGGCCTCTTCTGACAGCGATTTCTGTGGTGGGTTTCTCCCTCTTACTCTTGACGTGTTCATAGGAGACGGTTTTCAGGATGAACGCACCTACGTCTTGGCGGAGGGCGATCACGTAGCCGAGGGAGTGCCACAGCGGGTAGAGGAGGAACATGGTGACGACGAGGAGTAAGGGGACGTCGGTCTTGTCGATCCCGGTGATGTTCGAGTGGAACATCCAGACAGAGCCCTCGCTGTAAGGCAAAGGCCAGGGTATGACGTCCATGTATAACAGGGAGCTTACTCCAACGAAGATTATGGAGACAGCCGCCCCAACCATGACCGTGGACCGGAGGCTCCACCTGTACCTCCTTGAGACGTGGTACAGGAACATGCCAAGGATGAACAGCGCAGGCGGATCAATGAAAAAACTCAGCGTGACTCCTCCAAGCAATTACCATGTTGCATGCACTCGATAAAATAAAAGGTATTGTGGCGCAGTCAGCTTACGTACCTGAGGTTTTATTAACAGGATCGGGTTTTTGAGACCGTGAACATCAGAAGCCCGCTGATCGTCTTTGCATTGATCTGCGCCACCATTGTATCTTTCTTTTGGGGAGGGTATCACGCCCTGATGCCTTTGTTGTTCCTCTCCGGCCTCTCTCTTGTATCAGTTATCTGCCTCTGGGCCTCGTTGTCCATGGATACGAGGAGCCTCGTCACCTTAGCCATCGTATCCATGGTGCTGGCGGCTGTCGATGAGTATGCACACACCTCATCAGGCGTCTTCAGGTACTTCGATGGCATGACTCCATCCTTCCTCGCCGTGTTTGGGTGGAGCCTTTTCGTCTTAGGCATCGTAGCCACCGCACAGTTCCTACATCAGAGGATTCCTTTGGGAAGCCTGGATGGCAGCGCATCGAGGGTTCTATTGGCTCTGATGCCCTTCTTCCTATTAATCGTATTAGCAAGGGTCCAGGGATACCTGCGTTTCTTCGGCCCGTTGTTGATATCTGTCTACTTCTTTCTCTTTACGGCGAGCCTCTATTACTCGTGTTTGCACCAGTTCGGCTGGTGTGTGTGGGTGGTGATTTCCAGTTTGTTCTTTAGCGCCACCATGGAGTATCTAGGGGGGATTGAGAGCCTCTGGGTTTATCAGTACAATGAACCAATAGCGTTTTTCATAGTTTTTACATGGACCTTGAGGGTTTTAACTATCCTCGCGGTTTCCTCACTCCTCGGCGTAGAGATTCAGGAGTAATAATCATGATCCGCGGATAATGAAAACTACAGTGTTTTCTAGTAATGAGATATATACCGGATTGGTGGACTGGGAGGGATTTGAACCCCCGACCTCTGCCATGCCAAGGCAGCATTCATACCAACTGAACTACCAGCCCAGCACCCCTCGTAGAATCAGGCGGGTTTCTTAAATCTTTTCCCCGGAGACAACCCTCAAAGACATTCCTAACAGTACAGGACCTTACTATATGATTAGAGACATTACGGTATGGTCTAAGAGAATCCCTGTAGAACACGACGAATCCTCGTGGAAAACTATTTAACACGCAGCCCTAGCAATGCAGTGAAATGAAGATTAGCGTCGTGATCCCGGCACTCAACGAGGAGGCCGACATAGGCAAGTGCCTGGGATCCATACGGCGCCAAGACCGAGAAGTAGAGCTCATCGTCATAGACAACGGCAGTGTGGACCGCACACCCGAGGTAGCAAGAGAGTACTGTGACAAGGTCTTCGTCAAGCCCGGGTTCAGCCTAGCCGAGATGAGGGACCTGGGCGCCAGAGAGGCTGGCGGAGAGGTCGTTGTCACAACGGACGCCGACTGCGTCGCCCCAGAGGGCTGGATCAACGCACTCGTTAAACCCTTCGAGGACCCCAAGGTAGTCGCCGTGGGCGGCGGGTTCAGACCAATAAACAAGAATTCCTTGAGCAGGTTCTACTGCTGGATGAGCGCCCTCGTGCAGGGCTTCCTCGGCCTATTCCAGGGAGCCAACATGGCGTACAGGAAGGACGCCTACCTCAAGTCGCCGGGCTACGCCGACGCGAAGCGCGCCGAGGACTGGAACCTATCCTGGCACCTCAGGAAGTACGGGAAAACCAAGTTCATCCGTCGTGCTTATACGTACACCGAAATACCTTTCAACCGACAGGTAGAGTACCCCGGCGTCCTCGTCAGCGGAATATTGGTGTTGATAGGAGGGTTCGTCGGGTGGCTGAACCTCATAGGGTTTGGCCTGGGCTATATACTGAGCGAGGCAGCTACGTTCGTGTACAGGCACCGCAGCAACCTGAGGAGGAGCCACATCGCTTTGCTGCTGTTGAGCCTTGTCTACGTCTTTAAAAGGTCCTTGCCCTTCGCTAACTTCATGTTCATAGCTGGAGGCTTGACTGGGGTCTTCGTGTACCACTTCATCTCCGAGGATATCCGGTTCGCCATCGAGGACTTGAAGCTCCACAAGCTGAGGACGGAGCCAGACAACAGTCTGTCGGGTCAGATAAAGCGGCACTTGATAAGGCTGATGAAACTCTAGGAATCCAGAGCCATGGTTCTAAACACGTCGTTCAAGGCGCGAGGTCACCCAGATATTTTGTCAACTCACCATACCACGCTGATGACCACAAAAGACAAGCACTTGACCAAGAGAGGCGACTGCATCGTGGCCGTGAACGCCGAGAAAGGCCTCCGCGACCTAGACGACGAGCTCAAGAGAGCGGCTAGACGCAGGGAGACGATCATCTCGTTGAAGCTTGAAGCAGGCGGTAAGGAGTTTACGGTGAGAGGAAAAGGCCATCCAGGATTAACCTATACCGATCCAAGCGACATCGTGGTACGGAAGAGCAGTTATGTGTGTGGTCGCACACTCATGGTGGAGGCTGATAACGCTGCCTGTGACATACCCGACGAATTTAGACGAGTATTAAAGACCGATGGAGTAGAGGTAACTGTCACAATATCGTTCATTCTGTGACACATAATCGATAATAAACCTAGTTTTTATCCCCAATCCGTTAATTACTTAGTTCTTTGTGTCACAGGGAGGACACCGACCTTCTTAAAGGTTAAATACTAGGACCCGTGGTTCATATCAGTTGATCGATTTGAGTGACGATAAAGGACTCGTGAGAGCCCCAGGCAGGATCACGCAGGAACAGAACAAGTTCCTCGAGGGGCTCGTGGAGCAGGGACGTTTCAGCTCCGTCAGCGAGGCCGTCAGAGCCTCCATCGACTCCTTCAGCTCTGATGCATCTCACCCCGGCGGAGCCTTCTACATAGGGGAGGCCCTGATCGGGAAGGGGAATGAGGTGGCCCACGTGGACCTTCTCATAGGGGACAAGCATGGGCCAGTGGGGAACGCCTTCATCCAGGCTCTGAGTAACCTTTCAATGGGTCACACTCCGCTGCTTGCTGTGATAAGGCCAAACCTGCCCCCAAAGCCTCACACGGTCATCATACCCAAGGTCACGGTCAAGAACATGGCCGACGCCGGGAAGATCTTCGGGCCCGCCCAGTCCGCCGTCGCTAAAGCCGTCGCCGACTCGGTGGAGGAGGGCGTGATACCCATGAATGTTCTGGATGACTGGGTGGTGGTCGCCAGCGTGTTCATTCACCCGGCAGCCGAGGACGAGCGCCGCATCTACCAGTACAACTACAGCGCCACCAAGCTCTCCATCAGGCGGGCCCTCTCCAACTATCCGCCGTGGGACAAGGTACTGTACGACAAGGACCGGGCGCGACACCCGTTGATGAGCTTCAGGCCGCCCAGGCTCTGGCGTCCACCGTACCTCCAGATCGCCCTCGACCTCCCGAGCATAGAGGCCGTGAGGAAGGTGGTAGAGCAGGTGCCGCGGAACGACAGCATCATCCTGGAGGCGGGCACGCCGCTCATCAAGAAATGCGGGGTCGGCGTCATCAGGGAGATGCGGGAGTTCGCGTCCGATGCGTTCATCATAGCAGACCTGAAGACCATGGACGTGGGCAAGGTGGAGGTGGACATGGCTTTCGAGGAGACCGCAGACGCCGTCTGCTGCGCAGGCGCGGCGTCCTCGGCCACCGTAGACGAGTTCGTCTACGAGGCCCGGAGGCTGGGCATCTACAGCTTCCTCGACATGATGGAGGTAGAAGACCCCGTGAAGAAGCTCAAGAGCCTAAAGGAGCTGCCCGACGGCGTGATACTGCACAGGGCGATAGACGCCGAGAAGACCAGCGAGCCCAGGTGGGGGTACATCCCAGAGATAAGGAAAGCCTTCGAGGGCAAGAAGCTGCTCATATCGGTGGCCGGGGGCATCAGGCCCAACACGGCGCAGATCGCGTTAGAGAACGGAGCAGACATACTCATCGTGGGCCGGTACATCACCCAGTC
>CAZTZC010000150.1:0-5974 GCA_964618045.1 uncultured Candidatus Bathyarchaeia archaeon | reverse complement strand
CTCCTCCAGGAAAGACCTTAGGTCACTCATCTCTTTCACCAACCAACTCGTCTATCAACCCAAGCAGGGGTCTCCCCGCCTGGAAGCCGATGGGAAGGTTGCTGGAAACAAGCACGAGTTTCCCGTAACGTGAAGCAAGCCTCTCACCCACCATCCGTGACAGCACCTCGTCCCTGTCCCCGAGGAGCTGGCTGCTGGCCCTGTTGGGCAGCGTGGCAGTCATGGAGCCGAGGCGGGGCTTGTCGCCCGACCAGATAAGGGCGATGACGGCGTTTTCTAGCTCGGCTAACGCGCCGTGGACCTCGATGCCTTCGTGGTCTATGGAGCCGGTGGAGAACTGGAGGCTCATTACACTCTCAGACGCTCATCGACTGTTAAGCCTATCCCTGCAGGTGTTGACGAGGCGTACTGGATCAGTGGAACGCCGAATGCCGAGTATCCTCAATTTAAATAAGAGCCCATCGTATCCTAAATAGCGGAGTCCGAGAAAAATTGACAGAAGACACACCGGGGAGCCCCTCCAACGCCTTGTCCAGCCTATCCAAGATACCGCTCAGGCTGACACGGGCGTCGGCGATGGAGCTAGGGGTGCTGACGCTCGTCGTGGTGATCGCGGCGCTCATCAGGGTGCTGCCCCTCCAGTACGGGGCCTACTTCACCGGCTACGACCCCCTGTTCCAGTATAGGGCAACGGAGTATGTAGTGGAGAACGGCTTCGGGTCGTGGAGTACGTGGCACGACACCCTCAGCTGGTACCCCATGGGCAGGAACGTGGCCAACAGCGCGTACCCCGGCGTGCCCTTCACTGCGGCATTTCTATACATGGTGATCAAACCCTTCATACCGTTGGCCACCGTCTATCGGGTGTGCCTGTATTTCCCCCTCTTCATGGCCTCCCTGACGTGCATCTCCAGCTACTACCTAGGCAAAGAGTTGAAAGGCAAGGCGGCCGGGCTCTTCGCCGCCATATTCATGGCCGTGAACCCGGCGTTCATCGGCCGGTCCACGCTGGGCTTCTTCGACACCGAGACCATCGGCATATTCTCGATGGTCACCATCGGCCTCTTCTTCCTGAGGTCCATCGACGAGAAGAGGAAGCTGGAGCACCGCGTGGCCTACGGCGTGCTCTCTGGGCTGACCCTCGGCTACATCTTCGCGTCCTGGGGCGCCGCCCGTTACATGAACGGCCTCCTGATACTGTACATGCTCCTCCTGCTCTACACTGAGAGGTTCGAGACCAGACACCTGATCACCTACTGCCTAACCATCGGGTTCGGGTTCCTCATCGTCCTCATGGTTCCGAGGCTCGGCGTCAACTCGCTTCTCACCATAGACAACCTAGCCGCCTTCGGCCTCGTGCCCGTGATGATAGGGTACGAGCTCGTCAAGGACAGGATAGACGTAAAGCTCCTAGCAAACCTTGTGGGGGCCTCCATCATAGTAGGCATCTTAGCCATCTACCTCCTGCCGGCCATAGGGATCAGGATACCCATGGGCTACAAGTTCCTCAGGGTGCTCAACCCCTTCACATCCATAGAGAACGCACTCTACAACTCGGTCGCAGAGAACAAGGTCGTGGCATGGGCCAGCCTCTTCAACAGCTTCGGCCCAGTACTCGTCCTCGCCACCGCCGGAACATTCTTCTCAATGAAGAACCAAAACGAGAAGAACATCTACGGCTCACTCTTCTTCCTGACGTCCCTATACTTCGCGGGGGTGATGGTGCGTCTGACCCAGATCCTCGCAGCCCCCGCCTGCGTCATGGGTGCCTATGGCCTGGTCGAGGTGTCGAGGCCGTTCTTCGCCGTGACCGCCGAGCCGGAGGGCAGCAGCAGGAGGAAAAAGAGGCGCAGCGCAGTCTTCGGGGTCAACAAGTACCTCGGCGTATTCTTCATCCTGTTCATGGTCGTCGGGTTCATGCCAAGCGTTTGGAGGGCGGTGACTGCGGCCGACGCCCCCACCAGCCTCGCGGACAGCGGGATACCGTACCTCATAGGCGGCGAGTACCCCAAGGACTGGCCCGAGGCTCTGGAGTGGATGAAGGAGAACGTGGGCGACGACGAGGTGATCTGCAGCTGGTGGGACTACGGGTACTGGATCGAGGCCATGGCAGGCAAGACCACCATGGCCGATGGAGCAACCCAGACGGAGAGACAGCTCGCGATGATAGGCAACATAATGATGCTGCCCCAGAACGAGTCCATAAAGCTGCTTGAGAGGTACGGCGCCGACTACATCGTGGTCTTCTACGCGTTCAACCCGAACAACTTCTACCAGTCTCTCAGGGTCGGCGACGACGTAAAGTGGTCCTGGATGGTCCAGATAGGTAAGCTCGACCTGAATGAGTACCTTAACACGACCACGGGACAGTATAAGGACAAGTACTTCGAATCAACCATCGCAAACCTGATGTACAGGATTGCCGACAAGCAGTACTTCGAGAGAGTTTACACTTCGCCAAACGGATACGTCCTTGTCTACAAGATCCACTATCCAGAAAATGCTTCCTGACCCTATATTGATTACCAGCTAGGGGAGATATCGTGATCGTAGACCAGAAAGGTTAAGAACGTACCCGTGATGCATATTTTGATTCGTTGGGTGCAACGATAGTATGCCGCCAGTGATCAGGTTGAGCCGCTTTTATGATCAAGGTAAAGAAGACAGAGTATAAGCCCGCCCCGGTACGTGAGACCCTCATTCAGATGAAGGACATCTCCGAACTCATGATCGACCTCGCCTACTCGGCGGCCCTTTTCAACAACAGGGAGCTGGCCGAGGAGGTCATGGAGTTGGAGGCCAAGGTAGACGACCTAGTCTACCTGCTGAACATGAACCTCATGCTCGCAGCCAGGGACAGACACGACGCAGAGACGCTGGCGGGCGTAGCGAAGGTGGGGAGCCTCACCAACGCCATCAGCGACGCCGCCGCGGACATAGCGAGCCTCGTTCTCCACGGCATAGGGGTTCACCCCGTGGTGCGTGAAGTGTTCCAGAGAGCCGAGGAGCACTTGGCGAGAGTGGTTCTCTCCGAGAACTCTATCTTCGTAGGCAAGACGGTGGATGATCTTGATCTCGCCGCCGAGGTGGGGGTCGACATAATGGCTATCAGGCGGGGCATGCACTGGCACATAAACCCAGACAAGGAGATGCTGATGCCGGAGGACGTGCTCGTGGCCAGGGGCACGGACGAGGGTCTCAAGACTCTGGTCAAGGCCGCGCAGGGGGAGGTGGACACCCTTGAGTGAGGCCGACATGCGTCACTGGGAGCGGATCACCAGCGACCTCGTGAAGCTGAAGAACACAAGCGAGATGATGATGGACCTCGCCTACTCCGCGGTGCTGCTCAACAACAGGTACCTCGCCCAGGAGGTCCAGTCCCTCGAGGAGGACATGGACAGCCTTCACATCGAGTTCCAGTGCAAAGTCCTGTCCAGGACAGACGAGGAGGTAGACCCGATGGACCTCCTAGGCATCATCCGTATGGGCAACGTGACCGAGCGCATCGCCGACGCCGCGTCCGAGATCGCGGAGGTGGTCCTCAGGGGGATCGAGCCCCACCCTATCCTTCAAATGGTCATCCAGGACGCCGAGGAAACGGTGGAGAGGTTGACGGTGTCGGAGGATTCACCCGTGGCAGGCAAGTCGCTGAAGGAGGCGAGGATCGCGGACGAGACAGGGATGTGGATACTATATATCAGGCGTGGGGAAAGATGGATGAAACCCAGACCCAACACCATGCTGTTGCCTGGCGACGTCGTCATAGCCTCGGGCTACAGTGACGGAGAGGAAGATCTGAAAAAGTTGCTCTCGGGTAGATCAGAAGAGAGTTAACTAACAGAGCTACTCGGTTTTTTCCTTGGCAGGGGCCTCGGCTTCCGCTGGCTCTTTCTTTGCTTTTTTCTTTCCTTTGGGAGCCTCGACTATGGTGAAGTTGAGGAAGGTGGTCTCCGCGCTCACGTTGTTGCCGCGTACAACCTTGCGTTTCTTCTCCCCCCCGTTCTTAGGCTTATAGCCCACGCCTCCGCTGAGGACCACCCTCGCCTTGGCGCTTCCATGGACGTCGGGGCGCATGGGGATACCGTCCTTGTCTGTGCCCCCGGTGAGCTTAATCTTGTATCCCTGCATCCCCGCCACGGCTCCTTCGACTACCTGCCCTATCCTTGTGCCGTAGAGGGCCCGCAGCTGCTGGTCGTCGAGCTCGACCCTCTGGCTTGTCCCGTCGACGGGGTTTGAGACGATGAGTACCGGCATTTGTTCTTCTCCTATGCTGCCCAGAGCACGTCTTTCTTTCGCTTCAACTCTACGAGTTCTTTTAAGGCTTCCGCCTGTTTCTCGGTGAGCCTGCCCGCGAACTTGGTGCGAAGTTGCTTGGCGTGCTGCTCCGGGATGTCGACATACAGGACATCGCGCTCTTTAATATGTCTACCGACGATGGGCTGAGGCATGGCGACGGCAACCTCCTGGCCCTCGTCGGCCCGTGAGATAGCCTCACCCCTGTCCTGGATCTGGCTGATTCTTCCCATACGGGTGCCCTCGACGTTGATCATGTTGACGTTGGGCGTTATCTGGCCGCCCAGGACCTTGGCGCCGAAGATGGCGGGCTTTGCCCTCCTGAATATGAATCCCTCAAGGATCTCTATCTTCCCAGGCTTGACGAGGACGTCGAACTCCTTGCGGGCTTTGGCCTCACGCTCCTCCTCCATCCACCGTATGTAGTCGTCCATGAGGTTGTAGATGATGTCGTTCCAGAAGACCTGGATCTTGTTGTCGTGAGCCTCTCTCTCGGCGTCTGGGAGGATCTTGACGTTGAAGGCTAGGATGGCGCCGTAGAGGGGCTCCTCGTGTTTGACGCTCATAGCCTCTACCACGTCCCTTCGGCTCACGTCGCCTATGTCGGCTATCCTTATGGGGACCTCCTTCTGCCTCAGGCTCTCAACAATAGCCTCCAGGCTGCCCAGGGTGTCCGTCTTGAGTATGATGCCCAAGCTGTCGGTCTGGATCCTGAGACGCTCCATCTCGGAAGCCACCTCCTCGACGGCCCTCTTCAGGGTCATTTTGCCGCCGACGGCGATGAGAGCCGACCCGGGGATCGCGTCGTCTATGTCGGGTGCCGCTATTTTGATGCCGGCTGCGGCGTGGGCCTGGCTTATGCTGTTGAACTTCTTGCGGGGGTCCCTGATCTCGTCGAGGGGCTGGGGCACCAGGATGGCCCTGATCTTGGTCGTTATCGGCCCCTCTTTACCGCCGATGACTATTGTGTCGTCGGCGTTCAGGGTGCCGTCGTAGATTATAGCGTTGAGCGTGGTACCCAGGCCCACCTCCTCCCGCACCTCTAAGACGGTGCCCAGAGCCGGGCCATCTATGACCTGTAGCTTCCTCTCGAGATACTGCTGGGTGAGGCCGATGAGGACGGCGAGGAGCTCCCCGATGCCCTCCCCCGTCTTGGCGCTGACCGGGACTATGGCGACGTTCTTGGTGAAGTCCCTGACCCTGTCGAAGCGCTCGCTGCTGAAGCCCTCCCTGCTGAGGGTCCCCATCATGCTGTATAGCCTGTTGTCGAGGTCCTCCTTCACCCACTTCGACTGGGCGTTGTATGCCTTCATGAACGGCCTGTTCTCCTCCGAGACCCAGCCGTCGATCCTGTCGATCTTGTTGGCCGCGACTATGAAGGGCACCTTCCGTGACTTGAGGATGGTCAATGATTCATAGGTCTGGTTCTCGAAGCCGTGCATCGCGTCTACCACAAGGATGGCGATGTCGGCTACGCTGCCCCCCCTGCTTCTCAGGTTGGCGAAGGCCTCGTGCCCCGGTGTGTCCACGACCAGGAGGCCGGGTACCTTGACGTCTAGGTTGACGTTCTGCATCAGCTGCCGTGTTATGGCCACGAGGGTGTCGAACGGGAAGTAGCTGGCGCCGATCTGCTGGGTTAGGCCCCCTGCCTCCCTCGCCTGTACGGCTGTGCCCCTGATCT
>CAZTZC010000149.1:0-6009 GCA_964618045.1 uncultured Candidatus Bathyarchaeia archaeon | reverse complement strand
GGTTTCATTGCCTCTCGCGACCAATGCCGCTGGAGGTCTGCTATCGGTCATGGGGACCGTCGTTTGCGTCTACTGGTACGTCTTCTGGGGCAGGAACTATGAGGGTGATCTGATCACGTACGGCCCATACGCCTATGTGCGTCACCCCTTCTACTCTGGGTTCCTCTCGGTTGCAGTCGGTCTCACTTTAGCTTTCTCCATATACGAGACCAGGCTGCTACTCGTCTTCACGCTGGCCGTCATAGTCGTATACGTACCCAAGGAAGAGGAGGCCCTTGTGCGGCAGTACAACAAACGATACTTAGACTACATGGAGAAGGTGAGGTACAGGCTCATACCGGGAGTCTATTAGCCTCTTCTCAGCCACTTTAAGAAAACTCTGCGGTTCCTATTATCGTGGAATCAACGTCGGCAGACCACTGGACGGCATTATCGCTCAAATGTTGAGCCTGACGGTTGTTTTATTTCTCAAGGACGCCATGTATACCCGATGTCCAACGACATGGTCAAGTACTACAGAGACCGAGCCAGGGAGTACGAGCAGATATACGAGTGGAGGGACCCCCGCCGCCAGGAGGAGCAGGACCGCCTCGGCGAGGAACTCAAGCAGGCGTTCAGAGGCCGAAACGTCTTGGACATCGGCTGCGGCACGGGTTACTGGACGGAGCGAGTCAGCGAGACCGCGGAACGCATTATGGGCATCGACATCAACGAAGCCGTCCTTGAGATAGCCAAGTCCAAGACATACGGCTGCCCCACGGAGTTCAGGCAGATGGACGCCTACAGCATGGATTTCCCGCCTGACACGTTCACCGGCGCCTTGGCGTCTTTCTGGCTCAGCCACGTCCACAGGGAGGACGTGGACGGCTGGATCGAGCGCATGCACAGTGTGCTGGCCCCCGGGGCTCGGGTGTTCATCGCCGACAACACGTACATCGAAGGCGTCGGCGGCAGGCTCGTCACCAAGGAGGGCGACCCCAACACGTACAAGCTCAGGACGCTCAACGACGGCAGCCAGCACCTCATAGTGAAGAACTACTTCACCGCGGAGGAGCTCGTCGAGCTGTTCAGCCGCCACACAGACGGCGTCACGCTTGGCAACGTGTTCCACGGCAGATGCTTCTGGTGGATAAGCTACAAGCTGAAGAAATAGGCGAGCCCTAGATGGGCTCGAACTCTGACTTGGGTGCCCCGCAGAGGGGACACGCCCAGTCGTCCGGGAGGTCCTCGAAGGCGGTGCCCGCCGGGTAACCGTTGTCCGGGTCGCCGACATCAGGGTCGTAGACGTAGCCACAGACCTGGCACTGGTATTTCTGAGACATGGAGAATCCAAAGTCACCGGGTTATATAAAACCGCGGCTGCTGGACGGCATCCAAAACGATAATATGAGCCACGCAGCCAGTACCCTTGATGCTGTCGGAGAGGGAGGCCGCCAAGTACCCGTTCCTCAAGGCGGGGCTGGAGCTAGTGGACGGGCTCGACCTCCAGCTGGACGACCTCACCGACCCCAACTACGGCAAGACCCTGGACAGGGCGGCGGAGCGGGTGAAGGAGGCCATAGTGCAGGGTGTCGTCTCGGCCAAGCTGGCGGACCCCCTCACGGAGCTCCTGAGTTACCCCGTGGCCGTCATGTACGTCACCCTCGTCGGCGAACAGTTCCTCAGCCGCCGCTTCGCCCTAGCTGAGGCCGTCCGAGCCTACAACCTCCTCCAGGAAGAGTACGAGGAGAAGATCACCCAGATAGCGGTGGACGAGTTCGGCTGGGACATCAGACGCGACCCCGAGAACATCGACGGCGTACCCCACACCCTCAAGCTGGCCTACCCCGACTACCTAAGGACCGCCTCCTCATTCCACGAGGCCAAGTGGAAGCTCGTGAACAGGAAGATGGAGAACGGCCTCGTCTGCCTCACAGGCGTCGAGGCCGCACGGCTCCTCCAGGTAGAGGTAGAGCGGTGGGTAAGGGAAAGGGTGTCGACGCCGTCCAGCTTCACCCTCCCGGAGCCACTGCAGACGAGGCTCGACGACGTGAAGAAGGTCTTCGAGGAGAACCGGGTAAGGCTGGGCGGCAGCCAGCTGCCCGACCAGGTCATCGACGAGGCGTTCCCGCCGTGCATGAGGTACTGCCTGGAGGGGCTCCTCGCGGGGAGACGGGCCAGCCACATGGAGAGGTTCGGCCTCACATCTTTCCTCGTGAACGTGGGGATGCCCGTCGACGACATGGTGCAGCTCTACACGAGCGTCACCGACTTCGACGAGAGCCTCACCCGCTACCAGATAGAGCACATCGCCGGCCTCAAGGGCCACCGCACCAAGTACACGCCTCCCACGTGCAGCACCCTCAGGACCCACGGCATCTGCCGCAACATGGACAGCATATGCGAGACCGTGAGCCACCCCCTAGGCTACTACAGGAAAAAGGTGCGTCGCCTGGAGCTGCAGAGAGAGCAGCGTGAGGCTGAACCCTCAAATACCACCGACCAACAATAACAGAGACCGGTATGCGGGAACTCACGGAGGAGAAGAAGCGTATGCTCAGGAGCATGGGGCTCCACTACTGCAAGTATTACAATAACATCGTTCGCTTCAACCCGTCTTTTTGTGGGAAATGCCGCCACTGTACCCGCCCCGAGAAGTAACCTGTTTTAAAACCCCGTAGACTATTCAATAGACATGGATGAGGACTGGGGAAGCCCCGGGTTCGTGGAGGACCAGTTCAGGCAGTGGTACGCCCGGAACAGCGACACCATACCCGCCCCCATAGACATAGCGCACAGGGAGTTCGCCTTCCTCACCTTCCACGGACGAACCATGTACCGCCACATACGGTTCCCCACCCTCGACGATCTTCGACGCTACATCCGGGGCAACGCCCCCGCCCACAGCTACCACAGCAGCGGCTACTACGACGACCCCTCCGCCGACATGGCCCGCAAGGGATGGAGAGGTGCAGACCTGGTCTTCGACATAGACGCCGACCACTTCGACCTCCCCTGCCAGAGGGAGCACGACAGGTGGTGGTGCAGGAACTGCGACAACCAGGGCACAGGACACCCCCCCGAGATATGCGTGTGCGGCAAGGCCCAGTTCGAGACGGAGACCTGGCTCTGCGAGCGGTGCCTCCAGGCCGCCAAACACGAGACCCAGAAGCTCATCGACATACTCATACAGGACTTCGGCGTAGCTACCGACGATCTGACCACCAACTTCAGCGGCAACAGGGGATACCACGTCCACGTCCACAGCAATGACATGATCCCCCTCGACCAGCAGGCCCGCCGCGAGATAGTGGACTACATAATGGCTACGGGGCTCGAGGCAGAGTACCAGGGCTTCAGCCAGAGGAACAGGGGGACGCGCCCCACCCTCGCCGAGGGGGGATGGAGAGGAAGGACAGGACGAGCCCTCTACGACTACATCCAGAAGGTCGAGCCCGAGGAGGTGAAGCCCATGAAGCTCAGCCGGAGAGCAGAGAAGAGCATCATAGACGACAAGGAGCGGGTGCTCAACACCCTCATGGAGAAGCACCCCAGCAACGTCACCACCCTCATAGACCCCAAGAGCCTGCAGACTGTGCTGGAGAAGGCCGTGAAGCTCCAGGCTTCAGAGATCGACACCGTCGTCACAACCGACATCCACCGCCTCATCAGGCTGCCCAGCACCCTCCACGGCAAGACGGGCTGGCAGGTCCAGGCCATACCGTACGGCTCCCTCCCCGACTACGACCCTCTCACGCGGGCGGTCGTGATGACCGGAGGCCCCGTGCGGCTCGAGTTCAGGTGGGCCCCCAAAATAAAGATAAACGACGTGGAGTACGGACCATACGAGGACGAGGAGGCTGAGCTTCCCCTAGGCGCAGCTCTCTTCTTCCTATGCAAGAAAGGGGCTAGGCTGAAACGATGAGCGACAGGTACGAGAGACTCCACAGGGCGTGGGAGAGGGAGAACGAGAAGCCTGGGCTCCAGAACATACCAGACGAGTTCCTCCAAGAGATGCGCCGCTACTCCGAGGAGCTGAACAAGACACTCACCGATCCCGGGACCCTCACCGGCTCCATAACCAAGAAGGAGAGAGGGTTCGTAGGTCAGATGCTGAGGGAACTCACCGAAACCAGGCTCCGGAAGATAGTCACCCAAGAGATTAGAGGCGAGCCCATCGACGCCCAGGCCATGACGCCCGAGGAGCAGAGGCTCCACGCAAACCTCAGACAACTCCTTTTAGGGTACAGGCAGGGGGCAAACATCCCCGAGGCCGAGGCGCCGCCTTCCGTCCAGGTGTCCAGGCTGTCTCCGGCGCCGAGGCCCAGCGTGGCCGCTCCTCGGGAGGCGCCTGAGGGTGACCTTGTGGTGGTCAGGTTCCTGAAGCCCCTGCCCGCGATCATGGGTGTGGACATGAAGGCGTACGGCCCCTTCGACCCAGAGGACGTGGCCAGCATCCCTCGCCAGAATGCGGTAAACCTAATAAGGAGAGGTATAGCTAAGCAGGTGGATATAGAGCCATGAAAGTACCGAGGACCATCCGGACATACTGCCCCAAGTGCAAGACACACACAGAGTTCGCCGTCTCCATCTACAAGGCAGGGAAGAGGATGGGCGCCAAGAAGGGAGAGCGCAGGCAGGCCATCCGCAAGAAGGGCTACGGCGGCCAGAAGTTCCCGGAGCAGCACAACCAGGCCAAGGTCACGAAGAAACAGTCCCTCATGCTCAAGTGTAAGGAGTGCAGCTACACGTTACAGCGCAAAGGGATGCGGCTCAAGAAGCTGGAGGTAGTATAGCTTGGCCGAATGGGAGCACCTCATACCCCGCCCCACGTCACGGTTCCTGCGCGTAAGGTGCATAAGCTGCGAATCTGAGCAGATATTATTCAGCCACAGCTGCACCCGGGTCCAGTGCCAGACCTGCGGAGAGGTGCTCGCGGAGCCCACGGGCGGGAAAGCCAAGATCAACGCCGCCGTAATATCTGTTTTAGGGTGATCTAGATGAGTCTAGGGCGATCCGAGTGGCCGGAGATCGGCGAACTCGTAGTTGCGACGGTGCTGCGCGTAGAGAGCTACGGCGCCTACGTCAGCCTCGACGAGTACAACGACAAGGAGGGCCTCCTACACATCTCTGAGATAAGCAGCAGATGGGTGAGGAACATCCGAAACCATGTGCGGCAAAACCAGAAGGTCGTCCTACAGGTACTCAGGACTGACCCGGGGAAGGGGCAGGTTGACCTCAGCCTGAGAAGGGTGAGCAGGGACGAGAAACGTAAGAAGATCGAGTCCTGGAAGAAGGAGCGGAAGGCGGTGACCCTTCTCACGCAGGCAGCCCAGCAGCTCAACATGGACACCGAGGCCCTCTTCGAGAGGGAGGGGGCGAAGCTGGTGGACCACTACGGCAGCCTGTACGAGGGACTGGAAGAAGCCGCCAAGAAGGGCGCGGACGCCCTCAAGGAGGCCGGTGTCGAGTCCAAGGCCGCAGAGGTGCTCAGCGAGATCGCCAAGGATAAGATAGTCATTAGAGGCGTCACGATTCAGGGAGTCTTCGAGGCGTCGACCATGTCCAGCTATGGAGTGCAGGAGATCAAGGACACTTTCCAGAAGGCCGAGGAGGTCGCCCAGGATAACGACGCCACCATCAATATATTCACACTAGGCGCCCCCAAGTACAGGATCCAGCTCATGGCGGAGGACTACAAGAAGGCCGAGTACGCGCTCGACAAGGTGGTCAAGTTCGCCGAAGAGGCTTGGGGTTCCATCGACGGCAGCATCGCTTTCAAGAGGGAGTAGCACCGATGGTGTGGCTCCTGAGGCGATGCACAAGTTGCAGCCAATACACGCTTAAAGATACCTGCCCACGGTGTGGAGGCGCCGTGGAGTCGCCCCACCCAGCGAAGTTCTCCCTCGACGACAAGTACAGAAGGTACCGTATCCTCATGAAGAGGATGGCGGAGAGGAAACCGCAGTCGCAGTAAGAGCCTCGGAAAATATTTTTCACTTGGAAAGGCTTTTTATCGTCCAGTTCCCC
>CAZTZC010000148.1:4359-6011 GCA_964618045.1 uncultured Candidatus Bathyarchaeia archaeon | reverse complement strand
AGGTACTGCTCCCAGGGGTCGGTGTCCCTGACGCCCACCATGGTGACGTGCTTCATGGGCAGCGGCGGGTCCAGTCCGCAGGCCCGCCTGATGTGGTGCAGGCAGAGGCCTGTGCTCACCGCCACGGGCATCCCTCCCATCATGCCGCTGAGGCTCGTCTCGGGCGTGTTGAAGTCGCCGTGGGCGTCTATCCACACCAGGCCCACGCGTAGAGGCTTCCACCCTTCCCCAGCCCTCTGGTGCCCCGCGAGCATCCCCATGAGGCCGTTGCAGTTGCTGAGGAGGCCGACGGGGAGCAGCCCACCCCTGATCTGGTCGGCGACGATGTCGGCGAGGTGGCTGCTGGCGAGGGCCATCCTGTACCTGGCCCCGTAGACCTTCTCCTCCTCTTCAGTCAGCGTTGCAGTCTTCCGGTCCGCGACCACGCAGCCCCACTCCTCGAGGCGCTGAAGGAGGCCGCCCTCCTCCATCACGTTGGGGCTCGTGTCCATCTCGGGGGAGCCGAGGTGCCCGTTGTGCAGCAGCTTCGGTATCCCTATCCTTACCTTGCTCATAGAATCACGTGAAATCATGTCCGGTTGAAAATAAAAAGTGTTTTAGCGGTACCTTCTCCTACTCCGCCACTCCCTCTGATCCCTCGTCCGGGGCCTGTCCTCGACCTCTCGGGCGGATACGTTGTTCTCCAGGTTCACCTCGGCGAAAGGCGCCTCGTCCAGCCTCTCGTAGCTGCCGTACCGCCCTATGTTGAGGCGTATGCTGCCTCTGTAGACCCTCACGTAGCCGTTGTTTATCCTGATGACCGAGTCCTCGTCGATGTCGTCTATGGCTTGGTCGAAGAGGGTGAGGTACACGCTTCCGGTGTCGTCGGCTATGAGCGCGTCGGCGACCCGGTGGAGGGAGTCGTCTTCCCTGAACGTCACCTCGCGGGGCTCCCCCACGCTTATCACCCTGACGACCGTGTACACCCGTTTCGAGAAGGTATTCAGTTCGCTGATCTTTATCAGCGGCTCGCCACTGTCATCCATCCCAGTTTCTCTCTTTAAGCTTCATGGAAACGGTTTGGTTTATACCGTTTAAGGCTTCCCCGACGCCCTCAGCTTCATATCCGTGTACGGCGACCCTATTTCCATGAACGAGTTCAGGCAGCACTTCCCCGTGACCGAGGAGATCGTCTACATGAACATCGCCAACCACAGCCCCCCATCGGTTCCGGTGAAGGCCGCCATCACGGAGTTCCTCTCCTCTTGGGACCGCCTCGGCCGCGATGGAGACGCGAGGGTGAAGGAGGCCAACGCCAGCTTCGCTGAGCTGATAGGCGCCGGCCCCGACGAGGTGGCGTGCCAGCCCAACACCTCCAGGGGCCTCGCGGTGGTCGCCGCCAGCCTCGGCCTCGGCGGGGGCGACAACGTCGTCATCAACGACCTGGAGAACTGGGCCAACGTCTATCCCTGGACCGCGTTGAAGAGGAAAGGCGTCGAGGTCAGGACGGTGAGGGGCAGAGGCGGCGCCGTGCGCCTCGAGGACATGGAGAGGCAGGTAGACGACGACACGAGGGTGGTCAGCATCAGCCACGTCCAGTGGCTGACGGGGGCACGCCACAGGCTGAAGCCCCTGGCGGAGCTGGCTCACAGCCACGGCGCGTACCTGGTCGT
>CAZTZC010000148.1:0-4259 GCA_964618045.1 uncultured Candidatus Bathyarchaeia archaeon | reverse complement strand
GGCCTCACCGGGCTCGGCGTGGAACTGGTCTCCCCCGCGGAGAAGGAGCTGCGCTCAGGCGTCGTCAGCTTCACGACCCCGGACACGGAGAGCCACTTCAGGCGGCTCATGGACAGCGGGTTCCTGGTCAGCCTCAGGCCCACAGGCATACGCGTCTCCACGGGCTTCTACAACACCGTCGACGAGGTCGACCGTCTCCTTGAAAAGCTCGGGGAGATACTCTAGGTGATTCAAGATGGCTAAGATCGTTGGAGTTCAGGGCTCGCCCAGGAAGAGCCGGAACACGGAGGCTCTCCTCAGGCACGCCCTAGCGGCGGCCGAGGAGGCTGGCGCCGAGACGGAGCTGGTCAACCTAGCCGAGCTCAGCATAAAGCCCTGCGTCGGGTGCAACACCTGCGTCAGGGAGAGGCGCTGCCCCCTCGACGACGAGGACGACATGGGCGCCGTCAAGGAGGCGCTGCTCTCGGCTGACGGCGTTGTGTTCGCCTCCCCCAGCTACTTCGGCGCCGTCCCCGGCCTCCTGAAGAACATGATGGACAGGAGCAGGAGCCTCAAGATGGACGGCCACAGGCTCAGGGACAAGGTGGTCTCGGCCGTAGCGGTGGCCGGGCTTAGGAACGGCGGAGCCGAGCGGGTGGCCGAGTCCATAATATACTTCGGCCTCACCCACGGCATGATAGCGGTGGGAGGCTGCGGCGACCCCCTCACCGAGGCCCACTACGGCACGGCGAGCCTCCAGGGCGACGCCGGCTGGAGGCGTGTGAGCGACGACGAGATAGGCCTAAGCTACGCCGCGGGTGTGGGGAGGAGGGTCGCCGAGGTGGCGGCCGCCCTGAAACGGTGAAAAGATGGTAAGGACACGCAGGGTAACAGACACGGCTCTCCACGTCGCCGTCACGGGTGCACGTGGCGTCGAGGTGGGGGACGTGGACGCGACGCTCGACGACGCTAGGCGGCTCGCCGGGAACGCCGCGTTCCAGCTCTTCGACGCAGACATGGTGGCCGGGTGGAGACACCTGTTTTTCGCAGCGGTGAACGCGATCTATGCCATACAAAATTGTTCAGCGGTCTCCAAGAGCGTTGACATGGAGACCATACTCTACGCTTCATGCCAGGACCAGATATCCAAGGCCTTCACCCTGATGGGTCTAAGCCAACAAGTGAAGAACGTGGGCGTACTGGTGATATCCGAGGACTCGGCGGGGGCAGAGAGGCTCGCCTCGGAGATCGCCCAACACCTGGGGACGCCGGACGACGAGGTCCTCGACGTGACGCAAAAGAAATTCGAGAGACTTAAGGCCGTGTTCGAGGTTGGAGACGAGGCCCTTGCTACCGTAGGCGGCGATCCTTACGAGGCGTTAACCAGCCTCATCGTCGAGAAGGGGGCTCTTCTCCCTCTCCGTAGATAGCCTGTGCCTCTCCTTCTGGACGTTCAGCGTGTCCACGGGCTTTATCACCGATACCCCGGTCTCGCTGCCCAGTATCTCCACAAGCACGACCCAGTCGGGATTCTCAAGGTCCACTGGGTTGTCGATGATCTCGGCCACTGGCTCGATGACCTCCAGGCTCCGCAGCCGGGTCCTCCTCTTCTCCAGGGTGATCCTGAAGCTCTCCTCGGCCCCCATCCTCGCCGCCTGCTCCCTGACCTCGGCCACGATCTCTTCTACATCCGTCTTCACCCAGGCCAGTATGGGCATCAACCTGTAGACGGCTCTATATCTATCCGGCTCCTCCCCCATATGCCTCCTCAGGAGGTGTACGGCTTCCCTCGGGTCGAGGCTCGTGTATGCCAGGATCAGGCCCTTGATTCTCGACCTGTCCACCTTGGGTTTCTCGTCCCCTATCGCCCGGAGGTTCATCCACAGCTCGCTGCTGGCCTGGCTCAGCCCCAGCTGATCAGTGGTCGCCAGAAGGTTGTACTTCATCACCCTATACTCGCGTGGACATGTTTTTTATATTACCTGCACAGTTGCCGTGTGATAACGTTGAAGGTCGGGTCAAGGTGCGGCTACTGCCTCCTCCACAGAGGCTACAAGATGATAAACATGAGCACCGAGGACGAGGAGACTCGACTCAAGGCCATGGAGGAGCTCCTCAGGCTCATGGGCGACCAGTTCGGGCCCGACGCCGTGCCCAGCGTCATAGGGGCGGAGCGGGGCAGGGTCATCGCGCGGGTCACAGGATGCGAGGACCCCTACCAGGAGATGAAGAAAGAGGCCAACAGGCACGCAATGGAGCTGCTCCCGGGGCTCCGAGAACACATGGCCGAGCAGCCCGAGGCTGAGCGGCTCAGGGCAGCCTGCCTGATAAGCTGCCTCGGGAACGTGGTCGACTACGACGTCCCGGGGAACGACAGCGACATAGACGCAGCAATGGGGCTCCTGGAGGAGGGCTTCTACATCGACGACATCGACGAATTGAAGAAGCATGTAGAGAAGGGGACCCGGCTCCTGTTCTTCACAGACAACGCCGGGGAGATAGCCTTCGACACCCTCGTGGTCGAGGAGCTTAGGAAGCTGGGCGCCCACGTCACCGTCGCAGTCAAGGGCGGCCCCAGCCTCAACGACGCCCTCATGAGAGACGCGGAGGAAGTCGGGATGACAGAGGCGGCAGACGAGGTAATCACGACGGGGACAGACGCCATAGGCGTCAGGCTCGACGAGAGCCCGGAGTGGTTCCTGGAACGCTTCTACCACGCCGACGTCATCATCGCCAAGGGGATGGCCAACTGGGAGACGTTGACTGAGACCCCGGCCCCCTGCCCGCTGATGTACCTCTTCAGGACCAAGTGTGAGCCGGTGGCCAGGGCTGTGGGCGCCCCTGAGAGGCAGAACGTCGCCCTCCTCGTGGAGAAGGGCTGGAAGCTCTAGCCTTTAAGTGCCTTTACTATCTGGTCGCCGGTCACTGGGCCGCTTCTCAGTATCCAGAGCTCGTCGCTCGTCAGGTCCAGGATGGTGGAGGGCTTGTCGCCCGGGGTCGTGCCGCCGTCCACCACGATGTCAACCTTTCTGCCGATCTGGTCGGCGGCTTCCTTCGCCGTCCTCGGCGGCGCCTCGCCCGACTTGTTGGCGCTGGTGCTGACGATGACGCCGGCGCTCATCGAGGCGAGCCTCCTCGCCACCTCGTGCCCGGACACCCTGACCGCCAGCGTCTGCTTGCCGTGGGTGACCCACATGGGGTAGTTGATTTTACTGGGCAGCACCAGGGTGAGGGGGCCAGGCCAGAACCTCTGGGCCAGTATCTCGGCGGCCGCGTTGAACTCCACGACGCTTCTGGCCGCCTCGACGCTCCCGCATATCAGGGGCAGCGCCTTGTCGGCTCTGCCCTTGATCTCGCAGACGCGCTTCGAGGCGTCTGGGTCGCTGGGCAGGCAGCCCAGTCCGTAGAAGGTCTCCGTGGGGTAAACTATGACTCCCCCCGCCAGCATGGTGGTGGCGGCCTCTTTGAGCCCCTTCTCATCTGGCTTGACTATCTTCATCGACAATCATATCGTGGACAGGGATTTAGATGTCTTGGTCACTCGTGGGGGAACACCCAGCCAAGACTGTATATGGTCAGCATCCCCAGCACCAGGATCGCCAGCTGTATGACCGACCTCCCCCTGTCGTCCTCTTTAAGCATCTCCGGTATCAGCTCAGACGCGGAGAGGAATAGGAAGGCGCCGGCGCTGAACGCCACCATCCAGCCGCTTAGCTCCTCCACCGAGGCGATGAACAGGGAGCCGAAGGCTCCGCCGATTATCACGCTGACGGCGGCCAAGAAGTTTAGCATCAGCGCCTTCCTCCTCTCTATGCCGGCGTAGACCAGTATGCCGTAGTCCCCCATCTCCTGGGGGAGCTCGTGGAAGAGGACGGCGATGGTGGCCGTCAGCCCGACGACGAACCCGTTGATGAACCCCGCCGCTATTATCATCCCGTCGATGAAGTTATGGATGAAGTCGCCGATCAGGTTCAGGTACGCGAACCCCTTTGTTACTTTCTCCTCGCCGTGCTCATACTCGTGGCCGTGGCCGTGGTACCAGTAGATCACCCTCTCTAGAAAGAGGAAGAACACGAAGCCCCCTGCGACGATGGGGAAGACCAGGGCCTCGTCCACCAGCTCCACGGCCTCCGGCAGCAGGTCGAAGAGGGCCGCCCCGAGGATGGTACCCGCGCTGTAGGCAACGAGCACGAAGAGCAACCTGTGGAGTGTCTTCTCGCTTAGGCTGAGCGTGAAGAACCCTATGAACGCGGTCAGGCTGATCACGATGGTGGCTAATA
>CAZTZC010000147.1:0-6120 GCA_964618045.1 uncultured Candidatus Bathyarchaeia archaeon | reverse complement strand
GGAGGGGGTTAACCATCTCCTCGCCGAGGGAGCCTACGGGGCCGGCCAGAGCAGCTGGGGCCCCGCCTACTACGGCCTCGCAGAGAGCGAGAGCCACGCCGAGGAGCTCACGGAGAGCCTGCAGGCCATGCTGGATGAGACCGGCGGCGGCGACGCCTTCTACTCTCGCCCAGACAACAGGGGCGCCGTGATAAAGGTATCCGGTGGATGAGTTGAGGGTCCTCATAGTCACGGGGACCCTCGCCGAGGCCGAGGTCCGGAGACACACGGAGGGCCTGAGCCACCGTGTCGACGTCTACACTCTGCCGGTGACTGTCGCGGCCTTCATCACCCCGGGCTACGCCGCCAAACAGCTGGGCGGCGTAGATCTGAGCGGCTACGACATGATCCTTCTACCCGGGTCGGTGAACGGCGACGTGTCCCCCGTGGAGGAGGCCACCGGCGTGCCCACCTACAAGGGGCCAATCCACGCCGCCGACCTTCCCCTCGTGATAAGGGACGACGTGGAGCTATCCAGGACGGCGCCTGCCAACGAGCAGGTGGCTGACGTCATCCGGTCCAAGGCGCTTGAGGAGATAGAGGCGGTGGACCGGGACTGGCGGAGGGTCCTGGAGGAGAAGGGCGGCATGGTGCTAGGCAGAGGAGAATGGAAGGTGCCGGTGGGCCCCGGCTTCCCCATGAGGGTGGTCGCCGAGATAGTTAACGCGCCCCTCATGGATCTGGGCGACGTGACGAGGAGGGCCGCCTACTACGAGTCCCAGGGCGCTGACCTCATTGACATCGGTATGCTTGCCCGAGACCCGAGGCCGGGGTCCATACAGGGCATCGTGGACGCCGTCAGGGAGGCCACGGGGATGCCCATCAGCATAGACTCCCTGGAGCCCAAGGAGATCGAGGCCGCCGTGGACGCGGGCGTCGACCTGGTGCTCAGCCTCGACGCGGGAAACATCGAGGAGGTCGCCCCATTGCTGGGTGACGCCGCGGCCGTGGTCCTCCCCACCAACATGAGGGAGGGCGTGCTGCCGAGGGACTCCCGTGAACGCGTCGAGATGATGCACCGGAACATGGCCCTCGCCCGGGAGCACGGCGTCACCGAAATAGTTGCGGACCTGGTGGTAGAGCCCCTCCTGAGGCCTGGGCTCGTGGAGGCCCTCAAGGCGTTCCAGCTCTTCCACGTGGAGGAGCCGGGGACGCCCATACTCTTCGGGATAGGCAACGTCACCGAGCTCATAGACGCAGACTCGACGGGGGTCCACGGCGCCATAGCCGCGCTGGCCGCGGAGGTGGGCGCTGACATGCTCCACGTACCCGAGCACAGCGTGAAGAACAGGGGCGGCGTCCGGGAGGCCGTGGAGGCGTCCAGGATGATGTTCCTCGCCGAGAGGCGGGGCACGCTCCCCAAGGACCTGGGCGTGGATCTTCTGGTGCTCAAGGAGAAGCGGTGGGTCGAGGAGCCGTACAGAGAGCATCCGGAGGCCGAGACGATCCAGGGTTACCCGGAGCCCGAGTTAAGGCCCGACCGGAAGGGCTGGTTCAAGATAGCCGTAGACAGGGAGCTGGGCGAGATAGTGGCCATCCATTACTCGCTGGGCGAGGAGGAGCCCGACGTCGTGGTCAGGGGAAGGGACAGCCGGATGATATACCAGACCATCATAAGGGAGGGCCTCGTCTCGAAGCTGGACCACGCCGCCTACCTTGGGAAGGAGCTCGAGAAAGCCCACATCGCCCTGGTGCTCGGCAGGTCCTATGTTCAGGACAGGGCCCTCTTCGGGGGCCTTAGCTCTCTCTGACCCTGATTATAGCCACAGGGTGGTGGTGAACCATGTCCATCATCTCCCAGGTGACTCCCGTGAGGCCGGTATCCATGCTCTCCGCCATGCCCCAGACGGTCCTCCCCGCGCCGCGGCCGCTGCGACGGTGATAGAGGCTAGCTAGCCAGAGCGCCCTGTCCGGGTTCAGGCAGCCGCCGGCGACCGCCACAGGGGTCTGCCTGGCTCTCAGATCGAGGGATCGGCCTATGACGAAGGAGAGGAAGCCGCCGAGGTGCACGAGGCCGGGGGTGGACACTCTACGCGGAGCCATGTGGAGGCTCCGCCAGGTGTACGTTGTGTCGCCGTCAACGATCATGACGGTCACGTCCACTCCCGTCTCCTCCTTCACGCGTTGAAGGATCTCCTCCGCCGTCTCCGCGGGCTTCCGCAGCGGCAGGCAGACGTAGCTGTACGGCAGGTTGCTGGCGTCTATCCCTCCCTCAGAGTAGTGCCTCAGGCTCTGCGCTATGCCGGCGTACCAGATGGTCGTCTGCTTGTGGGCGGCCCCCTCCCTTTTCGGGTAGTTCCTCAGGTTCTCCATGGTCCTGTCTTTAAGCTTCGTCAGCCTGCCCAGAGGGCCTCCCCAGACTCTTCTCGTCCAGGTCCCTGCGAGGAGCCGGGCCACGAGGCCGGGCCGGACGCTGGCCTCGTCCACGAGGTTTCCTTGGGCCGTGGAGACGGCCTTCTCGCTGACCGCTAGGATGTCGCCGTCCCTGACGTGGGTTCTGACCGCCTGCACGATCTCTTGTCCGTAGTCTGTGCCCGGGCGCCAGTAACTGGTCCTGATGGGTTTGATCCGGATCTTCATACCCGGTCATGTTACGGCTTGTATCTGGCCACGAGATAGTCTTTGAGCTCGGCCACGGCGCGTATCGCCGGGGCTTCGGCGTCGTAGTCCAGGGTTGGTATTCCCTTCATGTCGGCCTCTCCGACGGCGTCGTCGTAGGGCACGTAGGCTACCACCGGCACGCCCATGGCTTTCATGTTCTCCTCTATGAACCTTCTCTCGGCTTCGTTGCCCACCTTGTTGCCGACTGCGAGCACCTCCTTGATCTCTATCTCATCGGCGAGCCGGAGTATCCGTCTCACGGTGTCCATGGACTTCATCCTTGGCTCCACGATCACCAGCATGGCGTCCATCCTCCTCGCCGTGCCCCTGCCCAGGTGCTCCAGGCCGGCCACCATGTCCATGACCAGCACGTCGCCCCTCTGTATGAGGAGGTGCTGCATCAGCACCCTGAGCAGCGCGTTGGCGCCGCACATGCATCCGGTGCCGCCGCCCCTCACGGTGCCCATGATGAGGAGCTTGACACCGCCCGGGGCATTGACCCCGAACCTGTCCACGATGTCGTTGACGGTGGGGGTCATGTTGAATATGGGGACGTATGCCTCATCCGAGGCGACCCCCGTCTTCTCCCTGATGAGGGCCTCGTTCTCCGTTAGCGGTACTATTTCGTCCGCTACGTCGCTGGGTATCCCGAGGGAGTACGCGAGGTTGAAGTTAGGGTCCGCGTCCACAGCCAGCACGTTGTAACCGTCCGACGCGAGGAGCCTGCTCAGGGTGCTGGCTATGAACGTCTTCCCGACGCCGCCCTTCCCTGCTACGGCTATCTTCACGTCTTCCACCTACCTCGGGTAGCCCACCTTCGTGGCTATGGCCTTCACGGACTTGTATGTGGGGGAGTCTTCGGGGAGCTCCAGGAGGGATCTGCCTTCGAGGTTGTACTCCGTTATCTTCGGGTCTGCGGCGATCCTGCCCAGGTACTCGAAGGGCTGGCTGCGGGCCTCGTCGTCTAGGCTCTCGGGGAACCTGTAGCCGCCGACGAGGTAGTAGTTCTCGAACTCTATGTCCACCTCCTGCATTATCCTGTGGCTGCGCTTGGCGTTGTCGAAGCTCTTCTTCGACGGGTCCAGTATGTTGAAGACGTCGCTCACCTTCCTGGTTATCCGCCTGTTGAGGTGCTCGACGCCGGCCGGTGAGTCCACTATGACGTGCCTGTAGTTTTCAGACCACTTCTCCATGATCATGCCCAGGCTCCTGTCGGGGAGGCAGTAGCACCCCGCGATCCACTTGGTGCCGACGCCGAGGAAGTCGAAGTAGCCTCTGCCCTCGTACAGACTCTCCTGGAAGAGGAAAGGCTCGATCTTGTCTGTCGGCGTCATCCCGGTCATCCGCGTCATGCGGCGCTCCTCGAGTATCTCGGATAGTACGTCGGCTATCGACTTCTTCTTCTCTGCCGTGAGGTCTATTCCCAGCATCTCGGCGAGGCTCTGGTCGGGGTCAGTGTCCACGAGTAGCAGGGGCTCGACCCCAGACTCCCCGAGGAAACGTGAGAAGAGGGTCGTGAACGTGCTCTTCCCTGTCCCGCCGCGCCCTGTTACGACGATCGTGTCACCCATGTGTTTCACCAATTATGCCCGTGAGCTGAGTTTAGGTACGGGCTGTGCTCTGAGATACATGGAGGTGGCGGCTTTAAAACTAACCACCGCTGAGGGTGGGGAAGTACTGCTTGGCTCCCGGCAGGTACAGCGCCATGCTGTACTCGTCGATGAACTCGATGTCCACGAGGAGGTCCACGTACACCATCTTCTGCGCCACCTCTCTAGCCTCCCGCCGCTTCTCCATGGACATCAGCGTGGCGTAGGCGCCGGAGAGCGAGCCGTTGCCTATGGGGTAGACGGTGGCGTTGGGGAACTCGGGGAAGATTCCTAGGCGGGTGGCGTTCTCCAGGTTCGTGAAGGTGCCGAACGCACCTGCGAGGTAGATGTTCTTCACGTCCTCGATGCCTATCCTGAGCTTCTTCATGAGCACGGTTATGCCGCCGCACGCCGCGGCCTTGCTGTCGATGACGTAGTCCAGGTCGGCCTGGGTGAGCACGATGTCTTTACCGATGCCGGTGTCCTCCGCAGACACCACCAGGTACTCCAGGCCCCACTTCCCTTCGCGGACCATGGGGGAGCCTGGCACCAGCTTGCCCGAGAAGTCCAGGACGCCCACCCTGAAGATCTCGGCGACCAGGTCTATGAGCCCTGAGCCGCAGATGCCCTTAGGCTTGGTGTCGCCGATGACCGTTACCTCGGCTTTCTTGGTTTCGTCGTCGATCTTTATGTGGTCGATGCCCCCGGCGGCGGCACGCATCCCGTGCCTAACGCCTTCCCCCTCGAAGGCTGGGCCTGAGGCGCATGACGCCGAGAAGAGCCAGCTGTTGTTCCCGAAGACCACCTCGCCGTTGGTGCCTAAGTCCACCATGAGGCTCATGTCCTCTGATTTGTGCATGTCGCCAGCGAGGACGTCGCCTATGGCGTCTCCGCCGAGGAATCGGCTGACGTTGGGGACGCAGTACGCGTACGCCTCGGGGTTGATGTTGAGCCCCACGTCCCTGGCCTTGACTGTTATGGGGTCCCGGGGCACCTCGATGTTTGCCATCTCAAGGTAGTAGGACTCTAGGCCGGCGAAGAGGTGGTTCATGACGGTGTTGCCGCCCACAGAGACGTCTGATATCTTGGCGGCGTCCACCCCAGTCTCAATGCTTAGCCTGGATATCAGGTCGTTTATCGTCTCCACGACGATGTCCTGGAGCTTCTTGAGGCCCTCCGGGGTCTTGGTGAGGGCTATGCGTGTTATCAGGTCCTCGCCGTAGGTGATCTGCCTGTTCATGCCCGAGGCTGTGCCCAGTATGTCGCCTGTGGCGAGGTTCACGAGTATGGCGACCACCGTCGTCGTGCCTATGTCGATGGCCAGCCCGTAGTTGGCGCCCCGGGTGTCCCCGGGCTCGGCGTCGATTATCTCGGGGAACCCGCTGGTGCGTGTCACCGTCACCGTGACCTCTCCTTCCCCTCTCAGGCGGTCCAGTTTCTCGTATATGTCGTCGTTTATCCTGGGCTGTGGGCCGTCGTAGTCCTTGAGGCGGACGCCGCGCCTCTGGAGAAGCAGCGAGCTTCTGGGCTTCCCAGTAGGCTCGGCCAGATACTTCCTCGACGCCGGGTTCAGCTGCTCGAGTTCGAGCTTGCTGCTGAGCAGTATCTTGGGGTCGTCTATCCTGCTCTCTGTGGGTATGGTGAACACGCAGTCCTCGATGAGCTCCACCATGCAGGCCAGGTGGTAGCCCTGCTCCAGCTCGTCGTGGCTGAGGAACTTGTCGGGCGTGGTGGACTTCTTCTTTACTTTTCCTTTTTCTAGGATGACCTTGCACTTGCCGCAGAGCCCTTTTCCGCCGCAGAGCGCCTCTATCCTGATGCCTTCCTCTCGCATACGGTGCAGCAGGTTGTCGCCTTTCTCGGCCGTCAGCTCCCTGTTTATTGGGTTGAA
>CAZTZC010000146.1:0-6247 GCA_964618045.1 uncultured Candidatus Bathyarchaeia archaeon | reverse complement strand
ACGTGCTGCTCCGTCATGCCGCCGTCCACCAGCACCACGCCCTCCTCGCAGTCCAGTATCCAGGACTCCATGGAGTGGTTCTTTGCCTCGCTGTGGTCCATGCTGTAGACTCCGTCAAGTATCTTTACCAACTAAACACCGTGAACCAATAGCCGGCGAGGCTTAAAACGTTCTCCACAGCCGTGGCCGGCCGAGACCCGGTGCTGCGGAGACATGGCGGTTCATGTAAAAGAGATAAATGTCCACGCGGGTAGTCACACCAGATGGACAAGGATTCTTACTCCGAGATAAGGCGGCACATCGAGAAGATAAGGGTGGTCGACACCCACGAGCACCTGCCCCCCGAGAGGGAGAGGGTGGCCGAGGAGGTCGACGTGCTGGCCACCTTCTACCAGTACTACGCCTCCGCGGACCTCGTCTCCGCAGGGATGCCCGAGGACGAGTTCGTGAAGATCTGGGACACGTCTAGGAGCCTCGGCGAGCGGTGGGAACTATTCGAGCCCTGGTGGGAGAAGACGAGGAACACCGGCTACGCCAGAGCCCTCGAGACCGCCGCCAGGGGCCTATACGGCGTCGACGGCATATCCAGAGACACCTACGCGGCCCTCTCGAAGAAGATACGGGAGAGGAACCGGGAGGGGCTCTACGCGTGGGTGCTCAAGGAGAAGTCCGGGATCGACGTCTCCATACTGGACACGGGCGTCTACGACGTTGACAGGAGCCTCTTTGCCCCGGTGCTGGAGTTCAACGAGGTGCTCAGGGCGAGGGACCGGACCGCCGTCGAGGAGATAGGACGCTCCATGGGCGGCCCCATACACACGCTGAACGACCTCTGCAGCGCGGTGAAGGCGAGGTTCGACCGACTCCAAGGCAGCGTCGTGGGGGTGAAGATACCAACAGCCTACAACAGGCCCCTACTCTTCGAGAAGACCTCGTTCTCCGAGGCCGAGGAGGCGTTCAACGAGATATACAGGATGAGGCTGTTCAAACGCTTAGAGGTGCCGCCGAAGGGCGACAAACGGGTGCCTGCCGACGTCGGAGCCGAGAAGCTGCTGCCCCTCCAGGACTACCTAGTCCACCTAATAGTTCAGGAAGCCGAGAGGAGGAGGCTGCCCATACAGATCCACACGGGCCTCCAGGAGGGAAACGAGAACATAGTCACCCACTCCAAGCCGACCCACCTGATCAACCTCTTCATGGAGTACAGGGACGCCAGGTTCGACATATTCCACGGCGGCTGGCCCTACTCCTCGGAGCTGGGGGCCCTCGCCAAGAACTTCCCAAACGTCTACATCGACATGTGCTGGATGCACATAATCAGCGACACCAGGGCCCGCTCCGCCCTCTCCGAGTGGCTCGACGAGGTCCCCGCCAACAAGATCATGGGCTTCGGAGGAGACTACGCCTTCATCGAGGGGGTCTACGGCCACGCCGTCATCGCCAAGGAGAATATCGCCAGGGTACTGGCGTCGAAGGTGGATGACGGAGCCTATAGCCTCGACGAGGCGAAGAAGTACGCCGGGTGGCTCCTACGGGATAACCCCTTGAGGCTCTTCTTCCCCAAACAGGCTTGAAGACAGGCTTTGCCTCTCTTAACAATGATTGTTGTAGAAAGGCTAGGAATGTTTTTGTTTTCTTGCTTAAGCAGTAACCAGTTCCATTTGCTATTTAGACATTTTTAGTGCTTTAGCATCCTATTGTGGTTATTTTAGTAGTAGTTTAATGAAAAACCATTTATCATCACTTGAACACATTTTGAAGAGTTGTAAAGAAATGAAGATGGATGCCAAGACCATCGGAATTTTTGTCGTCATCGTTCTCGTGTTAGCTGGGGCCGCGTACATGGGCATGCGGCCCGAGGAGCCGTCTGAGGAGCCGGAGGAGGTCCCGGATGGTTCTCCACCTCCGTCTGAGACCACTCCGGAAACGCCTGAGGAGGAGCCTGCCACCCTCGAGATACCCCCGCGTCCAGACGTCCCAGAGATCCCTGAGGGGACCCCCTGCGGATGGGAGGCAACCTACACGGAGATATACTCCAACGACCTAGAGACCCACCCGGGGCTCGGGCTCGACCTGTCAGGAGTCGAGGTAACCCAAGACGAGGCCATACAGGGATCCACCTCCATCAAGATGGACCCTTACAGGGTATTATACACCGACCCCGACGTCCTTCCTATCGAGCCTGACACCTACTACGTGTTCGAGTTCGACTATAGGCTGCTGAGCCCAAGCACAGATATAGCTAACATGCACGTCTCCTTCCTTCCGGCGGATTCCACGAGCTCCGAAGAGGAGGTTTGCTGCCAGTCGATGTTCTCAAACGAGCCCCCTGAGGGCACCTTCTCCGGTGGGGCGTTGACCGCCTCGGAGCCGAACTATAAACTGAGTTTCTTCACCACCGAAGGCACTTCGATCATCATAGACAACATCAGGCTCTTCCGCGTCGACACTCTGCCGAGGCTTCAGCAGCCCGAGGAATGGCAGACGCTTATGAACCTGCCGTATCCCCGCCTGGGTAACAATCAGATGGGAAACACCTTCACCATCGCGTACTCCGGCCAGGGGATGATGCCGGACAAACCCGAAGGCGAGCTCGCCTACGTCCTCAGCGAGGTCGAGGAGAGGCTCTCCCAATACGACGTCGTCGCCGGGCTAGACATAGCCGAGCAGAGCCAGTTCACAGGCTTCATAAAGAGGATGCGCGACATGAACCCCGTCATCGTCCTCCTGCCCTACCGCCTCTACCCTGAGCAGAGCACCGAGAGGTATCCGTCTCCAGGCGCGACGATAGACCTCAAATACGTTTTCATGGACGGCATGGCCGAGGAGTGGTACGTCCACTACACCGACGGGGAAAGGGTGGAGAACATTTATTGGCCTGAGCTATACCACGCCAACATCTACCAGGAGTGCCCCGTCGTCGACGGCCAGACTTACTCTGACTATCTGCTCGACTGGACCACCGGAGTAATCATGGCCTCTGGCCTGTGGGACGGCGTATATTACGACGACCTCATGGGCAACATAAACCACGCCATACGATACGCCCACAACCCTGCCCTCCTGGACTTCGACATAGACGGCGACGGCGAGAGGGACGAGACCCCTGCCCTCGTGAGCGAGGAGACCCGCGCCTCCACCCTGATCTACCTTGAGAGGCTGAGGGAGGAGGTGGGCGACCTGGAGCTGGTGATGGGCAACGAGGGGAGCAGCCCACACCTAGCCTTCGCGCAGTACCTGAACGGCTACCAGTTCGAGGACTGGGACGAGGGATGGTACACCGAGCACATAGAACGGTCTGAGGCAGCCTGGTGCCGATCCATTAGCGAGTACCTCTACGCCCAGGAGCACGAGCTGGCGCCGCAGATCAACATAATGACACTCTACGGCAAACCGATTGTAGGGGGCGCAGGAGACCCGGACCATGACTGGGTTGAGGCCACCCCGACCCAAATAACGCAGCACAGGTTCGGCCTCGGCTCGGCCCTCCTAGGCGACGGCTTCTACGAGTTCGACCTATGGGACTGCCGCAGCGCGCCCACCTGGTTCGACGAGTTCTCGGTAGACGAGGATGGGGTGGCCGTCGAGGACAGAGCCTGCAAGGGCTACCTAGGCATGCCCCTCGGGGACCCGGTTGAGCTGGCTTCAACGTCGACCGTAGTGTGGGAGGAGGGCTTCGAGGCCGGATCGATGCCCTCGTCCCTCACAGGCGAAACGCAGCACGTCTACGTCAGTCAGGAGGCCGAAGACGTGATCACGGGCACGGGGAGCTTGGTCATCGACAACCCGGACCACAAGACGAGCGTAGACTACGTCGAGGCGATCACGAAGGCCAGTGTTGTTGCCCTGGAGTCGGGGAAGACCTACGTCGTCGAGTTCGACTGGGAGATACTGGAGACCCTCGACGACTCCTTCGTGGTGGCCATATTCGGCTCTGACGGCATCGTAGACTCGTACTGGCACACAGGCGAGGTACAGGGAGACGCCGGTAATACACGCTTCCACGTAACGCTTCCAACGGGCAGCGACTACAAGATATGCTTCCAGCTCATGAGCGGCGGAGGGAAAATAGCGATAGACAACATAATGGTGACTGAGGGCGGCGCTGGGCCTTGGAGGAGGGACTTCGAGAACGGCTTCGTGCTGGTGAACCCACTGAACAAGCCATACACGTTCAACGCCGAGGAGCTAGCCGGAGCCTACAGCCGCACAGGCATCAAACGCATCCTAGGCACACAGGCCCCCGACGTGAACAACGGCGAGCCGGTGACCGACACGTTGACGCTGGAGCCCTTCGACGCCATAATCCTGCTCGCGGATCACGTATCGAGCCCGTAATAATTACCATAATTTTTTCCTATTTGAGTCCCCATCCACCATGTTTTATGCCGGGGAAAGATGTGCGGAAATAGATTCATCCCGTTAACTTGTTTTCTCTAACATGAGCCTCGTCGACGAAACGTCGACCTCCGCTATCCGTGCGCCATCAACCACCACAGGCTTACCAAGCACATCCCTGAGGATGACCCTGTGACCTTCCATCTTCGCGTAGATGATGTCTTCGGCTACCTTATCGTCACCGAGGAAGACCTTGAACTCACACATCTCATCTGCCTCCCAGACGCTCCAGCGCCTTCCTCAGGTGCGCAGAGACCTCGTCCGCTTTATCGGCTGCATGTTTAATCTCGGCCGCAGCTTCCTTGTGCCCCAGCTCCTCGGCCTCGCTAGCCGCTTCCAGGAACCTGTCTTTGTGCTCGTCGTTATGGTGAGCCCAGTGCTCTATGAGTCCTCTCAGCCTTTCTTCTTTCTCGCTCAAACCAACCACACCCATGATCTATCGTGGACCATCATTAATCTTTACTTGGATCAATGGAAACTCTGGGGACAATCATCCGTCCTCCTCACCGCAGTGGATGCCCGCCCAGTCCAGCTGGCCGTAGCCCTTACCGCTGCACGGTATACAGTAGTAGCCGTCGGGCCTCTTGACCGCCTTGGTCTCCATCACCTTCTCGCCGCATCCCCTGCATATGTGGCTCTCGAGGAGACGGCTGTAGCCCGGTATCTCGGTGTCCACCTGCTCCAGCTTGAAGACCTTCTCCGCGGGTATCTCCAGGACCGAGAAGCAGTGCCGCTTGTTTAGCTCCATCATGCGGGCCTCCTCCTCGGGGGTCGCGTCCCTCTCGTTGACGATCCTCCTGTACAGCTCCTGCGTCTCCGGGTTTCTGTCTTTCAGCAGGTCCCCGAGGTTGGGTTGCGTGGAGACCCTTACGCCCCTGCCGCTCCTCTCCACGAGGCTGAACGCCGTCTTTCCGTAGTCCCTGTACACCAGGCTGTTGTTGCCGAAGCTGCAGCCCGTCACCATCTGGACGCCGTCGCTGAAGCAGCTGTTGGTCTCCACAATGGCCAAGACGTGCTCCATACCCGTGTTCTCGACGACCCCCAGGGTCTTCATGGCGTAGTGCCCCGCCATGACCCCCATGGCGCTGCCCACGCAGTGGTGCCCGTGTATGAGGGCCGTCATCCTGAGCAGCCCAGCCAGGTCGTCGTTCCGGATCATCTCCTCTATCTCGACGCGTGTTTCGTTCAAACCCATACAACCATAGTATTACTGATGATTAAAAAAGTATTACTACACAACCTATATAAGATTAGAGAGTGGAGCCAAGAAAGGAGTATGAACCCTGTGCCCTCATGGAGATTCATGTGCATGAATCTGGATGACTTGAGCGCACCGCCTATTCACGGTCGAGTTTGATGGGCCTACTCTTCTTCGGCTTCGTCTGGCTCTTTTCTCTCCGTCTTGATGTCTTCCAGTTTCGTCCGTACGTTGGACTCTACTTTGCGAAGCTGATCCATCAGCTTCGATCCACCGGACTGCACCTTGCTCTGCACCGTCTGCAGGCCGTCCTTGGACTTCACCATGACGTCGTCCAGGGCGTCCTTGGATCGAGCCGAGTAGTCCGACAGCTTCTCCTTCATCGAACTGGTTGCGGTGTCCAGCGTCTCCTTAAGGGCCGGCCCCCTGTCCCGGTAGTCTTTCAGCAGCTGTAGAATGAGGTCGCTCTGGGGTTTCCCGTCGTTCTCCTTAGACCATTCCTCTAGGAGGGGGTTTATCCACGCCAGCTCCTCCTCCTCGAAGTTGAAGCATTTCCTTTTCATAACTGACATGCCACCAGAGTATTTCGTTTTATCTTCGTAAAACGGTTATGAACCACTGACATGGACCCGTGATATGTTTTTGGCGCCG
>CAZTZC010000145.1:0-6320 GCA_964618045.1 uncultured Candidatus Bathyarchaeia archaeon | reverse complement strand
CACCCTCCGGGCAGCACATGAGAACCATCTCCATCTTAACGGCGGCCTTGACGAACTCGGAGAACTCCACGAGGAAACCAAAGTCACCGTAGCCCTCGACCTCCGCGACGGTCACGACGGTGACCCCCCTACCCTCAAGATCGTCGACGGCGTCCTGGATCGAAAACCCCCCAGGCTCCCCGTCGACGACGGGCTCCTCGACGGTTTGAGCCTCCTCTTCCTCCTCCGCCGCCTCAGGCTCCTCCCCCGCCAAATCCATCGAGTCCCCGTCGCCCAACGAGAGATAGTACCAGAAGCCACCGGCGACAAGCAAGGACGCGACTACGAAAACCAGAACCGCCGTAGCAGCCCCACCACGCCTGCATACAAACAGCTCCATGAAACTTCAAGACATCATAAGGTTTAGAGATTTTATGGAAGCTAAAACAATAACCAACCTACATAGCGGAAAAGCTCCCAGACCCCCACGCAACGAATCCCCCATCCCTCACCAGCCCCGACCCCAGCCGATATACTAGAAGCCTACCCGGCCTTCACCGTCGCGTTGGTGGTGATGAACTCGGCCAACCCCGGCTTCTTCGCCACCGGGTCCGGCACCGGCCCCCCCGGCGTCGGCTGCATCGCCGGCGCCGAAACCGTGAACTCCGCCGGGAACGGCGTCCCCTTGATCAGAATAGCCTTCCCGTTCTTCGTCGTCATCGTCTTGTTCAACGGCAGCAGCGTCACAGACACCGTCCCCACCCCCGGCGTCACGAACGGCGGCGACACATAAGGCATCGGCGCCCTAAGCATGGGCGGCAACTCGTCCCCCTCCAGACACACAGGCATACTCATCACCGTCACATCCGAGCTCGACCCCACCAGCGGCGCCGGCGCCACCAGCATAGGCACAACCGCGGGAGGAAAAATCGTGATCCGGATAAAGTCCCCCGTCTTGATAACAAAGTCAGCAGACACAGCCAACCCCACCCAGATAAACATCCACAAACAGGTATATCAAAATAGCCGCCCACCCGGTGTAGTGCGACGCCACACACGTATCCTCTAATATTTTTCAGCCTCAGCCAAAGGTATGCAGTGCCCCAAGTGCAGCACCGAGATGATCCGAGACCCCAAGAAGTGGCTCGGAGCCGTCATAGGCCTCGACGAACGCCTCTTCTCGCTGTACTACTGCCCAAACAAGGCCTGCACCGAGTACGAGCGCCTCGTATGCAAAAACACCCAGACCGACACCCCCTTCCTAGGCCCCTGGACCATAGACTGCGTAGAGCTAATAGAAGACACCTACGCGTAGCCACGAACCAAATTAAATCCTAGCTCGACGCCCACCCAAAAAAGGAAAGGAGACTAATCGATGACCATAACCGTCGAGTAGACCGGCGGAACCGGCTTCTCGATGATCATCACAGCACCCTGGGACGGCCTCAGCTCCACCCTGAACTCCTCGTAGGGATGCGCGTACAGGTCGGGCCTGTTACCAGCCGAGACGGCCGGGTCAACCCCGTCTATCGCCAGCTCCGTGAAGTCTATGACCACCTTGTACTTCTCGCCGTTCTCCAGCAGCTGGTCGCCGTCGCTGTTCACCCCCGTCACAGTCATGACTGTGCCGTTGGACGCGTACAACTCGCCGTGGCAACGCAGGTTGGTGTAAGTCACCACCATGTTCTGGTCCCCCAGGTCCACGGGCTCGTTCCCCTGGGACAGCTTCAGGTAGAACGTCAGCTTCACCAGGCATATGTCCGACTGGTCGCCCGTCACGTTGGAGAACTGGGCTATGACGCCGCTGTCGATCTGCATCGAGCTGCTCGCCTCACGCATCCCCGCGCCTATGACCGACTGGGCCTTCTCAGCCGTAAGGAACCCCATGTTGAGGACGACGAAAGCGAAAGCAGCCGCCGTGATGACGAAGGCCACCAGTATTATGGCCGTCTCTAGGCCCGTCATGGCTTTTCTATTCATATGCACTAACAGACTCCTTGGTGCAGCGTGAGAAGCAGCTTCAAAAAGAGATTGTATTTGAAGAAAACTACATACATGACACAGGGTCCTGGCGTGGACAAAGGCCTCATCCCCCCAAGGGGTGTCACTCGATGAAGTATGTGTACTGTATGAGGTCCTCGCCGAGGTACTCCCCGCGCAGGTACGCCTCCTCTACGAACCCACGTGCCACGCATACCGCCCTCATGGCGTGGTTCCACGGCCGGGTGAACAGCTTCAGCTTCCCGGCGCCACCGGCCTCGGCCTGACGCGCCGCGTCCCCCACAAGCTGCCCGCCTATCCCCCTGTCCCGGAGCCTCTCCTCCACGGCCACAAGGTGCAGCTGGGCGGGGGCCTCCACCGTGGCATCAGTCATCACCATGAACCCCGCCGCCAAGCCTTCCACCTCGGCCACGACGAGCCTCACCCCCGGCCTATGGCGCCGCTTCAAGAAGTACTCCTCGTCGAAGACGGCCATGCCGCGCATTATCTCGTCGCCGAAAGCCACGTTGGCGATCTCGGCCAATCTAGCCGCGTCCCCGTCCCTGAAGCCCCTGACCTCGGCCAAACCCGACACATGGGATGACTGGTGGGAGGCGATTTAACTTGATCCGCGGCGCAGAACAGTGCCTCCTATTCACTACATTTAAGCGCAGATGCAGACGTATTCAGTAGGAGGGTAGCCCATGGGTGGCCGGCTAGAGCTACGCAACGTGTACAAGGACTTCGGCGGCTTCAAGCTCGACAACGTCAACCTGACGCTGGAGGCCGGGGAGTACTTCGTCCTCGTGGGCCCCACGGGCAGCGGCAAGACCCTCCTCCTGGAGACCATCAACGGGTTCCACCGGGTGGACTACGGCATCGTCCTCTTCGACGGCCGCGACATAACCGACCTGCCGCCCAACAAACGCAGCGTCGGCTACGTCCCCCAGACCCCCAACCTCAACGACCAGCAGACGGTGCGGGAGAACATAGAGTTCACCGTCAGGCTCCGCGGCCTCCCCGGCGACTGGGGCAGGGAGATACAGGGCGTCATGGACATGATGAACCTCGGCCCCATGGCGGGCCAGAAGGCGCTGAGCCTCAGCGGCGGCGAGCGCCGCAAGGTGGCCCTCGCCCGCGCCATAATACTCAAGCCGGACCTGCTGCTCCTGGACGAGCCCCTGAGCAGCCTCGACGTGGCCAGCAAGCAGGCCCTGCGCGACGAGATAAGGCTCATCCACAGGTACCTGGGCTGCACCGTGATCCACGTCACCCACAACCAGCTGGAGGCCCTGGAGCTGGCCACCAGGGTGGGAGTCATGCGCCGAGGCGGCATAGTAAACAGCGGCACCGTCCAGGAGGTCTTCGACGACCCCGTGGACGAGTACGCCGCCAGGTTCCTCGGCTACGAAAACATCTACCCGGCCGAGGCCACGGAGACGGGGCGAGTCACCAAGATGAGGCTCGGCGACGTGACCGTGAGGGCGGCGAAGCCGCCGGGGGAGGGCCAGACCCGGGTGGGCATCCACGGGGACGACGTGAGCATGCACTCCGTGACCCCCGTGAACGTCCGCGACAACGTCTTCCGGGGCCGCATCGCAGAGATCACCGACACCGGCCCCAGCGTGACCGTCACCCTGGACATAGGCGTCGAGCTCCGCATCAACCAGAGCAAGCGCCGGTTCCTGGAGCAGGGCTTCGACCGGGGAGACACGGTGTGGGTGCAGTTCAGCCCGGAGGCGGTGAAGCAGCTCGCGCCCTAGAGCCTTCAGGTAAACCTGATATCGTTCATCCGGGACCTCACTAGGCATGAAGGAGTGGAGATGCAAGACCTGCGGCGCCACCTACATGCCGGAGCCGCCTAACTACACCTGCCCGGAGTGCGGGAGCGGAAACACCCTGCCCGTTGGCTACGAGCCCCCCGAGGGACATGTGAGGCCCGAAGCCGTTGACGAGCCGGAGAGACACTGCCCGGAGTGCGGCTCCGCGATGCGCTGCGGCTACATCGTCGAGACCAACACGCCCCTGATGCTGCTCACCCTCGGGGAGGGCGTCTACTGGACCTCGGGCGAGGCCGGGCTCCTCGGGGAGAGGGTCGCACTGAAGGCTTACGCCTGCCCCGGCTGCGGACACATCGGCCTCTACGCGCGCAGGCTTGACCGGGAGAGGCCCATCATCGAGAAGGCTCCCTATAGGTGCCAGTGATCGACCCCGGCCGTCGCATTATGGCCCCTCCGCCCTCTACGCCACGCGAACACGTCCTTTTTCACGGCTAGCCAAAACCGGGCAATTAGGCAAAAATGACTTATATTGGGCATTTGAAACTGGGTTCAGGGCTCCGGCGCCACCCCACGGCGCGGAGCCCCCCGAGAGGTAAAGCCAAGATGAGACACATGTATATATCCCACTGCGTGGTGACGGACGCCTTCAACAAGGCGACCGACGCCGAGGTAAACAGCTACTTCAAGAAGATGAAGGAGTTCGGCAAGGAGCACGGGTTCGACCTCATATTCTGGGGCAACCCCTGGGGCGTCTCGGAGAGCCTCACCTTCGTGGCCACCTCGGAGAAGTCCCTCGACGGCTACATAGGGTGGCGGACGGCTTGGAGCCAGAAGGCGTCCAAGGACAAGCTGCCCACGTACTACCAGGCATCCAACACCACCATAGTGACAGCCATAAGTTAGACGCACTCCCCCCATTTTTTATAAGCCTAAAACAGGAAAACTGATACACGCGCCAGACCTCACCCATAAGGAGATGCCTGAGCCGAGGACAAGCAAACCCGAGTACGGCCCCTACATCATCAGGGCCCTCAACAACAAAGGGGAGGCGCCCGTGGACGAGGTGCTGGAGGAGACTTACCGCCTCATGAAGCCTCGGCTTCACCCCGCCGACCTGGAGCAGCTGCCAGGCGGCTCCCCCAGGTGGAGACGGCAGGCCGAACACATGCTCGACGGGCTACTAGAGGACGGGTACGTCGCCGAGAGACAAGGTCTTCTAAAGTTGACCCATCTGGGCCAAGAATACCTTTCCGGCTCCTAGGGGCTCTGTTCCTTCGCCCTCTGCACCCAGGCCTCGACGTCTCCGATCCTGGGCAGCCTCTTCACCAGATCTTCTCTCTCGTTTGCCTCGCGGAGCCTCTCCAGCAGCTCGGCGGGCTCCCCGGACGCCAGCTCGGCGACGCTTCTGACTCCAGCCGCCCGTAGCAGCGCCCTGTATTTTTCCCCCACGCCGCTGAGAGACTCCAGGTCCCCGGTCTGGGCCTCCGGCTCCTCCGGCTGGGGCGCAGGCTCCTCCGGCTGCTCCGCTTCGGGAGCCTCGGCCGGCTTCTCGGCGGCTAGCTGGGCCTCGTAGTCCTTTACCTTGACGACGGTGGGCTCCTCCCTGGGCTTCCCCGGGGGCGCCTCCCCCTCCACCTTCTCCTTGTACATATAGTACAGCAGCAACGCGAGTAGAACGACGAACCCCGCGACAACGATGACTGGACTCATATCATCCAAGATATGTAGGTCAACCGTATAAACCTGAGGAAACCCGAGTGTGTCTCACGCGACTACCCTTGATATCTTTTTAAGTAGGTGACCTAACTAGGTGCGGGACAGCGTGTCCCGTGAACGAGCATGGAGCGTAATGGTCATTGGGGCAACCTCGGCCATACAGGGGCGACTGAGCCAATTCTTTGAGACAGTCCCAGGTCAGACCATCCTAGCCCTGAGCTTCAACCTCGTGAGCCTCTTCGCGGGCGGCCTCATGGCGGTCTTCACCCCACAGTTCTCGGCGAGCCCCTGGATACTCGCCCTGTTCCCGCCGGTGCTCACGGTCCGCGGCGGCATAGGCGGCATCTTCAGCGGCAACCTCGCCACCATGCTTCACCTCGGCCTCGTGAAGCCGCGGCTCAGGGAAAACACTCCCAGCTACTATGGGCTCGTGAAGAGCGTCATGACCATCACCGTCTTCGACGCCCTGATCCTGGGCTCCGTGAGCTTCCTCTTCAACCTGGCCTCGGGGACCGCGACGCCGGGGATGTGGCCCATCTTCCTCTCCGTCCCCACGGTGGCCTGCACGCTGGCTGTGAGCTTCAGCATCCCCATCGCCAGCCTCCTAGCCATAGAGACCTACAGGAGGGGCCTGGACCCAGATATCGTCGTCTACCCTATCCTGGCGTCCATGAACGACATAATAGTCACAGTGTTCTACGTGGCCGTCGTGAGCCTGGTGCTCGTGGGCGGCCCAGCCTTCCTGGGCCTGGGAGTCCTCTTCGCCCTCATCCTCGCCGCCATGGGATACGTGGCCTACCGGAGCATGGGCGATACGTTCTTTAGGCAGACCCTCCGCGAGGGCACCACCGTCGTCGTCCTGAG
>CAZTZC010000144.1:0-6410 GCA_964618045.1 uncultured Candidatus Bathyarchaeia archaeon | reverse complement strand
GGCGCCATCGCTCCCGGCCTCGGCGTTTCCGAGGACGCTCTGATCGCCGCCACCGCGGCGCTGCGGCGGGTGGAGACCAAGGTGCCGCCGTCTCCCATTGGCAAGAACACCGTCGAGGCCATGCAGAGCGTCGCAGACGAGATAGGACTGAGCTAGCGTGGTCGACCCGGAGGTCCAGAGGCACAGGATCACCAGGATCATCGCAGCGACCCGGTTCCCCTTCGTGGACCAGCTTGAGACCAGCTGGCCCAACTGCTACAAGACCATTGTCAACGACGAAGAGAAGAGGTTCGGGCTGCTGAGTCCGTGGGGCGAGGTGGTATATCCCAGCATAGTCATACTGAACTGCGACGGCGTTGTCCAGGAGCTGGGCATGGTGGAGCGCGTCGAGGATGTAAACGAGGCACGAGTCGGGCTCTGGCGGTTCCTCAGCGACAGCGCCAGCGTTGGCCGCAGAGTCAAGAAGCTGTTCGTCTACGTGCCCCACGGCCTCGAAGACGAGGCGCTGGAGATCCTTGAGGGAAACAAGATAGAGTATGATGGCCTGCGCGGCTACGGCGTCGTAGACGGCTGGCTCAAAATCTTCCCTATAAAGACCCATGACGATCCCTACGACCACAGGTAGCGTGGTCTATACTCGAAAATATAAGAAAATTTAGGCTTTGTAGACGGTCTTTCCACCCAGGAACGTGCGGAGCACCTTGGTGTCCCTGATGTCGTCCACGGGACACGTCATTATGTCCCTGTCCAGTATGACCATGTCGGCGAGCTTCCCGGGCTCGAGGCTGCCCTTGGCGTCCTCCTCGAAGGTGAGGTAGGCGCCGTTTATGGTGTACATCCGTATGGCTTCCTCGCGGGTGACGCGCTGCTCGGTGCCCATCTGGGTGCCCTTCACCTCGGTGCGCCTAGCGATGCTTGCCCAGAGGCTCGGGAAAGGCATGTACGGCGTCACCGGGCTGTCGGTGCCGGCGGCCACCATTATGCCGTGGTCTATCCACGCCCTGTGGGGCTTGAGCCACTTGCTGCGCTCGTCGCCCACGTTCTCGTGGTAGCTGTCCCCCAGGTAGTAGAGGAAGCTGGGCTGGCTCGCCACCTGAACGCCTAATTCACGGCATGTCTCGAAGTTCTCGTCGGTGGGCTGGTAGGCGTGGATTAGGTAGAACCGGCGTCCCTTTATGGGCTTGACCTTGTCCGTCTCCCTATACGCGTCGAGCACTATGTCCATGGCCTTGCCTCCGGCGCAGTGTGTGCCGACGAGCATGCCTCGCCTGTTGGCGGCGTCCACGAGCATCTGGAGATGCTCCACGGGCATGGTCAGAAGCCCGTAGTCGTCAGGGTCGCCCTCGTAGTGCTCCCTGAGCAGCGCGGTCCTCCCTCCTATGCCGCCGTCGATGAACAGCTTCAACCCCTGGAACCTGAGTAGGTCGTCGCCCATCCCCGTGATCATGGGGAAGCTCTCTACGCGCCGCACGCTGTCGTCGATGGTGTCTCCCTGCTGGACGCCGCGGAGCATCACGTTGGTCCGTACTGTGAGCTCCCCCCTCTCCCGGAGGAGCTGGTAGGCCACCATCTCGTCCTCGGTGTTCCCCGGGTCTATGACGCTGGTGATGCCAGTTACGTTGAAAGCCTTGAACGCGGCCCTTATGGCGTCCATGGTCTCGGGTATCCCGGTCTCGGGGATGTGCATCCTCACCAGGTTCATGGCGGGGCCCTCCTCCAGCATGCCGGTGGGCTCGCCTTCCGGGTTACGCACTATCTTCCCACCAAAGGGGTCAGGGGTGTCCTTGGTTACACCCCCGATCTCCAGCGCGGCGCTGTTGGCGACGAGGAGGTGGCCGCAGGTCCTCGTGAGGACCACGGGGTTGTCTGGGGACACCTCGTCCAGGTCCCACCTAGACGGGTTCCTGTGCTCCGCCAGCTTGGCCTGGTCCCAGCCCCTGCCCAGCACCCACTCGCCGGGCTTCGCGTCCCTCACCTTCTCGGCCACCGCTTTCTTCATGTCCTCGATGCTCATCATGGGCGGGGTCCTGCAGTTTATCATCTGCAGCGCGGTGCCGGTGCCTACGACGTGGATGTGGCTGTCGTAGAGCCCAGGCATCACGGTCTTCCCTTGGAGGTCCACGACCTCGGTGGAGCGTCCCTTCAGCCTCTCGATCTCCTCTGTGGAGCCGAAGGCCATGACTCTGCCGTCTTTGACGGCCACCGCCTCGGCGACGGTGAACCCGTCGTCCACGGTGAGAACCTTGCCGTTGAGCAGAACCAGGTCTGCCTCGCATGGTTTGGCAGGCATATGTATCAATCGATACAATGGTGCCGGCGATATAACAGTATTCAGCCGAGGAGGATGGTTATCTCGTACACCAGCAGCTCTGGGACCAGGCGCCTCCCCATCTTGACCAGGCTGACGAGACCCAGGGACTCCAGCGTCCTGAGGTCGTTGTAGACGTTCTTCACGTCTCTATCGACTGCGGCGGCGAGCTCGTTTATGGAGGCTGCGTGGCCCTCTATGAGGTGGTCCAGCAGCATGAGCCTCTTGGGCGTGAGTTTGGCGTAGTCCTCTGGTGACAGGTTCAGGTCGACGTCGGCTAGGTACTCGAAGTCCTCTCCCTCCTGGTAGGCGCGGACGGCGTGGTTCATGCTTGTCCACTCCACGTAGTCGTCGAACATGCCCGGCGGCATCCTGCCCTTGGTGAACTCCTCGTGTAGGCGGCTCAGGCTGCCGTGCCGCTCCTCGTAGACCCTGAGGCGGCTCTGCACCTCCGCCAGGGGCACCGATTTAAGGACCTTCCACTGCAAAGCCCATCATTGGTTTAGACACCAATAAACGCTTATTAGTATTACTGGCGCAAAGGGTGTGAGAATCCATGCAGTTCCCCATAGATAAGATAGATGACTACACGTGGGAGATACCCAAGGCCTACAGCAGGCACATGAAAGTGCCCGCCCGCATCTACGCGGACAAGACACTGCTTGAGTCCATGAAGCTGGACGACACCCTCACCCAGAGCATCAACGTCGCCCAGCTCCCCGGCATAATCAAGTACGGCATCACGTTGCCCGACGGCCATCAAGGCTACGGGTTCCCCATCGGCGGCGTCGCCGCCTTCGACGCCGACGACGGCATAATCACTCCCGGCGGCGTCGGGTACGACATCAACTGCGGCGTACGGCTCATGCGGACGAACCTCATCTACAAGGAGGTCGACGCCAAGAAGCAGGAGCTCATAAACAGGATATTCCAGCTGGTGCCCTGCGGCGTCGGCGTGGGCAGCAAGATGAGGCTCAGCGACAGCGAGCTGGATAGAGCCGTCAGCGAGGGCATCCAGTGGGCCGTGGACAAAGGCTACGGCTGGGACAGGGACGCCAGCCACACCGAGGAGAGCGGCTGCATGAAGGAGGCCAACCCCGACAAGGTCAGCCCCCGAGCCAAGAAACGGGGCAGCAGCCAGCTAGGCACCCTCGGGGCGGGGAACCACTTCCTCGAGATCGCATGCGTCGACAAGATATTTCACCCCGGCCACGCCAGCGTCTACGGCATCAACAAGCCCGGCCAGGTGGTGGTCTGGGTGCACACGGGGAGCAGGGGCTTCGGCCACCAGGTCGCCACCGACTACATCAAGGTCATGGACAGGGCAGCAACCAAGTACAACATGAAGCTGCCAGCGCGCGAACTGGTATGTGCGCCTCTGAAGAGCAAGGAGGCCGAGGACTACTACGAGGCCATGAGCTGCGCCGTCAACTGGGCGTTCATCAACCGCCACATAATCATGCACCAGATACGCCAAGCCTTCGAGGACGTTTTCAAGCGTAGCGCCGAGGACATGGGGATGGAGCTCGTCTATGGGATGACTCACAACACGGCTAAGAAGGAGGAGCACGAGGTCGACGGGAGACGGGTGCAGGTTGTTGTGCACAGGAAGGGTGCCGCCAGGGCCTTCGGCCCCGGCAGGAGGGACCTTCCTCAGGACTACCGGGCCACTGGGCAGCCTGTGCTCCTCGTCGGCACCATGGGCACCGCGAGCTACCTGCTGAAGGGGACGGAGAAGGGAGAGGAGAGGAGCTTCGCGAGCACGGCCCACGGGGCGGGCAGGGTGATGTCGCGGGCCGGCGCCAGGAGGCGGTTCAGGGCCAACGACATAATAAACGACCTGAAGCGCAAGGGGATAGTGGTGAAGGCGGCCAGCGGGAGGATAGTGGAGGAGGAGAGCCCCGACAGCTACAAGGACATCCACAGGGTGGCCGACGTGAGCCACCACGTAGGCTTGGCCGAGAAGGTGATGGTGAGCGTCCCCATCGCCGTGGCCAAGGGCTAGGCTACCAAAAAAAGAGTTATATACGGCTTCCCTACCCATTTTTTGAAAGCCTTGGAAGAGCTGAAGCCCCACCTCTGGTTCACGCTGTACACCCTGCTTAGGCTGGGCGCGACGAGGAACGCCGTCAAGCTCTCCACGACGGACCTCTCTAAGATTATGGGGGGGAGCCAGCAGTCCGCGTCAAGGCATCTCCAGATCCTGGACAAGATGGGACTCATACACAGGAGGATAGAGTCCGGGGGGAGCAGGGTCAGCATAACAGTTGAGGGGATGGCGGAGCTGGAGAAGGTTCTGCGGGAGCTCAAGTGGCAGCTGGAGGGCAGGGAGGCGACCACCATAGAGTTCGAGGGCACCGTGGTCTCGGGGCTCTTCGAGGGCGCCTACTACATAAGCAAGGAAGGGTACAGGCGCCAGATAGCGGAGAAGCTGGGGTTCGAGCCTTTCCCTGGCACCCTGAACGTCAGGATTGGGCAGGATGACTATGAGAAGAGGCGGCGGCTGGAGAGCGGCCCCGGGATACACCTTGAGGGATTCAAGGATGGTGAGCGGACTTTCGGCTCCGCCAACTGTTACCCCGTGACCATCAACGGCGAGGTGGGGGGCGCCCTCATCGTCGCCGAGAGGAGCATCCACGACTACAACGTCATGGAGATAATATCCGCCGTATACCTGAGGCGGAAGCTGGGGCTCGCCGACGGCGATAAGGTCAGGCTCTCGTTCGTGCCCCTTCGACGATCCGTCTCTTGATCTTGCTGGTGCTGTCCAGGTCGTTCTCACCGAAGCGGCCGACGGTGACTATCTCTATGTTCAGCTCGCGGGCCTTCTTGATCTTCTCGACCTGGCGCCTGATGGCGTCTTGGTCGTGGCCCACGGCGATGATGTCGGGTTTCACCTGCTGTATGACTCGGTCGAGGTCCTGGTCCTCGAACCCGAGGAGGGCCTCGTCTACGACCTTGAGGGCCTCTATGACGGCGCGGCGCTGGTCCTCGGGGATGACGGGGTCGCTTCCCTTGAGGCGGCGGACGGTCTCGTCCCGGGCGACTATGACGGTGAGCTCGGCGTCTGGGCCGCCCAGCTTCTTGGCCTCCTCCAGGTACCTTATGTGTCCGTAGTGGAGCAGGTCGAAGACCCCGGCGGCCAGTACCTTAGTCATCTTCACCACTCGAACTCGACTAAGCCTAAAAGGTTTAGGGCGTCCAGGACGCCTTCGGCGTAGGCGACGCTGGTGAGGGCCACGGGGTCGTTCTCGCCTCGGTAGTACTCGGCGTCGTCCAGATATCTGTTTGTGTGGTCTAGCAGTTCGTCGACCTGGGCCTTGTTTATGGTCTTTGGCGGCGGGTTGGTTTTGAGCTCCCTCAGGACCCTTCGGCATCCCACGCTGTACTTCTCGATGAGCCTGTCCACCTCGCCTTGGACCTTCCTGCCGGTGAGCAGCTCGGGTGGGCAGCCAGCCAGCGCCTTCAACGCCTCCTCCTCCATGAAGTGGAGTCTCCCCGGGGCGACGATGGCGTGAGGCGCGTCGCCGAAGTCTTGGGCCTTGAGGTTCTCGGCTGTGTCTGCTCTGATGACCTGGTTCTCTGAGCCGAGGCGGGCGGCGGCGACGAGGAGCGTGTCCATGTTGAACTCGCCTGTCTTCTCCAGCCGTGTTATGGCCTGGTTGATGGTGAGGTATCTTCTCTCTGGCTCGTCGAGGTCCAGCAGGATTAGTGTGTGGAGTCCCTGCTCCAGGTTGTCTCGTAGGGTGCGTATCACTGTGGTCACGGGCCCCTTCTCGGGGAGGGGGACGGTGACTGTGCGGCCGAACTTGTAGAGGCTGAGCCCCGTCTCGGCTACGGCGGTGATGATGCTGCTGCCGTGGACGACTTTGACGGGTATGCCGCGCTTCGCTGCGTCTATGACTAGGCTGATGTGGGTGGTTGCTGTGAGGGCGTCGCCGCCGACCAGGATGGCCACGTCTCCTGTCTCGGCTTCCCTGAGCAGGTTTTCCGCGTCCTCCTCCATCGGTCCCCGGGTTAGGGGGTGGACGGATCTGCCTATGGTCTCGCCTAGCTGCTGCGGCGTGGTGTCTAGCTTCATGGTGTAGGTCTCGGCGTAGAC
>CAZTZC010000143.1:0-6457 GCA_964618045.1 uncultured Candidatus Bathyarchaeia archaeon | reverse complement strand
TTATTACGATGCCAGATATGAAACAAGAATCTGATGTATTGATAGATATGCATCAGGAAGATACTTGTTTCAGGAATGGACGTGGAGTAAATAATGTGCATGTTAATCGTAATATATTGATTGTAGACGATGATGATGACATTATTGACTGCTATAAATTCATCTTCGAATATGAAGGATTTAAGATAGAGTGTGCGCACAGCCCCGACGAGGCCTTGAACAAGGCTCGGGAAAAGAAATATGTGATAGCCATATTGGATTACGTTCTCCCTAATATGAGAGGAGACGAGTTGGCAGAGAAACTGCAAAAAAATAGATGATACAATAAACCTCATTTTCATCAGTGGATATACTCACACGGAGGAGACCCTTAACAGGAAAGGCATAAGAGCCCGTGGGGTCTTCATGAAGCCCATCAACCCAGAATCATTGATAGACGCCATAAAATCAATCGCAGCTGAGGCCAAATACGTATATATGCCGGCATCTCAACCATTAACCATAATCTAGAAATATAGGTAAGGTTTACAGACCCTTTTTAGTCGATGATGCTGCTACTTTTCCATATTCATTTTATACTGAAAAAAACAGGAAAACCAGATTCGATTGAGCAAAGCGTCAATACTGATCGTGGATGACGATGAGGACATCCTGTACTTTTTCAGAGTCCTGTTAGAGGAGAATGGATACACGGTCAGCACCGCCGCAACCGGAGAGGAGGCGCTTGAAAAGGCTGAGACAAATGGATACGATCTGGTTCTACTTGACTACAAGTTAACGGATACAAGCGGCAGAGTCATAGCAGAAAAGTTTAGGAAAATAAACGAGTCCATCCAGATAATCTACATAACCGGCTACAGCTTGAAGAACGGTGAGATCCCGGGAAGCGAGGCAGTAAGGGAGGTTCTCGTCAAGCCCATCCCAGAACATACGCTGCTTAGGGCTGTCAGCGAAGCGGTGGCTGGTCAAGGTGTTCAAACGGAGTATGAAGGGTGAGTAGAAGTGAAGCTGAGGAAGAAACTTGTGCTGATCTTCTGTGCGAGCTACATCCTCATCTTCATGTGCTTCTTCATAGCCTCTAACACCTTCCTCATGAAGGGCTTCTTAGAGATCGAGGACTCTAACATTAAGAGACAGACCGAGCTAGGACTGAAGTCTCTTGACCTCAGGATCGACGAGCTCGATCAGACGACCCACGGCTTCGCGGCTCGCGACGACACATATTATTATGTCGAGAGCGGCTTGAAGCACTTCATCAACGAGTTACTGCTCAGTTCAACGTTCATCGACTACGAAATAAACTTCATGGTTTTTCTGAACGGCGAGGGAGACATCATCTACAGCAAGGCTTTCAACCTCGTGGAGCTGAAGAACATTCCCTTCCCAAGTTCAATAAGAGAAGCCATCGAGCAACATGGTGCCCTGAAGGATCACACCGAAACCGATAACGAGGTCTCGGGGATATTGATGACCCTAGATGGACCGATTCTCTTGTCTTCAAGGCCGATAATCACCACCGAAGAGAGTGGGCCAATAATCGGGACGCTGATATGTGCAAGGTATCTCGACTTTCTGGAGATCGAGAAACTCAAGGAGTCCACATTCCTCTCACTTGAAGTAATAGACGTTAACGATATCAATTCACTTAGCCTCTCTGAATCAGGATCTTTGGCTTTAAATGGGAGCCAGATATCGATAGAGAGGCAGGGCTACGATACCATAATAGGATATTCAGTCCTATACGACATCTTTGAAGAGCCCATCCTCGTCCTCAAGGTCGACTCTTCTAGAGACGTCTACTCTCACGGACTACTTGTTTTCGCATATTTTGTAGGCTCAGGTGTCCTAGCTGGGATTGTGATCGCGTTGCTGTCGATTTTCGTCATGAACCGGTTCATACTTACACGGATTGTGAAGTTGAGCAAGGAGGTGAGCGAGATAGATCCGCACATGATAGCGACGACGAAAGTAGCCATCCCTGGGGACGACGAGGTCTCGATACTATCTGAGAATATAGACGAGATGCTCGATGCGCTTAACCTGTACCAGCACCGTCTTCAGGAGAGGGAGAGGATGGCCACCATCGGGGAGACCTCGGCCATGGTGGGTCACGACCTGCGAAACCCGCTACAGGTAGTCTATCTGCTGAACTCGAGGCTCGGTAAGAGGATCGGAGCCCTCAGGGGCGGCGGCGTAGACGACTCCGATCTAAAGGATCTAGAGTACATCGAGGAGAAGCTCAAGGAGCAGACCAACTACATGAACAAGATCGTCTCAGATCTCCAGGACTTCTCGAAGAACATCAAGATATTCTACGAGGACGCGGATCTTGAGCAGGGTGTCGTCGACGTCTTAGGGACTCTGAATGTGCCGGAGAACGTCGAGGTCTCGGTCGAGCTCGACGAGGAGCTGCGGAGCATCCGAGTTGACGGCAACCTGTTTAAACGGGTCTTCACTAACCTGTTGACCAACAGTATCCAGGCGATGCCGGAGGGAGGGTCCTTGGCTGTCACAGGCACCGTCTCGAACGAAGAGGCGATTATTGTGGTCTCTGATACCGGGGTGGGGGTCTCCGAGGAGAACATGAGTAAGCTGTTCCAGCCGCTGTTCACCACTAAGGCGAAGGGCACAGGCCTTGGGCTCGCCGTCTGTAAACGCATCGTGGAGGCTCACCGCGGTGAGATAACCGTGGAGTCCGAGGAGGGCGTGGGAACCTCTTTCACACTCAAGATTCCGATGCATCCTGAGGAGGAAGACGAGAAGAGCCCAGATGATGGAGTCTCCGATGCGGAGGAGTCACCCGAAATCCAAGCGCAGCAAGCCAGGAACAGCTAACCCGGCTTCTCTTCTTCCTTTTCTTCGTATTCCTCCTCGATGAAGGCTGTCAAGGCGCTCTGCGCCGTCTCCGCCGTCTTGAGCCTCTCCCACTCCTGCTGGTCCACGGTGCCGCCGATCTGCTCCTTGATGGTCACCGCCAGCCTGGGGCCTATCAAAGGCAGAGCCGTCAGCTGCCTAAGCTCGGCCCGCTTGAGCTTCGCTATGCTGGTGAACCCGGAGTTGTAGAGCACCTGAGCCCTTACACGGCCTATGCCCTTGAGCCTGACGAGGGGCAGCAGCTTCTCGGAGACGCCGTGCTTGACGCGGTCCCTGAGCTTACGCAGGTGCAGTCTAGGCTCCGGCATCCCCAGGACGTCGGCGAGCTCGAGGGCGGAGTACAGCAGCCACTCCGCGTTGGTGACGGCGCTGTATCTGTCCCCCGGCTGCACGCTGTAGCGCTCAAGGAGGTCGTTCTCGGAGACCTCCTTTATCCAAGCCTCCAGGACCATGGCTGTCTTCACCTCGCCGAGGAAGTCCTCGTAGTCGATATAGTCGTATGCCTCGCCTACCTGGACGGCTAGCTCGTCCCTATGGTCCTCGAAGTAGGTCTCCACGGCCTCCAAGTCGTTGCGTCTGGGCCTGAGTATGGGCCTCATGTCCGGTGTGTGGCATACAAGGTGGAGCCAGGTAAAGTCTGTAACGTCGAGGGCGCCCCGTTTGAGGCCGTCCCTCATGACCACAGCGGTCAACGGGTCGATGTATAGCTCGCTCACTCGGCGGCCGAAGTCTGTGGCGTATAGCCTTTCCCCAGTGTAGTCTATCATGCCCTCCCTGTTGAGGTAGCGAAGGATGTTGCCTACTATGAGCTTGATGCCCGACGATGGGTAGTTGTAGCCGTAGAAGGTCGAGCCGAAGAAGTCGAGTAGGCCGCCCTCGGTGTGGGCGTAGTCCGAGGCGACGGCCGCGAGGGTGTGGCCCCGCAGCGCCGACTCCTGGGCCAAGCGGCTGTCGATCCTCTCAGGCTCGGAGAGGACGTAGTCGGTCATGAGGTAGTCCTGCTCGTCCTCGGAGGAGGCTATCAGCAGGGCCTCGCCGACGTCGTCGTACTGGGGCCTCCCGGCGCGGCCGCTCATCTGCTTGTACTCCAGCACCTTTATGGGCTGCATGCCGTACCCCGGGACGAACCTCCTGTAGTTGCCTATCACGACGGTCCTGGCGGGGAGGTTGACGCCTGCCGCGAGAGTCGGCGTGGCCGAGAGGATCTTGATGTACCCCGCCTTGAACGCGTCCTCTATGATCCTTCTATGTTCCCTGTTGAGGCCGGCGTGGTGGAACGCTGCTCCTCTGGATACGCAGGCAGCGAGGTCGTCTGTAAGCCTGGTCTTCTCCCCGCGGACTGATATGTCTGCGGCGATCCTCTGGAGCTCTGTTTCCTGGCGCTTGGACAGCGTCCTCTTCGTGGCGTTCCCTGCCATGCGGGCCGTGGCCTCGGCGCGTCGTCTGCTCTCGACGAAGATGAGTGTCTGCCCACCGTCGGTTATGGCGTTGAGGGCCAGGTTTATCTGGTCCTGTTTGTGGTAGCTCTCGATGCTTCTGACCGAGCCGTCTTTGAAGGTGATGTGGTTGCCCAGCGAGACGCCTTCGCGTAGCTCGACTGGTCTCCAATCTGTGGTGACGCTCTCGGCGTCCAGCCAGTCTGCTATCTCCTCCGCGTTTCTTATGGTTGCGCTGAGGGCCAGCACCTGGACGTCCGGACTCATCTGCCTCAGCCTGGCGAGGCTCACCTCCAGCGTGGGCCCCCTGTCGCTTCCTATGAGGTGTATCTCGTCGGCGACGACGAGGCTGATGCCGGTCATCCATGGGCTGCGGTGCCGCAGGAGGCTGTCGCATTTCTCGTTGGTGCAGATGACTATGTCGTATGCCTCGAGCCAGGGGCTGCTGTTGTCCATGTCCCCCGTGCTCACGCCTACCCTGATCTTCCTGCCGTTGGGCTTCACTAGGTCCGTGTAGGCCTGGAACTCCTCGTACTTCTCCCACGTCAACGCCCTGAGAGGCGTCAGGTACAGCACCTTGCCGCCCCTCTCGAGGATGTGCTTCATGGCGCAGAGCTCGGCTATGAGGGTCTTGCCGCTTGCCGTTGGGCTCGCCATGACCAGGTTTCCCCCTTCTAGCACCCCGGTCTCTACGGCGTCTGCCTGGGGAGGATACAGCTCCTTGAGGCCTCTGTCGGCTAGGATGCGTTTCACCTGGGTCGGTACATCAAGTTCCGTTACGTTCACGTGGGACAGCTCTCTGAAGACTTGACTCCTATCAAGGATATATGGGGTTGGGTCACCCGTTGGGAAGCTTCTCCTGGGTGAGCTCGACGAGGCGGTCCACGGCGCGCGCCACCTTCTCCTCTACCTCGCCCTGGTTCTCGCCTAGGGAGCTGACCCAGAGCCGGATGCCCTCCTCCCCGTAGGGCTTCACCAGGGATTTGACGTAGACGCCGGGCGTCTCCTCCATGACCTGATCGATGATGGGGGCTAGGGTGGATTCGTCCCGCAGGGGCAGCGACACGATCCTCTCGGCGTAGACTTCCCTCACCATGCTCTTCAGTATGGGCGCCACCTGGTCGTCGAATATCCACTTCAGTTCTATGGGGACACCGGGCAGGCAGATTATGGTGGAGCCCCGTGCCTCCAGGAGGACGCCGGGTGCGCCGCCCACCCTGTTGTCTAGGGGCTTGGAGCCTTTGGGGAGTATGGCCATCTTCCTGCGGCTGTCGGTCATCTCATCGCTCTCTATGATGCCCCGCTGGTGGAGCATCTTGTACTGGCGTGTCACTATGCCTAGGGAAGCCTGGTCTAGCTCCAGGGGTAGGCCGAGCCCGTTCGCTATTCCTTGGAGGGTCATGTCGTCGTGGGTTGGCCCCAGACCCCCGGTGGAAAAGATGATGCCGCAGCCGTCGTCGATGAGCCGGTTGAGGGCGGCTCCTATCGCGTCTGTGTCGTCTCTGATGGTGATGGCCTCGTGTACCTGGAATCCTAGGGGTTTGAGGCGGTTGATGATCCACTGGCTGTTGGTGTCGAGGACTACGCCGTCGAGTATCTCGTTGCCCACTATGAGGACGCCTACTGTGTTCAATGTGTGTGAGATGTAGGCTGTGGGGTGATAATTGTTACTCTACGTGGAGCGTTATCTTGGTGGTGGTGGGGATGACCTGTTCGATGCTTTTGGTGAGGTGGCAGTATTCTGTGGCTCTTTGGGCGCATCTCTGGTTCAGCTCTTGGTTTTCAGGGTCGCTCCAGACGTGTATGTCTATGTTTATGGCTGTTACTTTGTAGCCGCTGGTGTCGTCTAGGTCGATGTCCATGGATGTGTTTACCGTTAGGTCTCTTGTTTCGGCGTCGAGCATTCTGCGGTAGTAGTTGAAGGTGTTTATTATGCAGCCTGCGAGGCTCGCCGTGAAGAGCTGGTCTGGGCAGGGTGCGGTCTCGTTTCCATCGTATTCGCGTGGGGTGTCGAAGGGCTGTGTGAAGCCGTCTAGCTGGGCGGTTCCCCCCGTCATGTGGTTCCATTTTGCCTCCGCGGTGTAGTGTAGGTGTCGTTTGAGCCTCATGCCTTGTTTCTCTGCTTGGCTGCTCTTAGGGCTTGCCCT
>CAZTZC010000142.1:0-6460 GCA_964618045.1 uncultured Candidatus Bathyarchaeia archaeon | reverse complement strand
CCCGTGTTCCTCCAGCAGCTCAACCTACTCGAAGGCTACGACCTCACTGGGATGGGCCACAACACCGTGGAGTACCTCCACACGTGGATAGAGTGCGCCAAGCTGGCCTTCGCCGACAGAGAACAGTACTACGCCGACCCCGACTACACGGACGTGCCCCTGGACATGCTGCTGTCCAAGGAGTACGCGGAGAAGCGCCGCATGCTGGTCGACCCGGACAACGCCTCAATGCTGCTCAGGCCGGGCGGCGTCGAGCCCATAGAGCTGGAGGAGAGGGGCACGAAGTCCTGGTTCGAAGGCGACACGGTGCACCTGGACGCCGTCGACAGGGACGGTAACATGCTGGCGGCGACGCCAAGCGGAGGATGGATAAGGACCAGCCCGTTGGTGCCGGGCCTCGGCTTCCCGCTTGGCACCAGGGCTCAGTTCATGCATCTCGACCCCAGCCACGTCGAGTGTCTGGAGCCGGGGAAGAAGCCGAGCACCACGTTGACGCCGAGCCTCGCCATGAAGGATGGACGGCAGTACATGGTGTTCGGGACCCCTGGCGGGGACAGGCAGGACCAGTGGACCCTCCAGTTCTTCCTCAACCACGTAGAGTTCGGGATGAACGTCCAGGAGGCGCTGGACGCCCCCACCGTCCACACCAGCCACTTCCCGGGCAGCTTCTGGCCCCACACCGTGAGGCCTGGGGAGGTCAGCGTCGAGCCCCGGATACCAGTCGACGTGGTCTCGGGTCTGAGAGAGAAGGGCCATAGAATAGTGATGAGTCGCCCTTGGAGTCACGGGAGATGCCTCGCCATAAGGTACGACCCTGACACCGGGGTCATGTTCGGCGGCGCGTCGCCGCGGACGGGTGAGCCCTACGCCGTCGGATGGTGATGAGTCCCCGACTCTCATCTGGGCCGCCTACGCTGCCCACATGTTTTATGAGGCGTCGCCTCGGATTACTCCCCATGAGCGTTGAGACGAGAACCCACACGGCGCTGCACGTGGTCAAGGGTGCGATAGTCAAGGTGCTCGGCGAGGGGGCCAAGTGGACATCAGGTGTCTCAGTTGATGGATCACACGGCAGGATAACCGTCCAGTTCGACCGTAAGCCCACAGAGGAAGAGATCCACGAGATAGAGCGGCAGGCCAACATGAAGATCAGGGAGGATCAGCCCATAGAGGTTCACGTGTTTAGGAGGACGGAGGCCGAGGCGCGTTGGGGCGACCTCATCTACGACCTCTTCCCCCTTCCCGAGCACATCACCGAGCTTCAGGTCTTCCATCTGCCCGGCTGGAACGTCAACGCCTGCAACAAGGAGCACACACCGTCGACGGGCGACGTCGGTGAACTAGTCCTCACTAAGGCTCGTTTCAGGAACAATAAGCAGCTTCTCGAGGTGAGCTTCGACCTGGTCGAGTAGGGCTACCTGCCCTTCCCCTTGGTCCTCTTGGGGCGTAGGTTCTTGCTGTGGCACTTGCGGCACTTGGTAGCGTCTGGCGGGTTGGTGGCTCCGCAGCTCCTGCACACCGTCTTCTTAATGAGGTGCTCTCTCGCGATCTCGATCTTCACTGGGTCTCGTAGCGACATGGTTTCTCATCCCCGGGGGGCTTTGAGTGTATACGGGTCCCCATATATTATCTTTTCCTAGCTTGGACCTAGGATCGATCCCCACATTGTTCATGGTAGGCCGTTCTTCTCAGCGATCTCCCTGTACACCTGGACCGCCTTTGTGGGTATGCGTCTCTTGGTCTCCCTGTCCACGTCGTACAGGCCGAACCTTATCTTGTACCCGTCACTCCACTCATAGTTGTCCATCAGCGTCCAATAATAGTACCCCTTCACCGGAACCCCGTCGAGGGATATTGCCTTGTAGACCTCGTCGAGGTGGCCTCTGAGGTACCTCGTCCGTATCCTGTCCTCCTTATCGGCTACCCCGTTCTCCGTTACGTAGATGGGACGCCTGTACCTCCTGTATGCCCACCTGAGCACGTTCCGGAGCCCCTCAGGGTAAACATACCAGCCGTAGTCTGTGCAGTCGCCGTGGCAGGGCGCGAACTCGTAGTCGAGGAGCGGATCCACGCCGGTCTTCCTGTGCCTGACCCTCCACTTGGTGTAGTAGTTGACGCCCAAGTAGTCGCAGCCCTTGACCTGGTGGGGCAGCTGCTCCCATGGCTCCACCACCTGATCGAGGTTCATGTCGTAGTCGCCGTGGAACACCGCGTTGAGGTTCCACTCGTTGAAAGCATAGTCTATGAACTGGCTCATCCAAGCATCGTCAGGGCTGTCTGGGTCAGCTGGCTCGTAGTGCTGGAGCACTGCCACCAACCCTACCGTCGATGGCCCCAGGGGCGACGCCTTGTGCCTGTCCCAGCGTTTAACCTGCTCGTAGGCTACGCCGTGGGCGATGCATAGGTGCTTGAGGCAGATGAGGAATAGGGACGGGTCGTTCAGGCCTGGGGGGAACTCGCCTCTCTGGGTGAGGTAGCCGTGCTCGCTGACTATGCGGGGCTCGTTGACGGTGCAGTAGAGGTCCACGAGGTCCCCCAGCTCGTGGGACAGGTAGGCCGCGAGCTTCGCGAACTCGACGATGGTGGACTGGCTTATCCACCCCCGCCTGTCAGTAGAGGCCATATCGTCCCTGCAGGCTATGGGGTCGTGCAGCCATAGAGGGATCGGCCAGTGGTAGAGGGTGAGCATAGGCGTCAAGCCGTAGCTGAGCGAGCATTCGAGTATCTCCCTGTACCGCTCCACGGCGTCGTGGTCGGCTACCTTGTCCAGGGACTTGACGTCGTCTTTATCCAGCTCGACCTTCCAGACGTTGTTCCAGTGGTCTCTCTTCACGTCCACCTCGACCCCATTAGTTGGCTCAGGGAAAACCCTGCCCCAGTCGATGGCGAGCCTTATCGAGTTGTTCTTTAGGTCTTCACGGGCGCGCCTCAGGTCTCCGTCGTAGAGCTCCCAAAACCCGGGGCCATCGAGGGGAGTGTCCCCGCTTACTCTTTCGACAGACACGTTGGTTTCGTCGTGGACCCACGCCCACCAATCGGTCTTGTCGCTTGGTTCACCCGCCCCCATCTCGGCCTGGAAAGACGAGATGGCGGTGCCCCACAGGAACCCGTCAGGGAAAACCCGTCCCAAGAGAATGCACCGAAGATACTTCGATGTACGGTAATATAACATGGACTGAACCTGTTTGATACAAAAAAGCGTAAAGTTGTCCCAACTGGGGGTAACTATTTTAAGAAATGACGCATCCTGTTTATCCCTCTCCTAGGTGAACCGGCTTGAAGAAGAGGGTCATGATCGCTCTCGGCGGAAACGCCATAAAGCAGCCCCACGAGAGGGGGACTTTTCAGGAGCAGATGAAAAACGTCGAGACCGCCGCCGTGCAGATCGCTGTCATAGCGCGCAACGGATACGAGATAGCCATCACCCACGGCAACGGTCCACAGGTGGGTAACCTGGCTATTCAGCAGGAGCAAGGAGCTCACATGGTGCCAGAGCAGCCCCTCGTGGTACTCGGAGCCATGACCCAGGGCCAGATAGGTTACATGATGCAGCAGAGCCTCAACAACCTTCTATCCGACGACGGGAAGGAGGTGGTCACGGTGGTGACCCAGGTCATCGTGAGCCGGGACGACCCAGACTTCCAGGATCCAACAAAACCGGTTGGCCCCTACTACGACGAGGAGACGGCTAAAAGGCTTGGAGCCGAGAACGGCTGGATCGTGAAGCAGGTGAGGCCGACTGGGGAAAAGACCTGGCGAAGAGTGGTGCCTTCCCCCATCCCGTTGGGGATAGCCGAGGCCAGCGTGATAAAGAAGCTAGTCGAGGGCGGCACGATCGTCATCGCCTCCGGGGGCGGCGGCATACCCGTCGTCAGGAACGGTGAAGGCAAGCTCGAAGGAGTGGACGCCGTGATCGACAAGGACCGCGCCGGAGCCAAGCTCGCCGAGGAGGTCGACGCCAACATATTCCTCATACTCACCGACGTGGAGAACGCCCTCCTGAACTTCGGGTCCGAGAACGAGATCCCCATAGAGAAGATGACCATAACAGAGGCTAAGAAGTACCTGAGTGAAGGTCACTTCAAGGCCGGCAGCATGGGCCCCAAGGTCGAGGCGGCCATGGGCTTCGTCGAGAGAGGCGGCGAACGTGCCATAATCACGAGCCTGGACAAGGCGGCCGACGCCCTGGAAGGAAGAACGGGGACCCACATCGTCCCTGGATAACAAACCAGTTTTATAATCGGGGACACTAAATCATTCCCCATGAGCGAAACACCGAGCATATTGACGCCCCTCATCGCCCAGCTCGGCGTCGGCGGAATAGGGGGGCTCTGTGTAGGCTACGCGGTGAAGAAGGTAGCCAAGGTGGTGGCGGTGATCATCGGCCTATTCTTCCTCGGCCTACAGTACCTAGCTTACAAAGGCATCATAGACGTGAACTACGGGGCCTTGGAGGAGTGGGGCGCAAACGCGCTGGGCGGAGCCGTGGCCGCCGAGGGCATCCTAGCAGCGATGATCGCTAACCTGCCCTTCGCGGCTAGCTTCGTCTTGGGCTTCGGCATGGGCCTCAAGATGGGGTAAGCGCCACACAGAACAGCGTCTCGAAGAACAGGGACAGCTCATCCAGTTTTTCTACAACGTATCCTCTGAAATCTTCCTCTTCTAAACCTGACTGGTCGCTGTATACCATCAGAATGGAGCCACGCTTCTTCAGATGCTTGTGAGCGTCGTGGAGGAACCGTTTCACCGTCTCGGCTCCGGTCTCGCCGCCGGTCCACGAAGCCTCGTCGGCGTCGCCCTCGCTTGGGAGGTAAGGGGGGTTGAAGACGATCCAGTCGAACACGCCTTCAACGTTCTCGAAGAGGTCTGACGGGATGAACTCGATCTTCTCCAGCACGCCCCCGTTCTCCGCGCGCCTTCTAGCCTCCTCTAGGGCGGCGGGGTTCACGTCCACGGCGACGACCCTAGAAACCATGGGCTTCGCAGCCGCCTCGATGGCCTGTATCCCAGACCCGGTCCCCATGTCCAGTACCTCCCCGTGCACGAGCCCGCGTACATGCTTCGCTAGGAGGTAAGAGTCCTCCCCTGGCTGGTATACGTCTTCCATCACAAGGGTTTCGCCCCATAGACTGAAAAAGGGTGGCATAGCCCACCCGCACCTCTTATTACCCGTGCGTCTCGTATTCAGGGCATGGAGATCACGGTGCTCGGCACGGCCTCCATAGGAGGAGTCCCCGAGTGGGACTGCACGTGCCCCAACTGCGCGGCCGCACGGAGGAACCCGTCCCTCAGGAGAACACGGTCATCGATAGCCGTCACCGACGACGGAGACAGGTACGTCCTCGTAGACGCCGGCCACGACCTCAAGACGCAGCTGGAGACGCATGGCCTCACGCCCCGGCCCGAGAGGGCGGGGGAGACCCACAGGGAGTCCAGGCTGGACTCCGTCTTCCTGACCCATGGGCACGCAGATCACACGGTGGGTGTCGCCGAGTTCTGCACCGGTAAGAGCTTCGAGCTGCCCCTGTACGGGCCCCCGGACCTCGTGGACTTCCTGTTCGGCTCAGAGGACGACCCCCACTACTTCGGCGAGCTGGGGAGGCTGGCCAGGGACTACGTCAAGCCGGTGAAGCTTGTGGCGGGCGAGACTGTGACGAGGCTAGGCGGCATAGAGATTAAAGGCTTCGAGGTGAGGCACACCCAGGTGCTCCCAGGTGGCAGGAGGTATCCCAGCAGCACCTACGCCTACGAGATCAGCCATGGCGGCGGGAGGGCCGTGTACGCCCCGGACATCGGGCTGCTGGACGACGCGGTCCTCTCAAGGCTTGAGGGGGCCGACGTGTTCCTCGTGGACGCCACATTCTGGTGGAATGATGAGCTGCAGAGGGTCAGCGGCATACCGGTCACCAGCTACCAGCTGGGCCACGTGCCTCAGGAGGATGCAGTAAAGATACTGTCAAGGGTTGACGTCGGGAGGGTGATCTACACCCACTTCAACCACACCAACCCTGTGCTGGACGATAAACAGCCCTACAGGAAGGTAGTGGAAGCCGCGGGCCAGGAGAACGCCTTCGACGGCATGAAGATAAGGGTCTAGTAGGTCCTGGAGACGTAGGCGACGTACTTTCCCTCGTCGCCGCACATGACGCAGCCGCCTGTGGGCTTCTCCTCTTCGTCCCACCTGGTTCCCCTGATCTCGCCTGATACCTGGTCCTTGATGTTGAAGGCGCAGTCGGGGTCGCCGCACCAGTTGACCCTGGCTATCATGCGTGACTCCATGTAGACCCTGAGCTGGTCCATGTCGTAGGCGTCCACGATGAGGCTCTCGAGCTTGGCCTTGTCCTTGTCCCTGAGGTTACTGAATATGGCGTCGAACAGCTCGTGCACCTTATCAACCAGCTCCGACTCATCCACTATGGTCTTCTCGAAGGTGTCTCTGCGTACCAGGGTGGCTTTCCTG
>CAZTZC010000141.1:0-6531 GCA_964618045.1 uncultured Candidatus Bathyarchaeia archaeon | reverse complement strand
ACTCGGCCGAGACCCTGGAGGAGGCCATGGTCATGACGGCCAAGCTCAGCATGAGGCCCAACGACACCACCAAGGGCCGCGCCGTCAAGCTCAGCCACTACGTCGACCTCCACAAGACCTACTACGGCACCATGCCAGACGACCTTCACCTATACGTCCGCGTGGAGGCCGACATACCCTTCACGATGAAGGAGGAGGTGCTCGGCATCATAAAGGAGAAGGGCTGGGAGGAGGGCAAGATAGGGATGCTGGACCCGACCCTGCTCAGGAGGATGGTGAGGTAGTAGAGATGTCAGCCAAGATGCGTACAGGGCAGACCGCCGAGATCCCGGGGCCTAAGAAGGCCAACGTGATACCTCAGCCCAAGGTGGCTGTCTCTCTGATAAAGAGGGCCGAGAGGCCGTTGCTGGTGGTGGGCAGTAAAGCGCCGGACATCGAGACAAACGACGGTGACCTCGTTGACTCGGCCATCAGGTTACAAAAAACGGGTATCGCAGTGGTCGCCACGGGCCACCTGTCGAAGACCTTCAGGGATAGGGGGACCGAGGTTTACAGCATGCAGTTCATGAATCTCGGCGACAGGCTGAGAGACCCAGGCTGGGCCGGGTTCGACGGAAAAGGGCCGTACGACTTGGTCTTGTTCGTGGGGACCCTGTACTACATGGAGTGGCTTGTCCAGTCAGGGCTGAAGAGCTTCGCACAGGATCTCACGACCGTTTCGCTGGGTAACGCTTACCAGCCGAACGCCAGCTGGTCCATGGGCTCGTCGCCCGTGAAGAACTGGCTGACGGCGCTGGATGATATAATCAAAGGATTGGAGGAGGATAAATAGATGAGTCTATTCGAGGACATCCCCGTTGATATAGGGATAATCTACGAGGGTGAACGGATACGCGGCCGCGACATGCAGATCGAGCTCGGAGGCCCCAGGGAGGACTACAAGTTCGAGCTGGTCACGGCAAAGCCGATGGACGAGATCGAGGACGGCAAGATGACCGTCGTCGGCCCCGACCTGCCTGATCTTCCGGAGGGCACCAACACGCCTTTCGGCATGGTCATCGAGGTCGCGGGAGAGGAGATAGAGAAGGACCTGGAGGGTGTCATAGAGCGCCGGCTCCACGAGTACGTGAACTTCATAGAGGGCTTCATGCACCTGAACCAGCGGTACGACATACAGATGCGGCTCAGCAAGAAGAGCTACCAGAGGGGCTTCAACAGCTTCAAGATGTTCGGCGACGTGCTGATGCGGCTCTACAAGAGCGAGATGCCGTTCATCAAGAAGGTGCAGATCACCTTCTACACGGACCCCGAGAAGGTCAAGGAGCTCTACGCGGGGGCGATGGAGATATACGACGCGAGGGACGCCCGCGCCAGGGGCATGAGCGACGACGAGGTAGACGTGTTCTACGGGTGCAGCCTATGCCAGAGCTTCGCGCCGACACACCTCTGCGTAATCACACCCCAGCGGTACGCCAACTGCGGCGCCATCAGCTGGTTCGACGGAAGAGCGACGGCCAAGGTGGACCCCAAGGGACCGGTCTTCGAGATACCCAAGGGGGCCCTCATCGACGCCGTTAAGGGAGAGTACGAGGGAGTAAACCAGGTCATAAAGGAGAAGAGCCTCGGCGAGATCGAGCGCGTCCAGCTATACACCGCGTTCGGTTACCCGCACACAAGCTGTGGCTGCTTCGAGGGGTGCCTCTTCTACATCCCCGAGGTGGACGGCTTCGGCATAGTGCACAGGAACTACAAGGGCGAGACCGTGAATGGCCTCAACTTCGTCACCATCAGCGACCTAACCGCGGGCGGCAGGCAGGTGGACGGGTTCCACGGGCTAGGCATAGAGTACATGAGGAGCCCCAAGTTCCTCCAGGCAGACGGTGGGTGGAACCGCGTAGTCTGGCTACCCGAGGAGATCAGGGACAGGATCAAGGAGTTCATGCCCGAGGACATAGTACCCAAGATAGCCACGGAGAAGGACGTCGAGACCCTCGACCAGCTCAAGGACTGGCTCAAGGAGAAAGGTCACCCCATAGTGGACACCTGGAAGGAGGAGGAGCCGGCAGCCAAGGCCGCGCCGGCGGTGGCGCCCCAACAGCAGATGACGTATCAGCAGCAGATGCCGGCTACGTTCACCATGCCCACCATGGAGCTGCCGGCCGGCGCCGTCCCCGGGCTGCCCAGCGGCATGAAGGTACGGATAATCCTCAAGAACGCGAAGATTAAGGCAGAGAAGGCGATCATCAAAGTCGACAAGGAGTGATCCCCCATGGTCGAACCTAAAGACATCGAGCTGTTGCTTAACAAAGACCTACTTGAGAAGCTGGCCAAGTTTCAGGCGATAGAGCTAGAGGACGTCGAGATCGAGCTAGAAGAGATAGAGTTCAGCGTGGAGGGCGGCGGAGGCGGAGGCATATCCTCACCGCTCCTTGCGAGGATGGGCTTCGAGTTCGCCCTGATAAGGGACTCCGCTAACAGGATAACGAGCCTGCTGGGAGGACCGGCTTCGCCCATGGGGATGGCCATGCCTCAGATGATGCCCGCGGCGCCGGGGTTGGCGCCAACGGCTCCCGCAGCCAAGCCCACGGAACTCTTCCCGGAGACCATGGGCGTGCCCGTTGGCGAGTACCCCGGGGGCATCGTCGAGGTGAAGCTCGGGGCCACCAAGGCCGAGGGAGGCACGAGGGCCGTATCGTACGTCATCGGCGGCGAGAAGGTGCTCCCGTTCTTCAACTTCCAGGCAGAGACCCCGAACAAGCCCGTGATAGCGTTGGACGTCTTCGACTGGCCCAAGGTGCCCCTGAGCAAGGCCGTTAAGATGCACTTCAGGGAGTACCTGGAGGACACAGCCGAGTGGGCGAGGGTCTGTGTCGACAAGTTCGGCGCCGAGATGATAAACGTGCACCTACTCACCATAGACCCGTTGATAGAGGACGCGCCCCCCAAGGCGGCGTTGAAGAAGGTGGAGGACGTGCTTGAGGCGGTGGACGTGCCCATCAGCATAGGCGGCTGCGGTGACCCGCATAAGGACTACGCGGTCTTCAAGGAGATCTGTGAGAACATCGAGGGGGAGCGGCTGCTCATAAACTCGGTTACCCTGGACATGGACATCGAGGGCACGGCCAGGCTCGTCAACGACAACGACAACTGCGTCATCGCGTTCACGAGCATGGACGTCAACAAGGCCAGGGAGCTCAACAGGAAGCTCTACGACTTCGTCCCCAAGGATCAGATACTCATGGACACCACCACGGCCGCCCTAGGCTACGGCCTAGACTACGCGTTCACCGTCATGGAGCGGTGCCGCCTCGCCGGCCTGAAAGGAGACCCCGAGCTCAACCACCCCATGAGCTCGGGCACCACCAACGCGTGGGCAGCCAGGGAGGCATGGATGAAGATGGGCCCAGAGTTCGCGCCGAGGGAGCTCAGGGGCCCCATATGGGAGACCGTCACCGGTATGACTCTGCTCCTCGCCGGCGTCGACTACTTCATGATGATGCATCCGGCAGCCGTGGACGCGCTGAAGACCATAATCAACCAGCTCATGAGTAACGATAAACCAGCCGAGCCTACGGAGTGGGTCTCGGTGAGGATGTAGGAGGGATGAGATGCCAGCGAAAGAACTGAGCCCGATAGAGATCTACCAGAAGCTGCCCAGAACCAACTGCGGCGAGTGCGGCGAGGCGAACTGCATGGCCTTCGCCGCCAAGCTGGTGAACAGGGAGGCCCTGCTGGACGACTGCAAGCCCCTCCTAGAGCCCGAGAACAAGGGAGCTTACGACGAGCTGTGGGCACTGCTCAAGCCGGCTGTGAAGGCGGTGGAGGTGGGCGTAGGTGAAAACGCCCTGACCATAGGCGGCGAGTACGTGTTCCACAGACACGAGTTCACGTACTTCCACCAGCCGGCGATAGCCGTCGACGTCAGCGACGAGATGGGCGACGAGGAGTTCGAGCTCCGCGTCAACGTGCTCAACGACTTCAGCTACGAGTATATAGGTATGCAGCTCACCCTAGACATGCTGTCGGTGAGAAGCACCAGCGGCGACCCCGACACCTTCGCGGCGGCCGTTAAGAAGGCCGACGAGTTGACCCAGAAGCCCCTGATACTGTGTGCCCTCAACCCGGATGTGATGCGAAAGGGATTGGAGGTCGCAGGGGATGGGCGTCCGTTGATATACGCAGCCACCAAGGACAACTGGCGGGAGATGGCCGAGTTGGCTCTCCAGTACGGCTGCCCGCTGGTCGCGTCGTCCCCCCAGGACCTGGACACTTTGAAGAGCATAACGCACACCCTTGAGGTGTACGGGGTGGAGGACATCGTGATGGACCCCGGCACCGCGCCAAACGACCACTTGGCGGCCAACCTCAACAACCTCGTGAAGCTGAGGTGGCAGTCAGTCAACGCGGAGGAGGAGCACCTGGGCTACCCCATACTGGGGCTGCCCCTCGTGGCGTGGACGGTTGAGGAGGAGGACACCATAATCAACGAGTGGAACGAGGCCGTGCTCGCGGCCCTATGCATCGACAGGTTTGTGGACGCCATGATACTCCACGGCATCAGCGGCTGGGCTCTGCTGCCACAGATCATACTCCGGAACAACATCTACACCGACCCGCGGAAGCCGGTGTCTGTTGAGCCGGAGCTGGTGGTCTTCGGTGAACCGGACGAGCTAGCGCCGGTGATGCTGACCACCAACTTCGCCCTCACCTACTACACGGTGGCCTCCGACATCGAGTCGGCCAAGCTGAACTGCTACCTGATCGTGGTGGACAGCGAGGGCATGTCGGTGGAGAGCGCCGTCGCCGGCAGAAAGATGACGGCAGACACTGTGGCCGAGGCGCTGGCCAACTTCAAGGTAGCCGACAAGGTGAAGCACCGCCACCTGGTCATACCAGGCAGGTCAGCCAGGCTAAGCGGCGAGATACAGGAGCTCTCCGGATGGACCGTGTCCGTGGGCCCCATGGACTCGTCGGGCATAGCCAAGTACCTGAGCGAGAAGTGGACCCCCTTCCCGGAGGACTAGGCCCACTTCACGTAGCCGCCGGTGGAGCCCGCTCCACCCAGCACCACCCGGTGCCCCTCTTCTTTTCCCTCGTATCTCTCCAGAACGCCTCTGAACTCCACCCTTTCGCCTGCCTCGAAAAGGCCGCCGTAGATGCCTTCGTAGGACACTATCTCGGATATCGTTGCCTCTCGGTTCCTTAGCTTCGAGTCCGTCACCCTGTATATCGCTGGTAGGTAGATGGACTCCTCGGTGTCGGACACGACCGCCGTGCCCTCGACCTCGCCCAACCTATGGTATACGTAGTCGCCGTAGCTCTCGGTTATCTCCTCGTCGGTCCGCGTCGGGTGTAATGAGAAGTAGGTGTCCCTGTAGAACCCGTAGTTCCACCTCGTGGACTCGACGCGTCTGAGCTCCTCCCTGCTCAGCGGGAACTTCTCGGAGCGCTGCTTCACCCACTCGTCCCTCTCTCTCCTGTTTCGGTGGCGGACTACGCCCTCCCTCCTTGCCTCGAGTATAGCCTTCTTGACGCGCAGCGATTCGTCGTGTCCGTAGACCGTGAGGTCCATGTCCGAGAACTCCGGGTTGTGTGAGCGAGTAAGGATGGAGCCGGTGACACCGATCTTGCCTTCAACATCTGCATGCTCCTGGAGATATTCGACGAGCCCAAGCAGCTTCTCCTCCAGCGGGTCCGACGGGCCCTCACGGATCAGCGAGTCGACCCTCTCGACAGGGTGGTAGTAGCGTTTGACGTCGCTGAGGGGCACACAGGAGACGGTGATGTTGCGGACGGGGCAGTCGTAGAGGTAGTCGGGGTGGCTCTCCCTCAGGTAGCCGTACGTGTTCTCGACCTGGGTTACGTGGTAGTACCGGAGGGCCCGTGTGTAGCGGGTGTCCCCCCTGCCCCACTTTCCCTCAGCCGTGGGGACGTACTTCAGGTACGCAGTCACCCTGCCGGGGGGGTGCAGGTAGCCCACGACGACGAACATCAGTCCGTCGCTGGTCTCGACCATGTCCCGGTCCTTCGGCTTCAGAAGACCACCTCACCTGAGCTGTTCAAGAACATATTCGACGAGCCTCTCGGCTATGTCGACGCTCGTCACCTTCTGGAGCCCCTCCCAGCCCGGGGTGCTGTTCACCTCGAGGGTGTACAGCGTCCCATCCTCTTCGCTCCGCATCAGGTCCACGCCCGTGTACTCCAGCCCCAGCGTCTCGGCCGCCTTAAGGCTCGTCTCGACCTCTTCGTCGGACGGCTCGTAGGGCTCCGGCGCCGCCCCCGAAGAGATGTTGGTCTTCCAACCCGCGCCGACGCGCTTCATGGAGGCGACGACCTCACCGCCGATGACGAACGCCCTGATGTCCTTGTTGCCGTGGGGGATGTACTCCTGGAGGTAGAAGACGCTCTGGGTGGACTCCAGCGCCCTGAAGACCCTGTAAGCTATGTCGCCGTCGGTGAGGCGCGTGATCCCCGCGCCCAGGGAGCCGAAAAGCGGCTTCACCACGACGTCTCCCCCCAGCTCCTCGAAGG
>CAZTZC010000140.1:0-6608 GCA_964618045.1 uncultured Candidatus Bathyarchaeia archaeon | reverse complement strand
AGGGCGTGACCATGGACTTCCCGCGGAACGACCCCCACCCAGTGGAGCCCATAACAAGCATATTGGACGGCCTGGGAGTATCCGGCTACGTGGACTTCCAGTACAGCGACACGAATCAGAAGCTCGTCGTCGAGCTCCGGGACGAAGGTGAGGTCAGGGATGTGTCGCCTGACTTCCAGGCGTTGCTGAGGGTCGAGAACACGCTGGGCTGGAGGGGAGTCAACGTCACGGCGCTTGGGACCAGCCACGACTTCGTGTCTAGATACTTCGCTCCCTGGATGGGGGTGAACGAGGACCCGGTCACGGGGAGCGCTCACACCGTTCTGGGGCCCTACTGGGCGGCTAAGCTTGGGAAGAACAGGCTGACCGCCTACCAGGCGTCCGAGAGGGGCGGCGAGGTGCTTGTGGAGGTTACTCCTGAGCGGGTCAACCTCACGGGCCGGTCCGTGCTAGTGGCCGAGGGCATACTTCACTACTAGAGGCGTGTGAGGGTCACTGGCCTGGCGGGGCCACTACCTCTCTGTGCTCCTTCTTGATGGTGAGCCTGTCTCGCTTGAGTTTCCTCTTCTTGAAGGAGGGGAATAGGCTGTCCTCTTTCTTCTCTGTCAACTCGTTTCCTCCGTGTCGCGTATCTCGTGGTCGTCCGTGGGCGTGTATACCATGTGGCCTCCTTCCCGGTTAAGCCTGTCGAGGGCCACTGTGAACTCGTTGAATGTGCCCGTCGCCTTTTCCAGGGCGTCGCCGCACATCGTCTTGTTGAACCTGAAGGGCTCGTCCAGGCGGATGGAGGCCCTGTATAGGTTGATGCTCTCCCACTCTATGCTCTCGACGAGGAACGGGAACTCCCGGGCCACGAGGCAGCGGATGTACTCCCGCGTCCCCTCTGGGCCCGTCCTGAGCGCCGTCTCGACCTTTTCGGTGAGCCCGCCCCAGTCCACCCACGGGATGGCGTCACCAACGAAGTCCAGGGAGTCGGCCCAGCTGAAGGTGGTCTGGGTCTTCTCTGGCTTCTCGTCGATGTACTCATGGACTGAGCCGTCGATGAGGGCGTACTGGTTCACGACGGCGAGCCCCTCCCCGGGGTCTCCCCCGGCGTACTCCTCCACCAGCGCCTTCTTGGTGACCCAGTCGATGCCGTCTATGAATATCTCGAGCCTGCGCTCGCCTAGTCCCTGAAGTGTGGCCTCGATGAGTTTGAACGCCATCCTGTCGGCATCGCTGGGGTCGCCGTCGCTCATCATCTCCTCGACTCCCGCCAGGTAGAAGCCCTCCATGACGTCAGCTATGGCGTCAACCTCTGCGCCGCCCTCGAGGGCCACCCTCCAGTCGCAATGCTCCGTGTCCAGCGTCAGCCTCCTTATCGCGTCCACGGGGTCGGCCAGCCTCGGAGGGTCTTTCAGGTAGCCGCGCTCGTATGCCGTCATCACCAGCGTCTCTAGGCAGTCGCGGAGGTAAACCTGGAACGGGCTTCGGAGCCCTTCCCAGTTGATGTCGTGCAGCCGCCAGTACTTGGCTGGGTCGGCGTGGGGGTCGTCCCTCTGGTTGAGCAACCCGCGGGCGTCCACGGTGTCGTTTGAAGAGACCCGTTTGACGAAGGCGGCGCGCGGCGAAACGACGAAACGTAAGCCGTCTCCCTTCATCACCTTGCCTGGGCGTGGCAGCCCCCCGTCTATATTGCACGGAACGTAGTCGCCGCCTCCTATGAGAGGGATGCGTGTGACCATGAACGGTACCAGCGCCTCCTCCAGGCTGCCCCAGACGCCGGGGTTGCACACCCTCCTGTCCATGAGGATGCTCGAGTGGGTTGAATAGGAGACGGCCCTCCAGGCGCCACCCTCCATTACGTTGGAGACGTTGTTCTTGTAGACGTCTACGTCTTTGAAGTAGCCACCGAGGCCCTTGACCGCGGTGTATGCGAAGAGCTCGGCCACCCGGTCATAGACAACGGCCTCCAGGGGGCTGTTGTAGCTTGGGGACGAGAGCTCCAGGTGGCTCATGTCGTCGTAGACCCTGAACCCGTTGAGAGCCATGTAGTCCAGCCGCGGCTCCTCCACCCTGATGCCGGTTACGAGCCCGGCCTTCTTCAGCTCCTCTATCGCCATGCCCACGAGGTGTATCAGGGAGCCGTGGGGCAGCTGGGGCCTGGTGTTCATGGCCAGCTCGTGCTCCACGCCACGTATCTTGTGTTCCATCAAACCCGGTGCCTCGAAAACCCGATGCGATGCCTTGTCATGTGCGGGAGAGTCTAATATATTTGCTGCAGACGTGGGGTGCGGGTTCAACTAAGCGTGGACTCGATCTCTGCTATCTTCTCCTCTATCTTCGCGGGCGTCCAGCCGTCGAGAGTGTTAAACTCGAAGGGGTACATGTGGAGCTCCGGCCGTACCTTGAGGTAGGACCAGCTTATTGTCTTTACCTTGTCTTTGAAACGCCCCGCAAGGGCTACTCTGAGTTCACCGCGGCTCTCCTCTGGAGGATGGGTGAACGCCCTCTCTATGTCGGGCTCCGAGACAACCGTCTTGAGGCCGCGGCTCTCGACGAGGTCCTCGTAGAGGGGGTCGGTCACCGCCGTGTACTGGAACATGGCCGCCGTCTTCGCGGAGTCGGCGTCCAGGCCCTCCTCGAGGCTCAGCTCCCCCAGATCCCTCTCCCCCAGCCTCATCTTTATCACCCACTCTATGGACGTGTCCAGGCTCTCGATGAGGCCTTCGTCGAGCTTCCCGAGGACCCACTTGAACTCCCGTAGCGCGCGTCTGTCGTGCTCCCGCGGGGATGCGTCGGCGAACACCCTCTCCACAGCCTCCAGGTAGATGGCGTTTAGATAATCGGTGACCCTCATCGTGGTTCCGTCGCTGAGGGGGACGACCCAGTCGCCCTCCAGGTCCATGGAGACGGCTTTGTTGGACTCGATTGGGGCCACTATCTCCGGCACCTTCCTGAGGTGCCCCTGCTCGATGGCCCTGAGGACGTAGCTGGTGACGGCGTGCTTGAGGAAGGTGGTGTACTCTGAGCGGGCGGCCTCGCCGTTAACTATGTGGGCGCGGCTATACTCCTCCTCTGCGTGGCTCTCGTCGCGGGTGCTCATCAAAGGGTAGTCGGCGCTCACCTCGGAGTAGACCGTCTTGGGGAACACGGCTCGGGGGGAGACCATGTAGCGGCCATCCACGTACCCCCCGGCGCCGCAGAACACCTGCCGCAGGATCAGGAAAGGTACTAGGAGGTGGAGGTTCTCGTTGTAGGGCCTCCGCTCGACGAGGTAGTTCTCGTGGCTGCCCACCGTGGTGTAGGGCTGCTCCCCCTTCGGGTCGTACGCGATGTTGGTCTTATATAGGTGCACCCGCTCCCCTGTCTCCTCCTCGTGGGCCCATGAGGCGAGGCGTGCGTAGGCCTCACAGGCCTTGTCGTAGGCCACGGCCTCCAGCGGGTTCCTGCACTCGGGGGTGCAGACCTCGAATAGGTTGCTGTGGATGTAGCAGAGCCCCCCGTTCACCAGGAAGGCGCGGGGCACGCTGTCTGCCTGCTTGAAGACGTAGACCCCCTTCCTGCCGAGGGCTTCGAAGAGGCGTATGGGGCGTTGACCCGCCGCGTACTCCTGCTCGGCTCCCTGCCACATGTCCAGCGACAAAATATCCTCAGAGAGTGGCGTGCTCGACCGTCTAAATAATTTGTGATCGGGCGGTGAAAGCCATTAAATAACTACAGCGGATACTAAATCCAGTGGTTTTATGGCTGAACAGGTTCCCGACGAGCTCTTCGCCGACCTCGTCCTCACCAACGGCAGGATAGTGACCGTGGACAAGGACGACGCCGTCGCGGAGGCCGTCGCGTGCAAGGGAGAGAAGATCATCAAGGTGGGCACCAGCGACGAGATTAAAGCCTACACGGGGAAGCACACCAAGGTCATCGACCTCGGGGGTAAGCTGGTCACGCCGGGCTTCGTGGACACCCACGTCCACTTCAGCTCGGGTGGCCGTAGGGTCAGGACCGTCGACCTCCGGTACGTCCGAAGCATGGAAGCCCTCATCGAGGAGCTCCGTAAGAAGGCGGAGACGCTGCCCGAGGGCCGGTGGGTGGAAGGCTACGGCTACAACGAGTCCAAGCTCAAGGAGAAGCGGTATCCAAACCGTTACGACCTGGACAAGGCGTCCACAGACCACCCCATCTCCGTCACCCGGCAGGGCGGTCACGACGGGATAAGGGTAAACAGCCTCGGCCTGGAGCTCGCCGGCATCAGCAAGGACACCCCCGACCCGGAGCCGCCGTCGTTCATCGAGCGGGACCCAGAGACGGGTGAGCCCCTGGGCAACCTCAGGGAGGAGGGCGCCAAGCCCGTGCTGGACCTCATTGCGGCGGAGCCGGTGATCACCCGGGAGGAGATGAAGGAGGGGCTGGTGAAGACCGACCGGTTGTTCCTGTCGTGGGGCATCACCAGCATACAGGAGCCGGGCGCACCCATGGACTTCATACCCATGTACCAGGAGCTGCTCAACGAGGGCAGGCTACACGTCAGGAACAGCTTCCTCATAGCGGCGCCGACGCTGGGCCGGTCGTACGACAGGAACGAGCGGTATCAACTGGCGGTGGACCTCTCCGTTGAGGCCGGCTACATGACCCACTTCGGAGACAACCACCTCAAGTTCGCGGGCATAAAGCTGGGCCACGACGGCAGCATGAGCGCAGGCAACTGCGCTGTCTACGAGCCCTACCTCAACTACCCGACTCCCGATAACTACGGCGTCGTCCACGGCTACACCAACGAGGAGCTAGGCGACGGACGGGCCCTCGCGGAGTTCTCACCCATTGTGGTCAAGCTCCACAACGCGGGCATGAGGTGCGGCATCGGCGCCATCGGCGACAGAGGCATAGACTTCTTCCTCGACGCCATCGAGATCGCCCACAGGCAGAACCCCCGTAAGGACGCGAGGCACAGCCTGGAGCACTGCAGCCTCCCGACGAAGGAGGCGCTGGAGCGGATGAAACGGATGGACGTGACGAGCTCAACATCTGTGGGCTTCGGCTGGGAGCTGGGAGACCAGCACAGGGGCTTCATGGGGATGGAGAGGATGAAGAGGTATATGCCCATGAAGAGCTTCAAGGAGATGGGGATAGTTGCGAGCGGCAACGCCGACTGGCCGGTGTGCAGCGCCAACCCCATGGAGGGTATCCACGTCTGCGTCAACAGGACGTCCGAGACGGGGCAGGACCTGAGCAAGGTTCAGGCCATAGGCGTCATGGACGCCATCAGGGTCTACACCTGGAACGGGGCGTACATAACCTTCGAGGAGGACGTCAAGGGCAGCATAGAGCCGGGTAAGCTCGCCGACTTCGCTGTCCTCGACACCGACATACTCTCGTGCGACCCCGCGGAAATCGTCAAGACCAAGGTTCTGATGACTATAGTCGACGGTAGGGTCGTCTACGAGCGGGAGTGAACGCAGGCCCCACTGTCATGAGACGGCGGAGCCCCCGACCCCCCGCATAAACCTTTTTACGACTGGGAGAGTTTGAGCCCCGTCTTCAAGGCCGCATACAGCACGCTCAGCCCCAGCGCCAACAGGGTCAGGTTGGAAACCAGTTTGAGCTCGGTCGCCAGGGGCATCTTCATGCCGAGAGACTTCCTGTACGTGGTGAACACGTAGTCCAACGCGATGTAGAGGCCGTTCACGAACCCCGTGCCGGTGAAGATGAGCAGCGTCTTCCCCCAGAGCCTCCTCTCCTCGGCGAGGTCTGGCCCCACCGACCCCACGACCGGGGCGGCCTGCGGCTGAAACTCATCCACCTCGTCGTACATGTCCTGGGCCCCTCCTTGGTGCGTAGCCTGCGGCTCGGGCGCCTCTGGCTTCTTCCTCCCGGGGAGGCGGCCTCTGAGCCCCGACAGGAAGCCGAGGTTTATCTTCTTCAGGAAGCCGAGCCTGGAACGCGGCTTAGGCGCCTCGTCGTATTCGTAGTCGGGCTCGTAGTTGGTCTCGTAGTCGGATATGTCTCTGTAGGGCTTCCTGGGTTTAGCGGCGCTGCGGTTCATGAAGATTATCAGGAGCGCCATCCAGAAGGGTATCAGCCCACCGACTATGAGCACCCAGTTCAACCTGATCAATGAGGTTCTCGATTCGGGTGCTTAAACCGTATATGGAACCTTAATAACGAAAAACGGGGCGGAGACCTACCTTGTTTCTATGGCTTCCGGGCCCATCAACGCCCTCCTGGCGAGGGCGGGGCCCAGGATGCCGCTGAAGAGTATGGTGCCGAGGACTATTGGCATGCAGAGGTCGGGGTATATCTGGGGGTTAATGAAGTGAGTGCGGTCTGGGTCGAATATCTGGGGCAGCTGTGACATGACGAACGCCGGGAGCCCCGAGGCGTAGATAACCTGGGACAGCACCCTCTCCTCCCGGGTGAAGCTGAAGGGCCCGCTGAGCACGGCCACTATGATGTACCTCATGGCAAACTGTAGTATCACGAGGCCGAAGCCTATGAAGGCGTACCTGACCGAGAGGCTAACCACGACGCCGATGTAGACGAAGAAGAAGCTCTTGACGAAGAAGGTGACCTCATCGTGGAACTCCCTGAGCCTCTTCTTGTCGATGAGGACCCTGTCGCCGCTGCCCAGC
>CAZTZC010000139.1:0-6761 GCA_964618045.1 uncultured Candidatus Bathyarchaeia archaeon | reverse complement strand
CCGTGGTCCTCAGAGACCTTCAGCACGTGGTCGAGGGCTCCTATGAACTTGGGGTTATCGTAGTCCGGGGGAACGCTGAAGCCGAGGTTGTTGCTCAGGTCCCAGGGTCCGACGTAGCAGGCGTCCACGCTCTCCACGCCCATGATCTCGTCGAGGTTGTCCAGCGACTTCTGGGTCTCAACCTGAACGGAGACCAGTATCTCGTCGTTCGCGGTCTCACGGTATTCAGGGTCCCAGCGCGCCGCCGTCCTCGGGCCCCAGCCTCGTACGCCTTCGGGGGGGTACTTGCATGCGGCTACGGCTGCCTCTGCCTCCTCCTTTGTGTTGACCCATGGGACGAGTATCCCGTGGGCGCCGAGGTCCAGTATGCGCTTGATTATCACTAGATCGTTCCACTGTGGGCGGACGATTGGCGTACAGTCAGTGCCGCTCATGCTTCGGAGCAGTCTCTCCATGGTCTCGAAGCCCATGGGGCTGTGCTCGCCGTCGATGAGGAGCCAGTCGAACCCTTGGCGGCTCAGTATCTCGGTGACGTCTGGGTGGCCCAGTTCGACGAAGGTGCCGACGCAGTTCTCGCCCCTCCTGATCTTCTCCTTGAGCAGGTTCTTCATAAGGTATCCAATGAAATACTCCTATTCGATATATATCAGTGCCTCAGAAAGCTTGTAGAACAGGGTATTTACTGGCTTGAACCCGATCAGTAAGTTATTTATTCTTTGTAGGCACCTTTTTCGACGATTAGGTGCATTGACATGGTTCAATTCCTTGGCATAGATTACTGGAAGAAGTGTCAAGAGGTCGCGAACGCCGACGAGGAGTTCGGCATCAAGACCAGGATGTTCAACGCTACTTTCACGTACAGGGTCACCGACAGGGACGACCTCCCCGACGTCTACGTCAAGTTCGTGGACGGCAAGATCACGGAGGTCAGGGAGCTGGGCGCAGACGAGAAGACGGACTTCACCCTAGAGGGCCTGTACAGCATATGGACCCAGGTGAACAAGGGTGAGCTGGACGGCAGCAACGCCATAATGACGAGGCAGCTCCAGTTCAAGGGCAACATGAGCGCCATCATCAGGTACAGCAAGGCGTTCCTCAGGCTCTTCGAGCTCATGCAGACCATCCCTGTCGAGTACTAGCCTAACCCCCTTCTTACCCCTTATTTGACTAAAAAACTGGTTAAAATCCAGGCTTTTCTTATCAAACGATAACCGTAAATACTCTTTACTCATCAACCGAATAAGAGGGTTCCATGATCGATGAAATCTCGTTAAAGGTTCTCGGGGAGTACGTTCGAGACGCGCGTCAGAGCTTCAGAGAGGTCGCGAGGCGTATCGGGATCAGCAGTGGCACGGTGGCCTCTAGGGTGAGGGAGCTGGAGAGGAATGGTGTAATAAAGAAGTACACGATCCAGCTGGACCACGAGAAGATGGGCTACGAGCTGACGGCCATAACAGAGGTCATCGTATCGGGGGGCATGATGCTGGAGGTGGGGGAGAAGATCACGGCCTACCCTGAGACGGTGGGAGTCTACAACGTGACAGGGGAGTCGGATATCATGGTGATCGCCAAGTTCAAGACGAGGCAGAAGCTCAGCGACTTCACGAAAAACATCACCAAGATGCCTCACGTGGTACGCACGGAGACCCACCTAGTCCTGAACACCTTGAAAGAGAACTACAGTCTTCTCATCTAAGCTGAGCCCTGCCTAACTCGATCCCTCTCTGAAGAGCTTTCAGGTTCAGCTCTTTACGTTTTGGGAAACGATCCGATATGGAGGCCGCGAGGGCTTCGGCTTTAACAACATCTGTGAACACCTGGACGGCGCCGAGCATCACCATGTTCGCCGCCAACGGGTTACCTAGATCGTTAGCCGTCGCCACGGCTGGGATCCCATGATATTTCTTGTTCGAGTCCATGTCGTTTTTTGAGATGTCTACGAGGCTATCCTCGTAGACGACGACGCCTCTGTCCATCACTGAACCGACGAACGTGGCAAACGCGTCTATGGACATGGCTACGAGGCAGTCGGGACTCGATATCTTGGGGTAGTCGATGGGTTCATCTGATGTTATTATGTCCGATTTGCATGATCCTCCGCGGGCCTCTGGGCCGTAGCTTTGGGTCATCAGGGCGTATTGATCGTCATGAATCGCCGCCGCGTTCGCCAAGACGTAGCCTGCCGTTATGACGCCTTGTCCGCCGAAGCCTGCTATCCTTATCTCTCTCCGAGTCACCTCGCCTTCGCCTCTAGCTCCCTGAGTATCTCGCCGTATGTCGGCTTCCTCACGTCGACGAAGTCTCCTATTATTATCTCGTTGGCGGGGTCGATCGTGGCCTCCGTCGGGTGAACCTTCTTTATCTTCGTGTTGTCCCTCAGCTGCCGCATCATCTCGATGGGGGTCTGCCTGTTGAGCCTCCCGAACCCGGTGGTGCAGGGGCTTATCACCTCGATGAAGCTGAACCCTTTCTTCTGGAGCCCCTTCTTTATCGCGTTCTTCAGGTGGTAGACATGGAAGACAGTCCAGCGGGAGACCATGGTGGCGCCGGAGGACGCCACGAGCGCAACTAGGTTGAAGGGGTTCTCTATGCTTCCGTATGGGCTGGTGGGGGTCCTCGTATTAGGAGGGGTTGTGGGCCCGTACTGGGCTCCGGTCATGCCGTAGTTGAAGTTGTTGCTGCAGATCACGAGCATGTCGACGTTCCGCCTTGCGGCGTGGATAAGGTGGTTACCTCCTATTGCGAATAGGTCGCCGTCGCCGCTTATGACCACCGTCTTTAGGTCCGGCCGGGATATGCTGATGCCCGTGGCGAAGGGCAGGGCTCTGCCGTGGGTGGTGTGGAAGGCGTCGGTGTTGACGTAGCCGGAGGCCCTACCGGCGCACCCTATCCCTGAGACGGTGACGATCTTGTCGAGGTCCATGGACAGCTCCTGGATTGCCTCCACGTAGCTGTGGAGGATGATGCCTAGGCCGCATCCGGCGCACCATATGTGAGGCAGCCTATCCATGCGGAGGTAGTCGCTTAGCAGATGCTCCATCTCCTCTGTCATGCATCCACTCTCCTAATGGCTTCCAGTATCTCTCCGGGAGTATGGGGGTTCTCCCCGAGCTTCGGCAGGAAGTGCACAGGCTTGGGCTTCACCGCCCGCTCGACCTCCCTCACCAGCTGACCGTAGTTCATCTCCGCGACGACAACGGCCTTGGCATCCTCCGCCGTCTCCTCGAGGAGCTTATCTGGGAACGGCCAGAGGCTCACCAGTCTCAGCAGACCTGCCTTGAGGCCCTTTTCTCGGGCCTGCTTCACGGCGGTGGCTGCTGACCGCGCCGTTATGCCGTAGGCAATCACCAGGACCTCGCAGTCTTCCGTCATCAACGCCTCCGTTCTGGTTATCTTGCCGGTGTTCCGCCTGATCTTGTCGCAGAGCCGCCGGACAAGCCGGTCCTGGGTCTCCACGGACATGTCGGGGTAGCCTTTCTCATCGTGGGTTAGGCCGGTCGAGTAGAACCTGTAGCCGTCCCCGAAGATGGCCATCGGTGGAACCAGCGACTCGTCCGCCCTGTAGGGGAGGTACTCTGAGGGGGGCAGCGTGGGCCTCTTTCTGTCCACGAGGGTCAGTTCCTCCTCTCTGGGTATCGTCAGCCTCTCGTATAGGTGGCCTATGTTTGCGTCGCTGAGGAGGAACACGGGTGTCCTGTATGTCTCGGAGAGGTTGAACGCCTCGACGGTTAGGTCGTACATCTCCTGTACCGACTGGGGCGCGAGGGCTATTGTCTCGACGTCGCCGTGCATGCCCCAGCGGCATTGCATCACGTCGCCCTGGGCTCCCATGGTGGGCTGCCCGGTGCTGGGCCCGCCGCGCATGACGTTGATTATGACGCAGGGCGCCTCGGTCATCACGGCCAGGCCTATGTTCTCGAGCATCAGGCTGATGCCGGGGCCGCTTGTCGCGGTCATGGCCTTCAAGCCGCTGAAGGATGCGCCTATGACTGAGGCTATGGCGCCGATCTCGTCCTCGAACTGGATGAACTTGCCTCCCAGGGCCGGGAACCTCTGGGCCATACGCTCCGCTATCTCCGTGGCGGGGGTTATGGGGTAGGCCGCGTAGTATCCGCAGCCGGCGGATATGGCTCCCTCTGCGCACGCCCAGTCGCCGTGCACGAAGCGGGTCCCCGTTAACACCCTGTCAGTCGTCGCCGTCGTCCTCCTCTATGGTCAGCGCGAAGTCGGGGCAGAGCCTCGTGCAGAGGCCGCAGAGGGTGCACCTGTCTGGGTGCTTTATCGTCGGGGGAGTCACGCCTTTCTCCGTGATCTCTTCGGATTTCTCGAAAACCTTGTTGGGGCAGAACTCGATGCAGTAGCCGCACCCCTTGCACAGCTGTTTTATCAGCTTGATCCGCTTCTTGGCCAAGTCGAAGTTACCTTCGTCAATATGTTAGTTTTACGTGTTTTTATATATCAATTTTCATTTGTTCATGAATGCGGCTCCTGCCTGGGCTCTATTACATGTGTGACAATGTAATGGGGTGTTTTTTCGCCGAATGGAGCATGAAACCGTTTTTTTCTGTTAGCTCTTATTAAAGGGATCTTGTCGTGGGGCATCATTCCTCTGGTTGTTGGCGCAGGGTCTCGTCTTCTAGGGTTATGTTGCCGTATACTATGCCTATGACGCCGGAGTAGAGGAGCCGCTTCTTGATCTCCTTGAACTCGTCCTGGGTTACGCCGAGGTTTTCGAGCTTGCCCCTCAGGGTGTCCTGGGTGACGTGTCCATGTGGGTAGCTGCACAGTGTCTTTATGAAGAGTCTCTCTCTTTCCGTGAGCGTCATGGGCTGTCCTCTGAGGGTGGATAAATGAACAGAACTGGAGGGGATAAGAGTTGTTGTATCGCTGAGCCATCACGGGTCTGGTTGAAGGCTCGTAATAAAAACTGGGCTTCTGTTACTCTCGTACATCTAGGTTTACTAGTTCCTCTAGTCGGTCGTAGTACTTGAGCACGTTCATGCCCGAGTTGGTGATGAAGTACTGTTTTCCTCTTCCCTGCATGTCGCCCGCCTCCTGGGCGTACCCCTTGTTGACGAGGAGGTCGATGGTGCTCTTCAGGGTGTTCCATGAGAGGTTGGAGGCGTACATGATCCTCGTCGGCCTTGACTCTCCTTGGTGTATGACTGAGAGGACGTCTACAGCTATCTGGAAGCTTGATCTTCTAGGACTCAAGGCAGATGCTTCTCATCTTGAAACTATTATAAGCATTATAGGTTTGAGAGAAGGAAAACTGATACATATATTCGCGGGGGATGATGGGTCTATATCTTCTCTTTTAGGAGCGACCCGAGTATCTGTATGCCCTCGGTTATGTCTGGGATGCTTGGGTGGCTGTAGTTGAGCCTTATGTTGTTGTGGGTGTCGGTGGTGTAGAAGTTGCTTCCCGGGATGTATGCGACGCCTCTCTGGATTGACTCCATGAGCATCTCGGTGGCGTTGACGTGCTCCGGCAGCGTGACCCACAGGAACAGTCCTCCCTTGGGGTGGTTCCACTTGGCCTCCTTGGGGAAGCTGGCGTCCATGGCCTCCAGCATGACGTCCCGCTTCTTCCTGTAGACCTTGACCATCTTCGTTATCTGCTTGTCGACGACGCCCTTCTCGAAGAGCTTGGCGGCGACCCACTGGCTGGGGAGTGCGTTGCTGATGCTGATGTTGCTCTTGGCCTCCACCATCTTGGCGATGAACTCGCGGTGGGCGACGAGCCACCCGATCCTCATGCCCGGGGACACTATCTTGCTGAAGGTGCTGGTGTACATGACGCGGCCGGTCTTGTCGAGGCCCTTCAGCGGCGTGGGCATGGGCCCCTCGAAGCTGATGTAGCCGTAGGGGTTGTCCTCCAGTATGAGGAAGTCGTACTTTTCGGCGAGCTCGAGTATCCGTCTCCTTCTCTCCAAGGGGATCACCGTGCTGGTGGGGTTCTGGAAGCTGGGTATTATGTAGAGGAGCTTGAGGGTCTTTCCCTCGGCCTTAACCTGCTTGATGACCTTCTCCAAGTCGTCTGGGTCCATCCCATCCACGTCTAACTTCGCCTGTCTTATGTCGGGGGCGACGGTCCTGAAGGCGCCGAGGGCCGATAGGTAGGTGGGGGCGCCGACTATGACGACGTCGCCCTTGTCCAGGAAGACGCGGGTGACGAGGTCGAGGGCCTCCTGGCTGCCTGTGGTGATCATTATCTCCTTGTAGGGGTCGGCCTCTATGCTGTGGCCCTTCATCCACGCGGCGAGCTGTTCCCTTAGGGGGTGGAGCCCGGCGGTGCTGCCGTACTGGAGCATGACGCGCCAGTCGGCCTCGGTGGCTTCGTCGATGGCCGCCTTGACTTCTTTCCACGGGAAGTTGGGTTCGTCGTACATGCCTCCCGTGAGTCCTATGATCTTTTTTCCTTGTCGTCTGAGTTCTTCGGCGGCGAGTACCACGGTGGTGAGTACGCCGGGTTTGAAGCTTGCGCCGAGTTTTGAGTAGAACTTGTCGGGGTTCATGGCTATCTGAATTGTAGGTGGGGTCGTGATATATCTTTTTATGGCTCGGTTTGTAGCAGGTCACTTGTAATCTTGTAAAAATTTCTGGGCAGGGGGATGTTCCTTGTTACTTGGAATAAGCGTTTTTTGGGGTGCGTTTTTGTGTTCGGTGGACGACACTTTTGTATATGTTTGGATCATAAGGGGGCGTTTCTGGGGCTCCTTTCGGTGGAAGGGGCTTCGGTTCGCCTTTTCTCGTCTACC
>CAZTZC010000138.1:0-6768 GCA_964618045.1 uncultured Candidatus Bathyarchaeia archaeon | reverse complement strand
CCCTTTCAAATCCAATCACATACAAAAGTGTAATCCACCGAACACAAAAACACACCCCAGAAACGCTTATTCCATTTAACCAGCTAGAGCCGTGCCGAATTATTTTTCACAGATTACAAGTAACCCGTAACAAGCAGCCCCCCAAAAAACGCTTATTCCCGGTAACCAGGAACATCTCCAACCCAGAATTTTTCCCACCCTCAATCATCAGAAAAAAAAACGCTTAATCCATGCAATAGATAAAATCTGTGTGCCGCATGCGATCCGTATATGCGACCATGTGCCCCTATTTTTCTTTAAGCGCCATAATTTTCTCTAAAATGGGTTCACACATGGGGAAGAATGAACCATAACATTTGGAACCATCACATCCATCACAGAACGCAAACATGTCGTCATCGAGGATGCTCGTCAGAGTTTCAACCCGTGTCTTAATTTTTAGCGCTTCATCTATTATAGGCTCGTTTTTTTTCCTCCACGCCAGCATCTCTGGGCTAGGATTGAGTTTATCCCAATGTTCGAAGGGTGAACTACTCTTTACCTCAACCTCATGCAGCAGTTTATTATCAATTGGATGTATCTCATTCATCCAGTGAGACAGAAAAATTACCAAATATTAAAGATATAATTATAATTATATATATTCATATATACCTTCACCCGCGTTTGACGGAAAACGTATTCTTTTCCTCGACGGATTCTTTAAATCATCGTAGACGGGTCATACATGAAAGATTAGAGGTATGCTCGATGAGAGACAAAGCGATCTCCGAGATATTCGAGGCAGCCAAGGCCGATGACAGAAACTTCCTCTACGAGCACGAGGCAAAGAAGCTGTTCGATCTATACGGTATGCCGGTCACAAGGATACATGTAGCCAAGACCGAGGACGAGGCGGTCGAGGCCGCCAAGAAGATAGGGTTCCCCATAGTCCTCAAGATCGTGAGCCCCCAGATACTCCACAAGAGCGACGCCGGCGGCGTCATCGTGGGAGTCAAAGACGAGAAAGGCATCAGGGAAGGCTTCAACAGGATCATAGAAAACGCCAAGAAATACAAGGCTGACGCCGAGATCACCGGCGTGCTCGTCCAGGAGATGGCGCCCAACGGCACCGAGATCATCGTAGGAAGCACCACAGACCCCACCTTCGGGCCCACCCTCATGTTCGGGCTGGGAGGCATCTTCGTCGAGATACTCAAGGACGTGAGCTTCCGCGTCGCCCCCATCGACATGGTAGACGCCCACGAGATGATCAAGGAGATCAAGGCCTACAAGATCCTCGAGGGTGCCCGGGGGATGCCTCCGAGCGACCAGGAGACCCTCGCCGACATACTTGTCAAGACCAGCAAGATGCTCATGGAGTGCCCCGAGGTCAAGGAGCTGGACATGAACCCCATCCTAGCCTACCCCGACGGCGCCCGCATCGTCGACGGCAGGATCATAATGTGAGCCCCCCATCTTTAAACGCCTTCACTCCATTACCTTAGCAAAACGGTTTTTGTCACACCGCGAATAAATGGTTGTAGGTTCTACCGGTTCACGGGACACATGGGAACATACTTCAAGGCCTTAAACGACAAAGACGAGGCGATGCTCCTCTACAACCAGGTGAAGATACTGCTCGGATTCATATGCGTCGTCATATCCTCCGAGTACCTCTACTTCTTCATCACCGGAGCAGGGGGAGGAGCCCTCTACATGGCCGACCTCCTCGCCTTGCTGGCGGTGGGCTGCATCCTCATCAGGGAGGGGCTCCGGCACACGCTGAGACTCGTCGAGTTATACGGGTTCTAGCGGAGCCTCGCCGAGCCTCCACCTTCTGACGGTCAACGCAAGGTTCAGCAGAACCAAGGCACCGACGACAAGAGTAGCAGAGATCACCACCATCTCACCCCTTCCCTCCGCCACTAGATCGATCAACCGGACCAAGTCCCCCCTCAGAGTGAAGCCTGCCTGAGCTAGGCCCGGTGGCCCGGTCTCCACCGTGGGACGATCCGATACCTCGCCGTAGGTCTCTCCTCCGCTCACGTAGCTGACTTTGGCCGGCCTGAGCTTGAATACGCCGGGGCGATTGAGCGTCACGCTGTAGGTGAGAGTCTCCGTCGCCCCCGGCGCCATCGAGGCTATGGTCTTGGTGGCGGAGCCCCGCAGATCGGAGGCGTACGCGTAGCCTAGAAGCGTGTGGCCATCGTCTATCACAACGTCCTCTACAGCGTTGTTTCCCCCGTTGGTAACCGATACGGTGATCTCGACTTGGGAGCCTGTCGCAGCCCTTTCCTTGCTCGCCGTCTTGGTTACGCTCAGCCTCGGTGGCAGAGGGCGGTCCAGCGTCATCCTCAGGGTGTCAGCCGTGACGCTCGTCCCCTCCTCATAGGTCACGTTCCCGAAGCCCTCGATCATGAAACCGTACATGGGCAGCAGCGGCGAGACCTGGGGGAGGTTGGAGAAGAACCTTATATCTATCCTCAGCCCGTCTTGGGCGCCGGTCTGGTTGGGCGTCATCAAGGTGATGAAGCTGGCGTCGGAGTCCATGCTATAGCCTGGAAGGGACTCTAGGCCAAGCAGCTCGGCGAGGTCGACGCTCTGCCCGAGACCCATGGAGGTGGCGCCTTCCTCCCAGTAGTGGCCGCTGACGGCGAACCCGAGGGGCTTCTCGAAGAGTACTTCCAAGTCCTCCATGAGCATGTCGAGGATGGGTTCCTCTGGCAGCATGAACGTGAAGGGCTCCAGACGGATGAACCCCGACATGAACACGGAGCCGTCGGCGGAGCCCTCGTGGACCCCCGGGACCAAGGCGCCGTTGGAAACGGCCTCCTCCACCCCCTCAGCCAGGCCCCCATGTTCCGTGACGGCGTTGAGAAACGCCTCGGCCACCTCGGCGGCGTCGGCTTCGCTGTAGCCCACCACCACAGTCATGCTTGGCAGCGTAGCCTCGTCGAGCCGGTACTCCGGGAGCTCGAAGGCCTGCAGTGTGACGAACTCGACGCCGACTCTATCCTCAAGCATGGCCCTTACCTGCGCCGAGCTCTGAATCGCATCCTCGGGAGGCGTATCCACGTACACCACGGCGTACACGGTGTCTGGCGCCAGGTTCAGGAACGACTCGGTGTCCAGCTCCTCGGGAAGAGGCAGCAGGCTCAACAGGCCGGCGGCCCGTATCTCCTGGGACACGACAACGGCTGCCACCACGTCGTCGGGGACGTCGGCGTCCTCCGTCTCCAGGAACACGTTGACGAGGCCGACGCGTCCCTCGCCGTCCGTTCCAGCGACGAGCTGCTCCACGTAGACGTCTTCGCCGAGGTCTATGAACTGGCCCTCCGCGGGGGCCACGGTCGCCCCCAACAGGATGAACGCCACGAACAACGTCTTCACGGCAGCTACCGTGCTTGGCTGATTAGCTTGAAGGCCTCCGGACAGCGACTCAGGCATGAACCTCTGACCGACCCTGCCCGTCTCCACCCCGATCAAGGCCCCCACCAACACTATCAAGGGCTTCAAGGCCACCCAGCCGAGCGCCCTGTACGCGTAATCCATTATGAAGCCCATCCCGATCTCCTGTTCCGCGCCCTCGCCGATCATGTTGAGTACATCCATGGCGACGTCGCCTAGCATGGGGGTCTCCAAGAGCCGGGTCAACGTCATGCCCTCTGGTATGGGCGGCACCAGCCCCAGGGCCGCCTCGCCCTCCACGTCCTCCATCATCTGCTGGACGTTCATCGCCACCCCGAAGACTGATAAAGCCAGCATGGGGACGACGACGAGCCACACCAGAAGCATGGTCAGGACGCCCCCCAGACGCCTCCTGACGATGAGGCCGCCGAGGAACGCCACCGCCAGCCAGACGAAGAGCACGGCGGGGTACCTGAGGGGGTTCGCCAGGAGCAGGTAAGCGAGGCTGAGGGCGACGTAGAACTGCGTCCCGAGGACTGGGGTGAGCCAGAGCCCGATGAGCTGCAGGGAGGGATGGAGGAACGCGAGGCCCAGCCCGAGGACGAGGGCTACGCCGAGTATGAAGGCGGCTGTTTTTCTCATAGCTAAAACCTATTGTTGGGCTACGGGTAGAAAATCGGGGTTAATCTATAAAAGATAGGCTACTGGGACATAGCCTCGTAAACTGGTTTGGTCGCCTCCAGGCATCGCTTATACAGTTCGTAGTACCTTCGGTATTTCTCGGAGCTCTCGGGGTCGGGCCTCATGGCCACCTTCTCCCCGATCCATTCCTCGATGACTTTATGGTCCTGTATGACCCCGGCGCCGAGGCCGGCGAGCATGGCGTCTCCGAGAGGCGCCCCCTGTGCGTCGGGGATGTAGCTCATCTCGACGCCCGTGACGTCCGCTATTATCTGCCTCCAGAGGCGTGATCTGGCGCCGCCGTCCACCAGCGTGGCCCGGTTGATCTCGATGCCTGTCTCGTACGCAGCCTCTATGCTGTACCTCATGGCGTAGGCGACTCCCTCCAGCACGGCTCTGAACATGTGGGCCCGTGTGTGGTATGTGGTGAGGCCCAGGAACCCTCCCCTGATGTGCTCGTCCCAGTAGGGGGCCCGCTCCCCCACCATCATGTGGGGCATGAAGACTAGGCTGCCGCTGCCGATGGGGGCGCCCTCAGCCAGCCGGTCTAGCTGCCTGTAGGCGTCCTCGCCGGTCTCCCGCTCCTTCTCCATCTCCTGCACTCCCAGGTTGTCGCGGAACCAGCGGACACAGTAGCCGGCGGTGGATACGCCCGTGAAGCTGTAGAGATACCTGCGGCCGTTCACCACGTAGGGGAAGTTTATCATCCTGGGGCTGAGCCTCGGCTCGTGGCTTATGAAGCCGTTGCACATGGACGTCCCCAGCATGGAGGCCAGGTCGCCGTCCATTATGGCTCCGCCGGCGAGGGCGCTGACGGCGGCGTCTATGCCGCCGGCGCAGACCGGCGTCCCCTTGGCCAGCCCTGTGAGCCTGGCCCCCGTGGCGGTGACCTCGCCGACCACCTCCTCGGAGCTGTGGATCTTCTCGGGGAAGAACGTCCGTGGGATGCCCAACTCCTCCATCATCTCCGTGCTCCAGTCGCGGCTGTGGATGTCGAAGACGCCGCCGTAGTTGCCCGCGCTGCTGTAGTCGATGTTCTCGACGCCCGTGAGCTGCCTAATGCAGTAGGCGTTGGGAGTCTCAAGCCTGTATATCTTGGCCCAGTGAAGCGGCTCCTTCTCCCTTATCCAGAGCATCTTTGTGTACCCATAATAGGGGTCGATGACGTTGCCGGTGGCCTCGAAGAGGGCGTCTCTGCCGATCCGTTCCTCTACCCACCTGCACTCGTCGGTGGCTCGGCGGTCCGCCCAGATGAGACAGGGCCGGATGGCGGTGTAGTTCCGGTCCACTGGTATCCCGCTGCCGCCGTAGAGGCTGCTTATACAGGCAGCCGCGACGTCTCCCGGGTCTACGCCAGACTTTTCCACGGCCTCCTTGATGGTAGCGTAGGTAGCCTCGGCCCACACCTGCGGCCACTGCTCGGCCCACCCCTGCACGGGGGTGAGTACGCCATACTCCTTGAAGGAGTGAGCCTTTATGGTGCCGTCGGTGTCCACGAGGACGGTCTTGGTGCCCATGGTGCCGATGTCGGTGCCGATGAGGTAGCTCATGGATCTGAATTGATAGCCGGTATTATTCAAGAATTTCTTCTGGGAGCTCTCCCTCTTCAACGAGGCCCCTAATCAGCGGGGCCATCCTCGGGCTTATCTCAAGGTACTTCCTGTAGGTCGCCACCGCTTTCTCCTTCAACCCCGATTCAAGCTGGGCTGATCCAAGCTCCATCCAGGCGTCTATGTAGGCACGGTCGGCACGGCTCTCCAAGAACTTCTCCAGCTTCCCGAGGGCATCGTCCTTGTCTTCAGGTGATGCTTGGTTAAGCTCCCTCACCAGCGACCAGCACCTGAGCATGTTCTTACCAGCCTGAAGCATTCTCCCTAGCTCCTTCACGGGCTCTATGTGGTCTTCGACTGAGATGTCCACCACGACGTCGGTTCCTCCCCATCCTCCACCCTCCTTGACGACCATCAGCCGCGCGCTCACCTTGCCCCGTGCATCCCCGCCCGCGTCGTCACCGGCCTCGAGGGCGGCGTAGAGCCTGTCGTACAGCGGGCCCGTCGTCGCGGTGAACGCCTCGGTCATTCTCTCGACTACCTCGGGGCCCACCAGTATGTTGCCCTGGCAGGCGTAGTCGTCCCCCACCCGATGACCCGCCCACCTGGCGCATCGTTTCCCGGTGAAAGACAGAGCCTCTCCGTCCAGGGTGATCATCCCCACCTGGCGGTGCTCTATGTCCTCGTCGATCTCTTTGAAGTGCTCCACGATCCGTTCAGGGGGCATGCCTTCGCCGAGTCTCTCGAAGAACAGCCTCTGGAAGGCCATGTTGCTCCGCGCCTGGGAGACTATGGAGCCTGCACCTGCCTCGGCTCGGCCTACACGCCCCGAGTCGTAGCTGCACGAGGAGACGGCGAAGCCGGTCTCCCTGTTTCTTCTGTCTATGGCGACGATTGAGAACGTCATAGATGTGAATCCGGAGGCAGCTGTTTAAAAGGGTGGCTCACTTACGTTGATTACTGTTGTGAGCACTATTTTCTAGGTATTCTCTCCTCTACGGGGACGATGCTGAAGGGCTTGTGGGGCTCCGTCTGGTACCAGTAGGCGGTGCTGCTGTAGTCGTCGCTGCGATGGTTGGCGTGGCCGTGCTCTATGGTGACTCGGATGCTCCTCTCGAAGTAGACGGGGTCCTGAATGTGGTATCTG
>CAZTZC010000137.1:0-6782 GCA_964618045.1 uncultured Candidatus Bathyarchaeia archaeon | reverse complement strand
GCTGGCAGGCGACGGCAGAAGATACAGGATCGTCCACGTCTGCGGCACCCACGAGGACACCATCACCAAGTACGGCATACGCAGCATGCTCCCAAGCAACGTCGAGGTCCTCATGGGCCCCGGCTGCCCCGTCTGCACCGTACCCCCCAACAGGATCGACTACACCATAGCCCTCGCCCAGCAAGGCCACATCGTCACCACCTACGGCGACATGATGCGCGTCCCATCCGGCCTAGGCAGCCTCCAGGACGCCAAGGCACACGGCCACGACGTACGCATAGTCTACAGCATCCACGACGCCGTCAAGATGGCCCAGAAGACAGACAAGCAAGTCATCCACTTCGCAGTCGGCTTCGAGACCACCGCCCCCACCACGGCATCCGAGCTAGCTGCAGGCCCACCGCCCAACTTCAGCGTCTACAGCGCCCACCTTCTCATACCCCCCGCCATGATGGCCCTCATGGAGATGGGCGTCACCCAGGTAGACGGCTTCATAGACCCCGGCCACGTCTCCACCATCATCGGCGAGGAAGGCTACCGAGAGCTAGCCCAGAAGTACAGGGTGCCCCAGGTCATCGCAGGCTTCGAGCCCCTCGACGTCCTCATGAGCATAGCCATGATCCTCCGCCAGATCAAGGAGGGCCGAGCCGAGATCGAGAACAGCTACAGACGCGCCGTCAAGCCCGAGGGAGCACCCAGAGCACTCAAACTGCTAAAACAGGTGTTCGAGCCAGAGGACGCCCCCTGGAGAGGCATCGGAGTCATCCCCCGGTCCGGCCTCAAAGTCAGAGAAGAGTACGCCGACCACGACGCAACCAAAAGGTTCCACATCGAGACCGAGGCCAGCTACGAGATGCCCAAAGGCTGCAGATGCGGCGACGTCCTCCGAGCCATCATCTACCCCTGGGAGTGCCCCCTCTTCAACAAGACATGCACCCCAGAAGCCCCCGTCGGCCCCTGCATGGTCAGCCACGAGGGAAGCTGCTACATATCAGCCCGCTACGGAGTCGAACAACCCTGATACGCGTCCACCTCCACATAAAAGGCCGCGTACAGGGCATCGGCTACAGGGCCAACACCCGACGCCTAGCCAGCCAGCTCGACCTCACAGGCTGGGTCCGCAACATGCCCAACGGCGACGTCGAGGCCGTCGTCGAAGGCAGCGAGGAGATGGTGGAACGCCTCATCCAGTGGTGCCACCGAGGCCCAACCGGCGCCCACGTCACAGAGGTCCGCGTCCAGCACGAGACCCCCACAGGCGAGTTCCACGGGTTCACCATCAAACACACATGGACGTAGGCTACTCCTCGCCCGTCTCCGGCTCAGAGACCAGCCCCCAGATGATGGCCACAGTCACAACCTCTATGACCACGCCGATCATGTACGGGTACGCCCTGTTCACCTCGTACAGGTACCCGAAAACCGTCGCCGCAGGCACCATGGCCAGGCTCCTCAGCGTCCCCATGAGGCCCATGACCCTTCCCCTCATGTCCCGGGGGATTATGTCCGCCCTCAGCGCCATCAACGCGGGGAACATCAACGCCGTGCTCACCCTGAACGAGACGTCCACCAGCACCATCTGGGTGAACCCCCTCGCCGCCATGAACCCGAGGAGAACCGGGGTAGAGAAGAGGTAGGCCAGCAGCATGGAGCGCCTCCTGCCGATCCTGTCGATGAGCCTCCCCGCCGGGTAGCCCACCAGAATCAAAGACAGTGACCCTATGGTGGATATGAGGCCCCACTCAAGGCCGGTGACCCCCACCACGTCGTAGGCGAAGAGAGAGTAGAAGGTGTCGAATAGGGGGTACTCGAAGCTGATGAGCAGGTACACCAGGGTCACGTACCGCACCTCCCGCCCCATGCCCCGCCAAGCCTCCCGTATTGACCCGAAGGACTCCCTGAACGACGCCACGAGCTCCCGGTGGCCGAGGCCCCCGCCCTCCCCCACGGTCTCCTTCAGATACCTCCACCGTATCCCGGCGACAATCAAGGTGCACGCGAACACGACGACGTACACCAGCCTCATCCCGGGAACCAGGCCGCGCCTCTCCACCAAGTACCCCGAGACCATGGGGCCGAGGAACGCTGGGACGCCGGGCAGGACCCAGATGAGGCTGTACCCGACGCCGCGCTTCCCAGGGGGAAGACTGTCGGCCTCGATGGCCTCCAGGGCAGGCTGATAGATGTGGCTCAGGCTAGACACCACCACCGCCACCATGATGATCCTCCAGTCCCACGCGAAGACGTAGAACGCGTAGCTAAGCGCCGCCCCGAACGTGAACACCGCTATCACCTTGCGGCGCCCATACCTGTCCGCGATGTAGGCCCCCGGTATCCTGATGAAAGCCAGGATGACGTATCCCACGGAGGTCATGAGCCCAAGCACCAGGGGAGACGCCCCCAGCTCCCGGATGTAGGGGCTCCGGAAGGGCCCGAAGAGCCCGCTGGTGAAGCCGAACACCATGTAGCTAGCCATGAGCACTAGCAGGTTGCCCCTGAGGAACCCAAGCTCCTCCCTCACACGCCCCAGCAACGAGGACACCGAGACAAGAGAATACGCGAAACCAAGATTAAAAACACGCGTAAAGTTGAGGCAAAGCGACCATGAGGACAAAAGCATTGATACCACCCACCTCGACCGGTTGCGAGCCCCTCCACGAAAAATGAGCGAAAGAACAAGCGGCACGCACGTCAGAAATAGACAAAAAAAGCGTAAATAGTATAAAATATCGGAATCATTCGAATAAACACTATAAATTTTGGTTAGTCTAGCTTAAATTTTATATACAGACTTGACAGCCATAACAAAGATGTCCAACTTCCGCATAACAAAGAAGAGCGACCTGAACTCACAGGACTACCTCATCGAGGTCGAGGCGCCCCACGTCGCCGAGAGGCTCAGGCCAGGGCAGTTCGTCGTCCTCATGACGCACGAGAAGGGAGAAAGGATCCCCATGTCGGTCCAGAAGGCCGAGGACGGCAGGATCACCATGTTCATCAAACGACTCGGCAAGACCAGCCTCCAGCTGGACGACTACACGGTCGGAGACTCCTTCTACCAGGTGGTGGGCCCCATGGGAAACGCCTTCCCAATCAAGAGATACGGCACCGTGGTCTGGTGCTCGGACCTCGTCTGCGGCCACGCCGAGAACTACGCGTACTGCGAGGCCCTGAGCAGGGTCGAGGGAAACCACGTCATATCCATACAGACGTTCCCCACCAAGGACGACGTCTACGGCGAGGAGGAGCAACGGTCGGTGAGCCACGAGTACCACATCACCACCACCGACGGAACCTACGGCGAGAGAGGCCACTACAACGACGTCCTCAAGAGCCTCCTAGAGACACGGGAGATCGACGTGGTGCTGGGCTGCGGGCAAATAGACAAGCTCAAGGAGATGGCCGACCTCACCAAGATGCACGGCGTACAGGCGTACTCGGTGCTCCGCCAGATAATGGTGGACGCCACCGGCATGTGCGGAGCATGCAGGGTCTTCATAGACGGAGCCATGAAGCTCACCTGCATAGACGGCCCCCTCTTCGACGCCCACAAGGTAAACTTCGACGAAGTCATAAACAGGCTCGGCATGTTCAAGAAACCCGAGGGGATGGCCAAGGAGGCCTACCTCCAGAGCAGGGAGGGTCCATGATGGAGAAGAAACGTGTGCCCATGCGAGAGCAGCCCGTAGAAGACAGGATACACAACTTCGACGAGGTCCCCCTAGGGTTCTCCACTGAGGAAGCCGTGGCGGAGGCGAAGCGGTGCCTCCAATGCGCGAACCCACCGTGCATGGACCACTGCCCCGTGCTGGTCGACGTCAAGAAGTTCGTCAACGAGATCGCAGAACACAGGTTCAAGGACGCATACGAGACGCTGAAGACGAGCAACCCCATACCCTCCATCGCGGGACGGGTCTGCCCACAGGAAAACCAGTGCGAAGGCGCCTGCACGCTGGGGCGAGTCGGCGAACCCATCAACATAGGGAAACTGGAGTCGTTCATCGGAGACTGGGCCATGGACAACGACGTCGAGGACCCCATCGAGATAGCTGAACGACCGGAGAAGGTGGCCATCATAGGCTCAGGCCCCAGCGGCATAAGCTGCTCGGTAGACCTGAGGAAACACGGCTACCGGGTCACGATATACGAGGCCCTCCACAAACCGGGGGGAGTGCTCCAGTACGGCATCCCCGAGTTCCGCCTACCCAAACACATAGTGGACAGGGAGCTGAGGTACTTGGAGAAGCTGGGCGTCGCCATAAACCTGAACAGGATCGTGGGGCTGAACGTCACCTTCGAAGAGATCCTTGACGAGTTTGACGCCGTCTTCGTGTGCACGGGTGCAGGGGCGCCGCGTTTCATGCGTATACCCGGTGAGGAGCTCAACGGGGTCTACTCCGCCAACGAGTTCCTGATACGAACCAACCTCATGAAGGCGTACAGGTTCCCGGAGGAGTACGACACCCCCATAGTGGTGGGCAGGAAGGTGGCCGTGATCGGGGCGGGAAACGTGGCCATGGACGCGGCGAGATGCGCTCTGCGTTACGGCGCCGAGACCCACCTCCTCTACAGAAGGACGCAGAAGGAGGCCCCCGCGAGGGCGGAGGAGTTCAAGCACGCGGTGCAGGAAGGCGTGATCTTCCGCGAGCTGGTCAACCCGACAAGGATCAATGGCAGAGACGGGTGGGTTGAGAGCCTGGACCTCATACACATGGGGCTGGGTGAACCAGACGAGAGCGGCAGGAGGAGGCCACTGCCCATCGAGGGAAGCGAGATCAGAGAAAGGTTTGACACCGTTGTGGAAGCCATAGGTACGCTGCCTAACAGGCTGTTCCTTGAACGCGCCGAGGGGCTCGAAGTAAACAAGTGGGGGGGAATACAGGTCGACGAGAACCTGCAGGCAAGTATCCCCGGGGTGTTCGCCGGGGGGGACAGCATCAGCGGAGGGGCCACGGTGATCCAGGCGTTGGGCGAGGGAAGGACGGCGGCCCAGTCGATACACAGGTACCTGTCCGGGAAGAACTAGGGCGTAAGGCCCATCTTCTCCGTGTTCCGGGGCTCGGATATGAACAACGCCGGCAGCATCGAGACCAGCGTCACCCCGGCGATGAAAGTGAACCCCCAGCCGAACCCGAAGAGCTCCACGATGTACCCGAACAAGACGCTGGACACCGAGCCCAGGGTGAACCCTATGGTGAAGTAGAAACCGAAGATCTGGTCCAGCTGGCTCCGGGGCACCGAGTCCGAGAGCACGCTCTGCACGATGACGGTCTGGACGAGGAACCCTATCATGAACAGCACCGCGGCTAGGAGCCACACCTGCTCAACGAACTGGAGCAGGAAGTAGAGGACGCCGGACCCAGCCATGACGCCAATTATGAGGGGCTTCCGGTTCATCCTGTCGCTTAGGTACCCCCAGAAGAAGGGCCCCAGGACGCCGCCGAAGAGCATTACGGAGTACAGCAGACTTGAGACCTCGGCCGTCATCCCAAGCACGTTTATGAAGTACAGCGGCAGGAACGTCCTCACCCCCATCCTGAAAGCCATGACGCTCCTCAGGACGCTTATGGCCAACACGTTGCGGTTACGCAGCGACTCCCTGAGCCTCCCCCAGCTGAAGGCGTCCCGCGTCCTGGCCTCCGCCGACTCCCCTCCCCTAACCAGGAAGATGAGTACCAGCGAGGCGACGAGGGCTGGGACGGACAGCACCCCCAGGGTGGTCCTCCACCCCAGCCTGATTACCAGGTAAGCCGCCAGCAGCGGCGTGAGGCTGAAGGCCAGCGACGGCACCGACTGGTTCAGCCCCAGCATACGTCCACGCCTGGAGGGCTCGGTCGCCGTCGTTATGAGGGACGCGCCCACCGGGTGCTGGGTGCTGCTCCCCACGCCGCCCAGCACGCTGAGGACGAGAAACTGGTAGAACCCGCTGCTGACGCTTATGCCTATGTTCATAACGGAGTTCACGAGGTTCCCGACGCCTATCAGGATGCGGCCCGGGAACCACCGCCTGAGGAACCCCACGAACATCTGGGGGACCCCCGCGGCCAGGGTGGACGCAGACCGCAGCAGACCGAGCTGGCCGTAGCTGAGGCCGAACTCCTCCATGATGTCCGGGTAGAGTATGGGGAGGCCGCCGCTCACCATGTGGTTCAGCATGTGCAGCAGAACCACCATCCCCACGAGCAGCCGGTTACCCTTCTCCACCTGCTCCCCAGTTTCCCCCAAATATATCACACCATCGACACCTGACACCAATATTACTTTTTCCCGGCGCCCACGTCGCCCCGAGGAGGCCTCCCCGGGTGAGGCGGGACACCTAAATAAATACCCGTCACGTCACCTCAATGACAGGAAACGGTGAACAAATTGGACGTTTTGAGGGATCACCTGGTCAAGTCTCTGAGGGGCGGCCAAGCCTTCGTATCCTACGAGAAAGCCCTGGAGGGAGTGAGGCCGGAGCTCAGGAGCGTCAGGCCGGACGAGGCGCTGCACTCCATATACGAGGAGCTCTACCACATGACTGTGGCCCAGGAGGACCTCCTCTACTACGCCATAATGGACGTGTGGGACTCCCCGGAGTGGCCGGGGGGCTTCTGGCCCGAGCCGGGTCACATAGCGACGGAAGAGGAGTGGAACGAGACCGTGGAGAAGTTCTTCGGCGATCTGGATAAGGCCGTGGAGCTGGTCATGGACCCGGAGATAGACCTGCTGTCGCTGATCCCCGGCTCCACGGCGTACACCTACCTCCGGGAGATCACGGTGATCATCGAGCACAACGCCTA
>CAZTZC010000136.1:0-6917 GCA_964618045.1 uncultured Candidatus Bathyarchaeia archaeon | reverse complement strand
GCCTCTGCCTGCACCACATCAGACGGGCCTGCGGTCTGGACCCGCCGCTGCCCATGAAGCACGTCATCATGGTGGGCGTCAGGGACACGGACCCCTGGGAGCAGTACCTCATAGACACGCACGACATAAGCCAGATCAGCGTCGACGACGTCAGGCGGCTGAGCCCAGCCATAGACATGGAGATAGATAGGCTCAGCACGTTGACCGATCTCATCTACGTCCACGTCGACCTTGACGTCCTCGACCCCGAGGACATACCCGGCGCCGGTCTGCCTGTGGAGGACGGCCCCACCGCCGACGAGCTGGCGGAGGCGCTGGAGATCATGTTCGAGAACCCGATGACGGCGGGCTTCGGGCTCGCCTCGTACCCCGCGGCAAGGGACCCCGAGAGACGCGGCCTCAAATCCGTGTACAGGCTCGTCGAGGGCGTCATAAAGGGCGTGAAGAACAGGGTCTAGACGGCGTCCGAACCTCTACGATTCCTCCGAGACCAGGGGCAGCCTGATGGTGACCACGGTGCCGACGCCTTTCCCGGAGGATACGCCTATGCTTCCACCGTGGGCCTCCACCACCTCTTTGCAGTAGGTGAGCCCCAGCCCCATGCCCGTCTCCTTCGTCGAGAAGAAGGGGCGGAAGATCATCGACAGATTCTCCTCCGAGATGCCCTCACCGTCGTCACCGACCATTATCACGTAGTCGTCTCCTTCGACCCTGGTCTCCAGAGTGAGTTTTCCACCCTGAGGCATCGCCTCCACAGCGTTGTTGATCAGGTTTTCTATGACCCGCGTCAACTTGGTGCTGTCGACAAGTACCTTGACGCCTGACTGGAGGCCAAGATCTACCTCTATGTCGTTGGGCAGGATCCTCCTGTTCAGGAGCCTTCGGATCAGGACGTCGACGTCAAGCGGCTTCCTTGTGAGGGTTCTGGTGGTCGTCATGGTGCGCAGGTCGTCGAGTACCTCTGTGATGTACTTCACGTTGTTTCGGATTATGGTCAACATCTCGGGGGATGTGGAGGGGTCCAGCTCCATCATCTGCGCGGCGTTGTTTATGCTCTGGAGGGGGCTTCTGAGGTCGTGCCTGAGCATCCTGGTTACCCTCTCGAAGCCGCCGAGTATGCTGGACACGTTCTCCTCCGAGATGCGGCGAAGCTCGGCCTCCTGCCTCAGACGCACGAGCGAGGTGCCCACGTGGAGCGCCAATATCTCCAGCAGCTTGATGTCCTGATCGTTGAATGCGTCCACGATCGGGCTCTCTATGTTCAGGACGGCTATGACTTCTCCGTCGTTGCGCACCGGGACCGCGAGCTCGCTCCTTGAACTAGAGGAGGCTTCGATGTAGTCGGGTTCATCCCTCACGTCGGGGACGTAGATCGTTCTCGCTTCCCTCGCGGCCTTCACCGTCACCCCCATGCCGTCGAGAGGGAGAGGCTCCACCGGGGGCTCAAGGCCGCGTGCATCCACGTGGACGAGGAATCCTTCTTCGACGACCTGGAACGAGATGAAGCCTTCGCCGAGGACCTGCCTCATGATCTCCAGGGTCGCCTTCGCCACGCCCTCCACGCTGTCAACGGAGTTAAGCTTCACGGCGTGGCTGTGCAGCGCCGCGAGGTTTTCCTCGTAAACCTTTCGGGTCGTGTTGTCGCGGCTCATCTAGATCACACCTACCACAGTTTTCTCCCGCCACAGCATATCGTTGGCCTCGATTTCCCCTGCCCCTCCCCTTTTATCGTTGAATAAATGGTTGGATAATCAGTAATAAACCCAATCTATTCGGTGTATCCATGATGAAACGTGGCCCGCTATATCACGAACTCCTCGTGCTCCACGTGGCGGTGCTTGACCCCCAGGTCGGCTACGCGGAACTTTCTCCCGCCGAACAGCTCCGCCTCCTGTTCACCGGCCACCAGCGAGTCCACTAGTCTGCCGAGGCTGTCCGCCTTCATGATGCCGCTGCCGCTGGCGGCCCCCACGTAGCAGAGCCCCGGAGCCTCGTACAGGACGGGGGTCTCGTCGAGGCTGTTTATGGCGTACTGGCCCGCCCACATGTTCATGGGGCGGACGTCCTCGAAGCACGGGAAGTACTTCACAAGCACGTGGTAGATGTTGTTGGTGTAGTAGTCCTCCTCGGGCTGCGGGTCCTCTTCCAGCTCGAACCTGCGGCCCAAGTTGTCGGCGCACGCCATCCATATGCTGCCCTCGTTCAGCTCGGGCCTGAACAGTATGTTTGCCTTGGGGAGTATGGTGAGGGGTATGACGCCCATCTCGTTGAGGCCCTCCACCTTGAAGAAAGGCTCCAGCTTCTGGTCCTTGAACGCGAATATCTGGCGCTTCTTCGGCCTCTGGAAGCTGTCCAGCCCCAGCGGGTCCAGCAGCCGCTGCGCCCATACGCCGGCGGCAACCACGGTCTTCTCGGCGAGTATCTCTCCCTTGCTGGTCTCGGCGCCGACGACGACGGTGTCCTGCCAGACGAAGGGCTCCCCTGGGAGCCCCAGCTCCTCCACGGGCTTAAGTATAAGCCTGGTGGCCTCGGTGTTGTACATGACCTCGCCGCCCAGCTTGACGAACTCATCCTCGTAGGCACGCACCAGGGCGTCGGCGTCCAGGCCTCCGCACTTCTCGCCGTAGACGCCGACGGCGACGTCGTCGATTCCCAGGAGCTCGGCCTCCTCGTCTTCCCCGAACTCGGGCACCAGGCACGGAACGGTTTTCTTCACCTCATCCAAAGAAAGGACTCTGACGCTGTCCCCCCTCTTCAAGATGGCTTCGATGGCGGGCTTGATGGCGTCGTACTGGCGTTGGCTGAAGAGCCAGAGGTAGCCCATGAACTCCAGCTTGACGTCGTGCCCCATCTCCTCCTCCATGTGCTTGAAGGCGTCGATGCTGCAGTCGGCGAGCAGGTAGTTGGTGGAGCTCGTGAATATGTTCCGGAACCCTCCCTCGCTCTTGGCGCTGTTGCCCTGGCCGGGGCCGCCGTACTTGTCGACGACGACGATCCGTTTAGACGGGTCCCTCTTCTTCATGTGGTAGGCCGAGCTGAAGCCCAGGACTCCCGCCCCTATGACGAGAATGTCGCACTCCATGGGTTGCTATGTGATGGAACCACTCTTTTAACGTTAATCGTCGACGGTTTCTCCCGATACCCATATTATTTCGGCGGATGCACGTTCCACCATGCAGGACGGTGACTGGTGGGACATACTGCCCAGGCGGGTGTATTCGTCGCTGGAGAGGGTGGAGACCAGCCAGCCCTGGTTCGACGTCTACAGGCTCCACGACTGGCTCTACGCCATCTACGAGGGAGGCCAGTACGACGAGACCCTCATGTACCTGGTGATCGGCGGCGAAAGGGCCGTAGTCGTGGACGGCGGCACCGGGATAGGGCGCCTGGACCTGCTCGTCGAGGAGCTCACCGACAAGCCCTATTTCCTGTTGCTGACTCACACCCACAACGACCACATCGGCGGCTGCAAGGATTTCGAGGAGATCGCCGTCTACGACGACGCCATGAGCCGGGAGAGCGCCGCCATGGGGCTCGGCAGGGACAAGATGGGGGAGATCATCGAGGGAGACAACGTCATCAGGGAGTATCCACCGGGCTTCGACCCAGACGGCTACTACGCGCCGCCTTACCGCGTGACGCGGTGGCTCAGGGACGGGGACAGGGTGGAGCTCGGCGGACGCACTCTTGAGGTGATCTACACGCCGGGGCACAGCAGCGACCACATCTGCCTCCTGGACAGGGATTCGCGGTACCTGTGGACGGGGGACCTCTTCTACACCGGCGGCGTGACGACTTACCTCCCAGGCGGCGACCACGACGCCTTCATCGACAGCTGCAGGCGGCTCGTGGACCTGATGCCCCACTACGAAGTGCTGCTGCCGGCCCACAACGAGCCGCTGGTGGAGAAGGAGATGATGGTCGAGTTGTTGAAGGCAGCCGAGGACATCAAGGCGGGTAGGCTCACGGAGTACAGTGAGGGCAGATCGGTGGCGGTGAACTACGACGTATTGGTGAGGCGGTACCAGTTCAGCAGGTTCGCCCTCATCACGAGGGCCGACCTCTAGAAACGCGGCTTCTCAAGCAGCCTTTCTATGGCTTCCTCGCTGTAGCTTAGCAGCGCTCCGAGGCCCCGGGCGATCTCCTCCTCTTTAGCCCTGGTCAGTTCCCCCGCCTCTTCCAGCCTCCTCTTCCTCTCCTTTAGGCGCAGGTACTCGTCCAGCGTCTCCCCTGAGTCTGCCAAGTGGATCACTATCCTGCCTCTGGTGTACTCTGGGTTGAAGAGCAGCGTCTCCAGGAAGTCCCTGTCTGTGTGCAGCGTGACTCCGTACTCGTCGGCGATGAGCCTCGTGTCGTCTATGACGCTCTCGTACTCTTCCTCGGTGAGGGGTGGGCTCAGCCCGAGACGCTTCACGCCGCTGCCCACGACCTCCGCGAATGCGTAGATCATGCCAAGGTTATAGCTGCGTCTGTCAAGTTTGTCTAGGTCGAATCTGGCCATGAAGATAAGGTGGGAGCATACGTAATTAATTTTTTTCAGCTATCCGACGGTGAAAGACAGGGTTAGAGTCTAGTAGATTGGGGAGCGGTTGCTCACGGCTAGTCTCCTGGCCTGATCTCGCTTCGCAGGAACATCATGTAAGACGCGGCGAAGCAGACCACGAGGCCGACGGTGAGCACCGCGATGTTCGCCCAGTTAGCCGCCAAGGCCTCCGTGAGCGACATGGTCCTCGCGAAGCCCTGCGCACCCATCCCGGCGAAGCCGCGCACGCCCAGCACGTCGTTGATTATGTTTTGGTATATGTTGGTCGGCGATATCCTCAGGATGGTGGACTGGATGGTGCTCCTCCTCGTCATCGCGTCCCTGAACTCCTCGGTCATCTGGAACCTAGGTCCTTCACCCGAGTCTGAGACGATGACGTCAGAGGACGGCATCGGCACCAGCGCGCCCGCGACGGCGGAGGCTAGGATCGACAGCACTATGGCGAAGAACATCCACGTGGCGATGGAGAAGAGAATCGAGGTCGAGGTCTTCTTGGCGACCACCGAGAACAGCATCCCCAGGCTCAGCCAGAAGACGAGGTAGACGACGGTGACTATGGCTAGGACGAGTATCTTCGACAGCTCAGCAAGCGTCGGGCCGAACCCCAGCAGCGGTATGGTTACGCCGCACATGATCGCGATGGTCCCGGTTGAAAGGGTGGCGAGGGCGGCGGCCCCGGCAAGGAACTTGCCGTTTACCACGCTGTCTCTATATATGGGCTGCCCGAGGAGAACCGAGAGCGTGCCGGTGGTGCGCTCCTTGTTTATGGCGTCGAACCCGAGCGCCATTCCCAGGATGGGCCCGAACAGCACCATGATCTGGTTGAAAGAGAAGCTCATCCTGGCCCCCGTGAAGATGTAGTTGAAGCTCGCGCTTGTGTTGTTCTTTATGTAGTCCACTCCCTGGTAGGCGGCTAACGCCGAGAGAAGCACCATGAAGCCGAACAGTATGAGGAACCGTTTGCTCCCGAACTGGTCCTTGAGCTCCTTGGTGGCCACCGTCAACGTCCCGGCCATCTAGTTCGCCTCCCTGTAGTACTTCATGAATATCTCCTCCAGGGTGTACTCCTTGGGCTTCATCAGGAGTATGGTCGATCCGTGCCGTGTGATGGTCCTAGACACCTCGGCGTCGTTCTCGGCGCCGTTGTAGACGTAGAGGCTGTCGCCGTTCTGGGTCACCGACTTGACGCCTTTTAGGGACTCCAGGTCCCTGATGAGGTCTGGGGTCACCTCCGTGAGCCTGAACTCCACCCGCCGGTCCTCGCCGCCGGTCATAGTCTGGTTCAGGTTTCTCATCGTCTCCTTCAACACCAGCTTACCCCGGTTGAGGATGCCTATCCTGTCGCAGGTCATCTGGACCTCGTGCAGCAGGTGCGACGTCATCACCACGGTGAGTCCCTGTTCTTTCCTGAGGCTGAGGATCAGCTTCCTGATGTCCAGCGTGCCGATGGGGTCCAGCCCGAGCGTGGGCTCATCCAGGAACACGATCTTCGGGTTCTTCATCATCGTCGACGCTATGCCGACCCTCTGCTTCATCCCCCTCGAGAACAACTCGTACTTCGAGTCAGCCCACTCTGACATGTCGACGACCTCGAGGAGCTCGTGGATCCTGTTCTCCCTCTCCTCCCTGGGCATGTCGTTCAGCTGCCCGATGTAGTCCAGGTTCTCGAAGGCCGTGAGGTCCCCGTAGAGGCTGCTGTACTCCGGGAGTATGCTTGCTACGGTCCTAACCTCCCTGGACTGCTCTACGATGTCGAAGCCTCCAACGACGGCTGTCCCAGAGGTTGGGACCGAGAGCCCCATCAGCATCAGCACCGTCGTCGTCTTCCCCGCCCCGTTCGGGCCCAGGAACCCGAAGATCTCTCCTTTCTCCACCTCTAGATCCAGCTCGTTTACAGCCGTGAAGTCTCCGTACATCTTCGTGAGCTTGGATGTCTCGACTATGTATTCGGTCATTCATTCTACCTCCGTTTGAACTTCCTGAACATGTACGCCGCGCCTGCTATCGCGACGACGGCGACGCCGAGCCCGATGACCCCCCAGGATGTCGAAGCCTTGGCGGTCACTCTCAAGTCGATCTCGTCTGACTCGAGCTGATCGCTGTAGGCCTTCATCGCGAGGAGGTAGTCTCCCGCCACCGTGTCTGAGGGTGTGTCGACCTCGACGGTGAAGGTCACTGATTCACGTGCCGCGAGGGATGAGACCTGTGCAGGGGTTATCGTCGTATCCCAGTCGCCGGGGATCACCGCCTCTAGGTAGAGAGTCGTTACGGGTGTCTGCCCGTTGTTGGTTACCCTCGCGGTGTAGGTGAGGGAGTCCCCGATGTTCACGCTGGTGTAAAGCGTCGAGAGGGATAGGCTCAGCTCGTATGAGCC
>CAZTZC010000135.1:0-6973 GCA_964618045.1 uncultured Candidatus Bathyarchaeia archaeon | reverse complement strand
CGCCTCACGTCGACTACTACGTCTGCAAGGTGTGCGGCAACACCGTTGAGGGGTCCCCACCGGACAAGTGCCCAATCTGCAACGCACCCGCGAAGAGCTTCAACAAGGTAGACTAGCCACCCAACACTTTTTTCAGCTCATCCATGGACGCGTCCGATTTTATCGCTCTGTCCCCGTAATGGGTCCTGACCACCCTGTAGCCGGCTTCACTGATCCTCGTCAAAGCTTCCTTGGTTGCCATGGATCTCGCTCCCAGCTGGGAGCAGACCGTGTCTATGTCGAAGAACCACGGCGGGTACCCGTGCTCGTCCCTCACCATCTGTATGAGCGTCACGGCCTTCGCGCCCACCATGTAATCCAGGGTTGCAGAGTCCTCCAGCATCCGTGACAGGTACTCGGGGTCGGCCTGCTCCCCCAGCCACAGCGGCCCCGCGACCCTCGTCTCGGATCCACATGACTCGCATCTATCCACCTTGTTGTCCTTTGAAGCCGCCCTGTGGAGGCACCTTGGGCAGTACTTGAGGTACCCCATCTGCGCGAGCTGGCCGTCGGCGCGTCGTTTCCCCTTGTCGAGCCTGCAGTAGACTCGGATGTAGTGGTCCGAGTAGTAGGAGAAGAGAGGCGTCGCCGCCCTCTCGTGCAAGGCCGCCTGCCTGACGAGCGCCCCGGTTAGCAGCCGCAGCGCCGTCTCGTGGCAGAACTCGCCTGCAAGCGGCCTGCCCCCGTACTTCCTTATGCACGCCCCGGGATTCACTCCGCACAGCGGAGCCATGTCGGTCGCGGTGAGGGCGAGGACCCCGTGGTTATTCACCGAGCGTACGGCGGTGTCGATGAACGGAGCGGGTGACCCGTAGGGGTCCACGTCGACGTAGTCGAACCTCCCCCCAGGGTAGCAGTGGAGAGACAGGAGGAGGTTGGCGTCGAGGAGCCGGACGCTGACCCTACTCGACACGCCGTTCCTTTCGGCGTTGAGCTCTCCGAGTTTGACGGCGCTGGGGCTCAGGTCCCCCATCACGACTCTCTCGACTTCGTCGACCTCGAGGGCGAGCCTGATCCCCCTGACGCCGCTGCCAGCCATGGGCTCACAGGCGTCTACTCCTCGGCCTAGCTTACCCTGATGGGCTCGCAACACCAGGACTGCGGTGTCCCGGTTGGGCTTCATGACGGGATTGTAGAACACGGGGGCCATGCTTCTGAGGCGCTGCTCAGGCTCCCCGGCGGACTCAAGGGTGGGGACGAGTATCCTCGCCTTTCCCTCCCTCACCTCATCAACGGGGAAGCCGACGGTCATGTTGATCCTTTGAAGAGGATGGACGTTAATTACTTTACCTCGACGCCCAGACGGCTGCACAGAGCCTTGATCTCGCCCCAAGTCGACTCCGGTACGGGTATGCCCTCCTTGAGGCGCCTCTCCTTGGACTCCTTCTCCGGCTCCCCCGGGACAAACACCCGTTCACCAGCGACGGCTGGAAGGCTCTTTACCTTATCAAGCAGCTCCGCGGTGCTCCTCTTGAACTCGTCCAGCCCCACGAATCCCTCGGGGTTCACGGCTAGCATGAAGATGCCGTTGGGCGACGGAGGAACAGTAATCCCCGAGAGACCTGTCCTGGAGCCAGTCAACACGGCCCCCAGCAACTCGGACGCCATCTGGAGCCCCTGACCCTTGTACTCCCCGAAAGGCAGCAGCCACCCGCCATCAGACATCGCGTTTGGATCATCAGTTACCCGGCCATACTTGTCCCTCGTCCAGTGCCGCGGTATCTTGCTCTTCTTGGCTCTGGCGACGGTTAGCTTCCCGGCGGCCACGACGCTGGTCGCGTAGTCGACGAGGAACGGTGTATCTGAGCCTGTGGGAACCGAGACGCTGAAGGGGTTCGTCCCGAAGGCCCTGCCCAGCCCGTTGTGAACCGACACGATCTTGTTCCCCACGTTAACGTAGAACGTGGCTATGATGTCGTGCTTGGCCACCCAGTCAGTGTAGTACCCTATGCGGCCTATGTGGTTGCAGTTGTATGCGCCGACTCCGGCGACCATGTGCTCCCTCGCCTTCTCCATGGCCTTCTCCGCTACCTTCATCGCGGTCACCTGGCCGAACGTCCACCTGCCGTCGATGAGGGCCGAAGACGGCGACTCCTTGACGACGACGGGCTCCTCGTCTACCTTTATGTAGCCCTCCTTGATGCGTCCACTGTACCCGACGTAGTAGTGGACGCCGTGGCTGTCGTGGCCTGTGAGGTTCGCCTCCACGAGGGTTCCGACGAGGAATCGGGCTCGCTCCTCGGAGACGCCCTGAGCCTTGAATATCCTGACGCCTAGCTCCTTGAGCTCATCTGCGGGTATAACGACCATGGACAATAGATAATGTGGATTAGCTAAAAAAGGGTTGGGGGCTACCTCATCAGCTTGCCCATTTTTTCTAAGAAGGACTTTATGTCTTCTTCCTCGATGCCGTAGTGGGTGACCAGCCTGGTGGTGGTGCCCCTGCCGCGGCTCTTCCAGCCGATCTTGGCGCACGCCTCGTTCCAGTCCTCGGCGGTCCAGCCTACGGTGCTGAAGTCGATGTACACCATGTTGGTCTGGACGTCGTTGAGCACCTTGATGCCCAGCCTCTCCAGGCCCTTCGCCAACGTCTTGGCGTTCCTGTGGTCGTCGGCCAGCCTGTCCACCATCTTGGTGAGGCTGATGATACCGGGCGCTGCTATGATCCCTGCCTGCCTCATGCCGCCGCCGAGCATCTTCCTGTACTTGCGGGCCCTGTCTATGAGTTCCTGGGGACCCACCACTATCGAGCCCACGGGGGCTGAGAGGCCCTTGCTCAGGCATATCTGGATGGTGTCGGCGTACCTGGCCAGCTTCTTCACGTCTACGCCCAAGGCCACCGAGGCGTTGAATACCCGGGCGCCGTCTAGGTGCAGCCCGAGGTCGTGCTCCTTGGCTACGTCCCAGTTGCTCTTCATCTGCTCAGGCGTGAGCGCTATGCCGCCCGCCGAGTTGTGGGTGTTCTCCACGCAGACGAGGCTCGTCCGGGGGTAGTGGATGTTGTCGGCCCTGATGGCCGCCCTGACGTCGTCGGGGTGCATCCAGCCCTTCTCGCCCTTTATGGTGCGGGCCATGAGTGACCCCATGACCGCGAGGCCTCCCACCTCGTTCATGTAGATGTGGCTACTCTCCTCGAGTATGATCTCGTCGCCCCTCTGGGTGTGGGCGAGGATGGAGACGGCGTTGCCCTGGGTCCCGCTCGTGACGAAGAGCCCCGCCTCCTTGCCGAAGATCTCGGCTCCGATGGACTCCAACTCGTTGACGGTAGGATCGTCTCCGTAGACGTCGTCCCCCAGCTTCGCCTTGTAGGACGCCTCCCTCATCTCGGGCGTCGGCCACGTGACCGTGTCGCTCCTAAAATCCAGATTCTTCTCGACCAAATTTAATCGCAGGAATATGTGCTATGGTTGCTTAAGACGTTTCGTGCGGCTACAAGGGTGCTACGAAGGTTATCAGTCCTCTAAAATGTGTATGGAACACTTGTCAACCCCATCGCGTGGCGCTACGGAGAGCCATATCGATGTGCCTGTTCCCGTCCTCAAGCACTGGTGGACCATGCCCCGATAATAGAAACTCCACGTCAAGCTCGTCCAGCTTCTTCAATGACTCCACAATCGCGTCATAGCTGCCGCTCTCGCCGTCGTATCTCCCGTAGTATCCGTCAGGGAAAACGGTGTCACCGCTGAAGAGTATTCTGTGCTCCGGGTTGTAGAGACTCATGCTGCCCGACGTGTGGCCCGGCGTCCAATAAACGCTGAGAGGCCACAGCTCCGTCTCGATCACGTCGCCCTCCCGGACCTTGACCAGGTTGTCGCCGAGGCGAGAAGCTATGTACCTGGTGTCCTCCTCGTGGACGTAAACTTGGGGGTCCGCCCTCTGAAGTATCAGGAATGTGCCCATGGCGTGGTCGTGGTGTGCGTGGGTTAGCACCACCTTGTCGACGTTGGAGGGCTCGACTCCCAGCTCGGACAGCTGGGGCCAGACAGGGTTCAGTATGTTGCCGACGCCGGTGTCGATGATCATCGCCTTCTCCCTGCCGACGACGTATATGTTGCTGCAGAGGCCCTCGCCGATGATGAGGGCTACCCCCTTCAGGGCTTCGGCGTATTCTTCGAGTCGAATGATCTTCGGCAAACGGGATCGTGAAAGGGATTGTGCGAAGGGTTATAATTGTTGCTAGTGAGTCTTCCTGAGCATCACCTTGACCAGTAGGTAGCTGCCCTCGTAGTCTGACTCCACGTCGTCCACCAGGCAGTTCGTCGGGATGTCGTAGACCTTAACGAAGCCGTTGTCCCTAGTGCTGAGGAGCCTGAGCCTGTCGTCGTCTTCCTCTATGTATATGCTTCCTTCCAGCCCCCGAGGTATCTCCGTTGTTATCATGTACTCGATGGTCTCGTAGAAGCTACCAAGCGGGGAGCCGTCCTGGATGGTGTATATTCCCTCTTCCCAGCCAGTGTCGCCGCCGCGCCTCAGCGTTAGGTAGACGGGAAGCAGCGTCGACAACGTGAACAAAACGAAGAAGACAATGCTCATTATGAATGCGGCCGCCCTTCCCGTGCCGGTGAAGAAGAAGGGGAAGAAGACGAACGAAGCCGTCGATGGCGTCACCGCCCAGGCCACGACCACGAGCCCGAGCATGATCAACCCGAAGCCAGCCACCATCAGGGAGGGCCTGATCCTCTTATCACGTCCCATCTTATGAATCCCGGCACATTTTATGCACATGTTGGCGTCGACCTTGTAGCATTTCTCGCAGACGAACCTGTTGCATGTGCCGCAGAGGATGTCAGCGCCATCCCTGCCGCACACGGCGCATTTCCTAGTCATTTGCCTTGTTTACCATCCGATGAGGTCGGGCCTTATCTGTTTTGATATCATGTACAGCATTATTATCGCTGTTACCCCGAGGGCCGCTATTATCCATTTCCGGCCTCCCCCCAGTATGATGGGTATGGGACCTATGAAGATTACGCCCACCGCCTTGGCGTCCAACTCCCCGGGCCCTGCCCTGAGGCTCATGTAGACCAGGAAGGCTCCTAGTAGGGTGAGCGCAATGCCGACGAATAGTAGACCGCTGGACACTTCCATCTAAAGCCCTCCCCTATTGCCTTGGCTCCTTTTCTTAAACCTTCCTACACCTTCCACAGGGCCGCCTTGCCCATATACTCATGTATGTCCCACTCCTTGACGCGTATCTTCTCCACGTCCACGACGTAGATACTGTGGATGCGGGCGTTCCTTATCTCCTCCAGCGTGACAGGCGGGCTGGTGTAGTACATGTCGCAGAGCGTCTTGAGGTGAGCCACCTCTTCCCCGGTCCTGAACCGGGGCGGCTTGGTGAGACTACCTGGTATCTGCATCACGTAGTGGGGCGGGCTCGCCAGGACGAACTTGTTGGCGAAGCTGCTGTACCTGGTTATCTTGCTGGACACCCGTGCCCTCAGGTAGTTCATGGGGTCTAGGGCGTGGTCGGGGGGCACGAACCCGGTCTCCACCTCCACTATGAGGCTGCCGTACCCCTTCTGGGCGTAGACGTCTGTGCTTACCCCGTTGAGGTTGTACTCTATCTCCACGTCGAAGCCGTTCTGGACGAGGTACATCGCGGCGACGAGCTCCATGGTGCTGTGGTTGATCTTGACGACGTTCCTGCTGTTCATCTCGACGAGGTCGTCCCGTAGACGGAGCATCTTGTCGTACTCATCGTCGTCGAGCACATCCCTCATCATGCCAACTAGGGTGTCGACGTCACGGACGAACTCGTTCCCTATTCTCGTCTCCTCCTAATCGCCTCAGTGGATGTCGTCTGGTAAACAAGAGCCTATCCTACTAATCTACTTTACGACAATCCTAAATTAATTGAATAATCTTTCGCTTTTTGTTTAATTCTCTGCGAAGACTTAAAATCGTTCTTCCGATGAAAATGAAACATCATGACTACTAAGAACGTTTGGCAGGTATTCAGCGAGGAGACACCCGGCGTCGCCGACGCGTGGATGAACATGAGCAAGGAGATCAACGTCGACGGCGTCCTAGACCAGAAGACGACGCTCCTCATCAGGATAGGCATCTACAGCGTGACCCGTGACCCCGTGGCGCTCAGCCACTTCGTAGGGGAGGCGTTCAAGGCGGGGATCTCCAAGAAGGAGATACAGGCCGCCGCGCTTCAGGCCTGGGGCGCAGGCGTCACATTCTCCGAGCTGGCGATCCCGCTGATCAAGGAAGTCGAGGAAAGCCTCTGAGCCTCCTCATCCCCATTTTTTCGAGGAACCCGAATCCCTCTACCATGTAAAGGTGGCTGACGCATCTACAGTCGCTGCAGCCAAATCCTTTGACTGGCTCGCCGTGGTCCGCCACGTTGGCCGCTATGCTGCACTCTATCCTCTCGTCTGTCTCGATCGCATACACCTGCTGTATGGATACAACCGGCTCTCTGAGGAGGTAATCTATGTGCCAGTGGGTGACGGCGTGATCTCCCATGCTTGTGAGTACATGTCTCTCTATGCGGGGCTCCAGGCTGTTGAGGGCCGAGCCCACGTAGACGTATTCGCCTTTGGGGAAGGTGATGTTGCCGAGGGCGCCCACCTCGACTGTTATTTCCTCTCGGACGTTTATGCAGAGGCAGTAGGCGCCCTTGGTGGCCATGATGTATAGGTTGTGTGGCTGTTTTTAGGCGTTCACGTGCTCAGTAAAGGTTTTATACCTTACACTTTATTTTTATTTTCAGAAAATGCTTCCCACGGCGTATCTGACGGACAAGCATCTGAAGATTTGGAGGCTCCGATTCAAGGGGCTGTCAAAGGCCGAGGTGGAGAGGCGTTTGGGGATAACTCGCCAGGGCGTTTACGATGCCGAAAACGTGATACTGGGGAAGGTGGAATAGGCCCTGCGCCACATCGCTATCTTCTCCAAGATCATCCAGGGGCTGACGCCATGA
>CAZTZC010000134.1:4564-6980 GCA_964618045.1 uncultured Candidatus Bathyarchaeia archaeon | reverse complement strand
TTAAGATATATATGCAGAGTCTAGATCTGAGCAGAGGAGTTTTCACTGGCGTAGTGATATTTTTCTTTTTCATCATACTTCTCTGCCTCCTATCGGCGATTATTTAATATTAAGAACGCGGAGGAACGTTCTGGAACCTCGTGGAACCAAGGTTTAACGCTAGACATAAATTATATTTTCCACCATCGAGATATTTTTGAGCTCTTTTCCCTTGTCTTTTATGTATTATAGTTAGCTCGGTAGTAACCGCCTCCAAAACTTGTTTTTCAAATCTGCGAGTATACCTAATAATAGTTTTAACCTAGTAGCAGTCTATTTTCGGATCGTTATGAGCTTCGTAAAGGAAGTCTCTTCATGGATTCTCCAAGGTATCCACAGCATCATACAAGACTCCAGCGATGAGCAGATTGAGGGAATGATCCAGTACATACTGCAGGCGAAGGGCAATAAAATCCTCGTATTGGGAAGCGGTAGAAGCGGCTTCGTCGGAAGAGCATTCGCTTTACGGCTAATGCAGAGCGGCTTTAGCGTCTACGTCAGCGGAGAGACCATTGCTCCTGCACTGAGCCCAGGCGACCTAATACTGGCGATCTCAGGTTCTGGAACCACCAAGGTCGTCGTGACGCAGGCGGAGATAGCCAAAGAGGTAGGCGCCAAGATAGTCTCTTTGACGTCTCACCGTGACAGTATGCTAGGCCAGCTCTCCGACCACGTGGTAGTGATCAAGGGAAGAACCAAGGAGGCGGTGGACATCGACTTCGTCCGCCGCCAGATTACCGGCGAGTACGACATGGCGCCACTGGGAACCATGTTCGAGCTGAGCGCCTTGGTGTTCCTCGACGGCGTGATCGCCGATATAATGAAGAGGCTAGGACAAAATGAGATAGACCTCAAGAGACGGCACGCCCATACCCAGTGAAGATGCAGTGATCACGCATCAGATTCAAATGTCTCGGATCTTTTATGAGATATACTAGACACAGGAAAATTCGGCGTCGAATACTATATCAAGTCTAGAAAGTTATGTGCTAGGGTTATCATAGACTGGTATGGCTGAACCATCCCACCCTGCCTGTATATATCTCAACTTTATGTAAATATCAAGCGTTGTTGACTATATAGATCAAAGGATTAGGTGAACACAGATAATACGAATGGAAAGGGTTTAAAAGACCCCTGTAGGTGTCTATAGTCAACTTACGGTAAAAAGGATTAGATCATTAATGCCACGGTTCAAGCAGACAGAAGAGATCTTGAAGCTGATGCATGACCAGGAGAAGATCCGGAACATCGGCATCATCGCCCACATCGACCACGGGAAGACGACGATGAGCGACAGCCTCCTTGCCATGGCGGGCCTGATGGCGCCTGAGAGGGCGGGAGAGGCCCGGGCCCTTGACTACCTCGAGGAGGAGCAGAGGCGAGGCATCACCATCAAGACGGCGAACATCAGCCTCCTCTATGAGGAGGGCGACGACCAGTACGTCATCAACCTAATCGACACCCCGGGACACGTAGACTTCTCGGGCAAGGTAACCAGAGCCATGAGGGCGCTGGACGGTTGCATCCTTCTGGTCGACGCCGTGGAGGAGTTCCAGATAATGACCGAGATTAGGCTGAGGGTCGCACTGGAGGAGTTCGTGAAGCCAATCTGTTACATAAACAAGTTCGATAGACTCATCAAGGAGCTCAAGATGGACCCTAACGCCATCCAGAAGAAGCTCCTCAGGATCATCAACAAGTTCAACGAGATCGTTCAGACCTATGGATCTGACGAGATCAAGAACGAGTGGACCATCAACGCAGCTAAGGGCGAGGTAGCCTTCGGATCAGCCCTCGACCGGTGGGGCTTCACCCTGCCCATACTACAGGAGAAGGGATTGACGCTCCCAGACATCATAGAGAAGTACAAGGAAGGTAAGCTGGATGAGCTTCAGGAGATGCTTCCCCTAAGCGATGCAATCCTGGGGATGGCTGTGCACGTGCTGCCCAACCCGAAGGTGCATCAGCCGAGAAGGATCAGGCACATCTGGAAGGGGGATGAGGAGTCGGTCATGGGAAAGAACATGCTGGCCGTCAACCCGAAAGGTCCCCTCGTCATCTGCATATCAAACGTGATCATCGACCCCCAAGCCGGAGTGATCAGCACTGGACGCGTTTTCAGCGGAACGATCAGGAAAGGCGACAACCTCAACCTGGTTGGTGCAGAGAAGTGGGCGAAGGCCCAGCAGATCAGCATCTACATGGGTGCGTACCGTGAGATCGTCGACGAGATACCTGCTGGAAACATCGTGGCTATCATGGGGCTCAGCGAGGCCAGGGCAGGCGAGACAATAGTCTCGGACGACATCAAGGACACCGCTACGCCTTTCGAGTCGATTAAGTACGTCTCGGACCCTGTGCTCACCATAGCCGT
>CAZTZC010000134.1:0-4464 GCA_964618045.1 uncultured Candidatus Bathyarchaeia archaeon | reverse complement strand
CCCTTCATGGGCAAGAGCCCCAACAAACACAACAGGATCTTCTTCACCTTCAAGCCTCTGGACGAGAAAATCGTTCAGCTCATCCGTGACGGCGAGCTCAGCGAGATACTGAGCTCCAGCCGAAGGGAGGAGGTACTCAGAGAGAAGGCAGGCTGGACCCTCCGCGAGGCTCGGCAGGTGTTCGCCATCAACGAGAACGCCAACATGATGATCGACACCACCGTCGGCATCCAGGGCCTCAGGGAGGTCAAGCAGCACATAAGCGGAGGCTTCCAGTGGGCCCTCGGAAGCGGGCCCCTGGCGGGCGAGATAGTTCGCGGCCTACTCGTCGACATGGTCGACATAAGGCTCCACGAGGACCCGGTGCACCGTGGGCCAGCTCAGATGATGCCTGCGGTGCGGCAGGCGCTGTTCGCAGGTATACTCAGCGGTGACCCGACGCTGCTGGAGCCCATTTACAAGATACAGGTGCGTGTACCCGCCCTCGAGATGGGTAACGTCACCGGTCTACTCAGCAGGAAGAGGGGGAGCATCCACAGCGTTGAGCAGGACGGCCCCATAGTCAACGTCACAGGCATGGTGCCGGTGAGCGAGACGCTGGGATTCAGCCAGGAGATGCGCGCCGCCACGAGCGGGACGGCGTTCTGGCAGATGACCTTCGACCACTGGTCGCCAGTCCCTGACAGCATGCTGCTCGACCTAGTAAAGAAGATCAGGACGAGGAAAGGTTTGAGCCCAGACCCGCCGAGGGCAAGCGAGTACATCGTCCGCGAGTAGCACCCAACATTTTTCCTCTCCTTTCTACATACTTAACTTACCTCAGAGGTGACTGCCGTCATGTTCAGAAACCGTCAACAGCTCATCAAGAATGCGTCGACGGAGAAACTCCGCAAGATGCGAGATGACGCGTTGACAATTATGGAATCAGCGATCAACGCGGTGGACCCGAAAAACGCGGTGATGGAAAAACTGCAGGTGATCGACGGAAACGTCGTCGTTGATGGCTTCATTAAGCCCCTCGACGACGTCAAGAGAGTTTTAATCGTTGGAGGGGGAAAGGCCGGGGGTCCCATGGCTGAGGCTGTCGAAGACATCCTCGAAGACAGAGTAGAGGGGGGAGTCGTGAACGTACTCAGGAGCACAGAAGCCCGGTACCGCGTAAACCATGTTAGGCTAAACCAGGCGTCTCACCCAGTCCCTGATGATGAAGGAGTGAAGGGAGTCCGGGACATGATGAGACTCACCTCGAACCTTTCACCCGACGACTTGGTGTTAGCCCTCATCTCGGGCGGCGGCTCTGCACTTATGCCGTTGCCAGCTGACGGCGTCTCGCTTGAGGACATCCAAGATGTGACGAGGAGGCTGCTCAGCGCGGGGGCCACAATCAACGAGCTTAACTCGGTAAGGAAGCATCTATCCGCCTTCAAGGGAGGGCAACTCGCTGCCAACTGTTACCCGTCTACCGTAGTCTGTCTTATACTCTCTGACGTCGTCGGAGACCCTTTAGACACCATCGCCTCCGGGCCGACAGCGCCAGACCCTTCGACCTACGAGACGGCACGCGATGTTCTAAACAGGTATGGAGTTTGGGGCTCCGTGAGTCCTGCTGTAAAGAGAAGGATAGAGTTGGGTCTTGAAGGGAAGGTGGCTGAGACCCCGAAACCTGGTGACCCCGTCTTCGAGAAGGTTCACAACGTCGTCGTCGCAAACAACCTGAAGGCGGCCAAGGCCGCAGCGGATAATGCTGAGAAGCTTGGCTACAACGCCAAAGTCCTTAGCACATTCGTTGAGGGCGAGGCACGCCACGTGGGCACGGTGTACGCCGGGCTGGCGAGAAGCATCTCCATGAACGACATTCCTGTATCTAAGCCAGGGGCTCTTCTGCTCGGCGGCGAGACTACCGTCACCGTCACAGGCCAAGGCCTAGGAGGGAGAAACCAGGAAGTCGCTCTTAGCGCGCTCATGAAGATCGCTGGTCAAGACTGCGTCGTCTTAGCCCTCGGCACGGATGGGATCGATGGGCCCACAGACGCAGCCGGGGCCATCGTAGACGGCGCGTCGCTCAGTAGAGCTCAATCCAAGGACTTGGACCCTGAAAAGTATCTTAGGAGCAACGACTCTTACAGCTTCTTCGAAGCCTTGGGCGACGCCGTCTTCACGGGCCCAACAGGCACCAACGTCAACGACCTGACGCTGATCCTTGTCGCTTGAGGTATATTGATGCGTTCCAATACACATAGAAGACAATCGATCGAGGAGATGAAGGAACTTCTATCCGAGATCAGCGGCTTGGTTGACGTCATCCTAGTCGAAGGGCCGAGGGACGTGGAGTCTCTAACGAGGCTGGGGTACACCGGGAAGATCGTTACATGTGCCGCTACCAAAGTCAACGACTATGACTTGATGTCGGAGGTCTCAGCTAAGTATCGAAGTGTTCTCATCCTCACAGATTTCGATCATGAGGGGCTGATGTTTAACCGTCGTTTCACCGAGATACTGGAGCATGAAGGTGTAAAGGTCGAGAAGGGGCTTAGGAGGATGGTGGGCAGAATCACCGCGGCCCTAGGCATATACGCGATAGAGTCCCTAGATAACATCATGGACGCCGTGGACCGTGACGTTTAGAGTGTTCTTATAAAGTCCCCCGCATTCTGTGTCTTGTCTATCGATGACCGAGCAGTTAACCGAGAAGGGCCAGGCGAAGCAGTCAAAGGCAATACTCTGCATGCTTAAGACTGACGTCCACGACCACACCATATACAGGATTAAGCTGGATGAGCTAAACCGTCTCGTCGAGACCCTGGGAATAGAGGTGGTCGGAGAGGTTATCCAGAGCAGGTACAGACCCTTCTCCAAGTTCTTCATCGGCAGCGGCAAGGTTAAGGAGGTGGGGCGGAAGGTGAGGAGACTGGGAGTCGAGCTCGTCATCTTCTACAACATCCTCAAGAGCAGCCAGAAGCTTAACCTGATCCGTGCGTTGAACTGCGACGTCATTGACCGTTACGAGCTGACCCTGGAGATATTCGACCAGATGGCGTCCGACAGGCTCAGCAAGCTCCAGATACAGGCCGCGCGGCTGGAGAAGCAGGCTCCCTTCTACAAGCTCCAGGCCTCCATCAACTATAGGTATGACAGGCCGTTCTTCCGGGCCGGCGGCGAGTACGCGTTTCATGGCCAGATGAGGGAGCTGAGCAGGAACCAGGCAAGGGTCCGCGAGGAGATCGACAAGCTCATCGAGGAGAAGAACCAGCGCATATGGAACAGGCGGAAGCTCGGGTACCCGGTGGTCTGCATCGCCGGATTCTACAACGCCGGTAAGACCAGTCTATTCAACGCCGTGACGGGGGATAACAAGCCGGTCAGCGATAAACCCTTCACGACGCTCTCCAGCAAGTACCAGAGAAGATTCATCGACCATGAGACCACCGTGTTGTTCATCGACACAATCGGGTTCGTACTCAATGTCGATCCGCGGCTCATCCAGAGCTTCAAGCTGAACCTCCTCGATATCCGCAGCTCGGACATCGTCATCCTCCTTCTGGAGATCACCGATCCTCCGTTGACGCTGCAGATGAAGCTCACCGAGGGGATCAGGCTGCTGAAGGACATCGGGGTGTCCCATGACCGCATAGTCATAGTATTCAACAAGCTTGACAAGGCACCCGAGATGGAGGAAAGGATCGCCAAGGAGCTCAACCTCGAACAGCTAAGCATCCCTTGGATAGCGGTATCTGCATTGAAGCGCAGGAATCTTCAGGAGATGCTTCACATGATAGCCGACAGTCTGAGGGGATTCAAGGAGAACCCGTCCGAGCCCGAAGGGTTGTCAGCATTCCAGAGAACCGAGACCGCTATAAACCGGGTGCTGGAGCACTACCCCGTCGAATATATCCCAAGAGGATACGACCCCTTCAGAGGATTGGTCTCGACGATTCTGAGTCAGAACACCAACACAAAGAACCAGAGTACCGCGTTCAGCCGCCTCGAAGAATCCGTAGGGATCACTCCACACAGGATAGACGCGGCGTCAGAGGAACAGATAGTCGAAGCAATCAAACCCGCGGGGATGTACAATCAGCGTACACACACGCTGAAGGCTGTGAGCAGGGAGATCATAGAAAAGTACGGCGGAGACCTCCAGTCCGTCTTCGACATGACGTTCCCGGAGGCAAGGGAAAGGCTCATGGAGTTCCCCGGCGTGGGCGCGAAGACGGCCGATGTTGCCCTGATGTTTGTGGCGAACCACCAAGTCATTCCAGTGGACCGTCACATTGAACGGGTGTCCAAGCGTCTTGAGATAGTGCCCCCGAAGGCAGGCTACGAGGAAGTAAGCAGGGCGCTTGAGGATGGCTCGACTCCTGATAGGTTCAGAGATGTACACCTCTCCCTGATACGTTTCGGCAGAGAGATCTGTAGAGCTCAGAGACCCCGTTGCGGCGAGTGTGTGCTTAATGACATATGCCC
>CAZTZC010000133.1:0-7007 GCA_964618045.1 uncultured Candidatus Bathyarchaeia archaeon | reverse complement strand
GAGAGGCAACCCTATCCTCTGTATGGCGGCGTGGACTTGCTTCATCAACCCGAGTCCCTGGGATTTCCTTCTACTGAACGCGACCCCGCCGGTCATGAGGTTGAACATATACTTCAGGAGCCTGTAGTTGCTCGACCTAGCTCGGCGCTGGTAGACATCTGCCTTAGCTAGAGTCTCCAGCGCCTGGAGTCTCTCACCCGGCTCGTCTATGACGAGAGGTAGGTTCTCGTATATCCAGTCGAAGAGGTCCTCGTATGGTATCATGCTCTGGCTGATGGTCTGCCGCGCCTCCCAGAGGCTCCTCGCCGAAAATATTGTGTTGATTATGTTCGGAGTGTAGTCCTGGTGGTCCCTCTCCCCCATCCACTCGATGTCACCTGGATCCACCTCGGTTTTTCCCCTGGCAACGGTCTCCAGGTCGTTGATGGCCGATCTGAGATCGCCCCGAGATCTAATCGCCAAGGCGTCGAGCGCCTCAGGATGCACTTTTACGCCATTCTCTCTGGATATCCTCTCCAGGCTCTTGTACACTTCGCTGAAAGGAACTGGCTGAAACTCTATTAGCATCGCCTTGCTTCTAAGGGGGCGGAACTTGCTCTCACTGTTCTCCTCGACTGTGGTTGCGACGAGTACGATGGGGATCCTCGTTGTTTTAATTACGTTGGATATCGCCGTAATGCCTCCCCGGTCCTTTTGGCCGCTCACTCCCTCCATCTCGTCCAGCAGTATCATTCTGGGTCTACCGAAGACGGTGACGGTCTGGCTCGCCGCCTTTCCTAAAACCTCCTCTATCCGGTTCTTCGTCCTGCTGTCGCTGGCGTTGATCTCCAGCAAGTCGAAGCCCTTCTCCGTCGCCAGCGCCTGGACGGCCGCGGTCTTCCCCGTCCCGGGGGGCCCATAGACGAAGGCGGCCCTCTTCTTTGGGGGCTTATTTGCCCAGCTCTTTATCCAATTATCGAGCTTATCGACTGCCTCCCTGTTTCCCACTATCTCTTCCTTGGACTTTGGCCTGTACTGGTCTGTCCAAGGCTGAGTGTGAGTCACTTCATCTCTTCTCCGGCTAAGGCTAGATGCGCGAGGAGCGTGCTGAGCTGGATCTCTGGCCTCGCCCCCTGCGTCAACCTGTAGTCTACTTCCCCTACTTTGTCGCTGAGCTTTACCTTCCACTGCTCGGATAGAACCGTGTTTCTCATCAGCTCGCTGTACACCATTCTGATTATATCGTCTGGGGCGAGTCCCTGATCGATCAAGAGCTCACGCAGTATCTCCCTCGCCTCGAGGAAGTTGCCTTTCAGAGACTGCTGGATCATGGCTCTTATCCTCTCTGGGCTGACTTTTCCGAGAACCTCGTAGATGGTTACGTCGTCTATGACGTCTTTGGTAGCCGCAGCGGCCTGGAGCAGGTTCGTCGCCTTCCTGAGGTCTCCTCCGGAAGCATGGTATATGGCGTCCAGACCCTCCTCGATGATGTTTATCTGCTCATTATTCACTATGTTCATGACGTAGTTCTTCATGTCTTTCTCGTCGAGGGGGCTGAACCTGAATATGCTGCACCTGCTCTGGATGGGGTCGATGATATTCTCGCTATAGTTGCCTATCAGGCAGAACCTGCAGGTCCTGGTGTATATCTCCATGGTGCGCCTTAGTGCATGCTGCGCGGCCGACGTCAGGCTGTCGGCCTCGTCCATTATGAGTATCTTGAAGGACACGGGGGAGGCGATGGCCGCTGTCCGGGCGAAGTTCTTCACCTTCTCCCGTATAACGTCGATGCCTCGCTCGTCGCTGGCGTTGAGCTCAAGTGTGAAGTTACGGTACCCCGGGCCGTACAAGTCTCTGGCGAGCGCGAGGATGCTCGTGGTCTTCCCTACGCCAGCAGGCCCCACGAACAGCAGGTGCGGCAGATTCTTCTCCTGCACGAACATTTTGAGCCTCGAGACGATCTCCGTCTGGTTAGTCATTTCGTCTAGTTTCTGTGGCCTGTATTTCTCGGCCCACATGCCTCCGCTCATTGTGCCCACGTTAACCTACTAACGTTGAGCCCGGTTTTTATGTGCTTCTGAACGCGTCTTGGGGAGACACCCAACTGAATATGGTATCTTCTATCAGCTGCTGTTGGTGATAAGGTCAATTGTCTTCAGCAGTTCATTCAACTCGCTCTTCTCGTATTGATTGCTAGACTGGCTGTTGTAATCTAACAAGATCTCTCTCAGTTGTTTTATCTTGTCCAGTGAACGGACAGACTCGGTTAGTCTGTATCCGAGTATTAGAGACATCTCGCCGGATGACTCTAGGAAGAGCCTGAACTCCTCTGGTATTAATCCGTATCTCTGCGAGTCAAGGTAGAGGCTATCTAGATGATTTATGAACTCGTCTATGCACTCTATCTTTTCTCTGGTGCTTACCTCGGCGGAAGTAAACTTGGTTAGGTAAGGTAAAATGACTTTGTTCCAGAATTCGTTGTCACTGTAATTGTCCCTTATGTGTTTATGGATCTTCTGCCAGACGTTTTGTTCAATGTTCGACATTCGGCTAAGTGTGCCGATATTATTCGATGCCTAACCCCCCATAATTTACTGTTTTATAAACCTTTTATATAATTCCTTCTATTAACTACAATAATTATAGTTTTCTGAGTTCTTAGGTTTTTTATCTACCTATGTTTCTTGGTTCAATCAATGTGTGTTGAAAAATGTTCCTCGGGACCTTGAGGCTTAGGATTTATAGAAGATGTGGCTGCCTGTATTCGGCTTGTGTTCCAGCTTAGGTGGTCTTACTTGCTTGGCTCGATCTCTATCAGGTCGCTTACCATGTTGTAGTACTGGAGGACGTTCTCGCCTTTGGCGGTGATTTCGTACCTCTTCTTAGCGCGTTTACTGCTCCTGCTAACGACGACCTCCTCGATGAGTCCCTGGGAGACTAGTGATTCCAGGATCTCTTTGAGGCTCTTCCAGGAGAGGTTGGCGCTGTACATGATGCGTGTGGGCTTCTTCTCGCCTTGTTTAATCTGTCCTAAGACTTCTACTGACAGCTGGAACTTTGATCTTCTAGCGCTCAAGGTTAAGCTAACCTTCTTAGTATTATATTAATGGATTATCCAGCGTAGTTAGGTAGGATTGATCATTACCGCGTGTACAGTTTTGATTACTATATCATTGATAGGACGTAGGGGTATAGAACAGTGATACCTTTCTAAATTCATGAGATAAGCGTTTTTAAAACGTTTATATGCATACCACCACGACGAGGCTATCATCATCGATGAGAGTAATCGAGAATTTTAGCATCAAAACCTCTATGATAGGGAGTCAGGGCATCTTCTCGTGCCAGTCCTCATAGTACTTCTTGATCTCGTCCCGTAGTTTTTCGGGTATCTCGCGCTCGAAGGGGAACGCCGCTGCCTCGGAGACGTAGCGAGTCATCCATTCCTCGATGAACCTGCCCTGAAGCTCTAAGGCGTCGGGGCTCAGGTACTCGATGGTGTCCTCGACGCTGTGCATCATGATGTCGATTCCGCTGCGCCTGCTGAAGGAGACGCTCGGGATGCCCACGGCGGACAGCGGTGTGCCGTCGCTACTGTACACGTCCTCCTTCACGTCGAACACGGTGCCGGTCTCCCTGCTAAGAAGCTTGACCGAGTTGGTCAGCATAGGGGTGCCGAGGACCATCGCAGCGTTGGTGCCTATCATGGCTCCGTGGACGTCAAGGTTTACGCAGAGCCTGTGATGGTCCAGCTCGGTCTCGGCGTCCTCGTCCTTCTCCTTGGCAGCCTTATCGTCTTCCCTCAGCTTCTTGGCGTAGAGGTTGCTGCCGTCTAGGCCCATCTCCTCGCTGCCCCAAGCCACGAACCTGAGGGTCCGTCTGCTTCCCTTCTCCTTGAAGATCCGGGCCAGCTCCATTGTCATCGCGGTTCCGCCGGCGTTGTCGCTTGCTCCCTTTACATCTGGCACCGAGTCGTAGTGTCCGCCGACGACTATGATCTCCTCGGGCCTCGTGGAGCCTGGGAGCTCCGCTATAATGTTCTGGGTCTTCTTTGTGTCTCTCTCCGCCTCGATTACGATCCTAGCCCTTTTCGCGCCCTTCTTCAGTAGCCTGAGGCCATCCTCGAAGCTTACGCGTACAGAGGGGAAGTTCCCGTAGTCCTTGTCCTGCGGGAAGTTGCCCCAGAAATGCTTGGTCAGCATGCGTGGGTAGCGCTCTATGAGTATGAATCCCCGGGGCTTCAGTTTGGCGATGAGCTCTAGGTTCTTCCTCTTTACTGTGTCTGTTACTATTATCTTGCCCTCTATCTCCGGTGTGAGGTACTCCTCGTCGGTGGTCTCGATGCGGATAAGCTCGCCCTCTACGCCCTCAGGGCCGGATACGCCGATCATGGACATGCCTTCACACTCGACTGTCTCGGTGTACGGTTCCAGTATCTCTAGCTTCTGAGCCGTCGTGCGGCCTGTCTTTATCTCGAACTCTTGCCTCCAAGTCTTCAAGCCCAGCTTCTTGAACTCGGACTCTATGTATTCGGCTGCGAGACTATCTTCCTTGTAGCCTCCCTGCCTCGGCCCGATCTCGACGGCTAGCTTCTCGATATGCTTGAACGCTTTCCCTCCGTTGAATAAAATAGACATGACTAATGGTTGCCTGTTTGGGTGAAAAAACTTGTTATACCGCGGTCTTGGTGGCGCCGCCGTGGTGAGTGAGCCTAGCCCGGACCTCGACGATGAGGAGCTGATCCGGGCCCATGTTCGACTTGTCCGCCCGTATTATCGCCTGCCCCGTTTTCAAGTGGTGGGGCTGAACCGTTGTCCCGTCGACTATCTGTTTGAGGATGGTGCTGCTGATGACGTCGGATTTATGGAATATCTTGATGTCGCTGCCCTTGATTATCTTGGGGTCAACATCTTCGGGGAAGTGGGTGTCAAGCATAAGCCACGTCCCAGCGTGTCGCTTCTTACGGATCAAGTAGTTGATGTAGTCTGTGAAGTCCTTGCTCAACCCCTTCCTGAGGTAGTCGTGGGCCTCGTTGATGACGAAGACGAACTGCTCATGGGCGGTTTTCTCGTTGTTTATGAGAGAACTCATAACCAAAATCATGACGCTGAAGACGTCGTCGGGCTCCATCATGATCTTACGGAGGTCGAAGACGTTCACGCCGCCTATTATGAGGTCGTTCATGAAGTCACCGGCTACCAGGTAGTCCTCCAGTGTTTCGAGCCGCATCATGGCGAAGCCCTTCTGGTTGGGGTTAAGGTCGCTGTTCTCCACCTCGCGTCGAATCGTGTTGAGCCCGAAGTCTCTGTCATACTGGGTCTTCTTGATTATCTGGAATATCTTCTTCACGTACATGGAGCCGCTCTTCTTGCCGAGGCTTAGCACATGGGGCCAGTCCTCGGCTGTGAGCCTGGTCGGGTTGATGCCGATGGGGTACACCTTTGTGCTGTAGTCGTCCTCGAATTTCTTGCGCTCATTCTTGTACACGAAGGGATCAACGAATATCCTGAAGCTCTTCCTTTCGATGACCCGTCTGGGCTCCACGCCGTAGCCTTCGCGGAGAGCCGCGGCCTCCTCCGGGTTCCTGTTGGCGTCGACGATGCTCCAGAACTCGCTTCTGATGTCGTCCCGCGGCTTGTGGAACACGATTATGGTGGCGGGTTTCCTTACCTGGCTGATGCCCTGTATCGACTTGGATAATAACATCTCGCTGACCACGCCGATGGTGTATCCCTTTCCGCTGCCCTGCTTCCCGCAGACGAAGACGATGTGGGGCTCGTTCAGGTCTACGGCCACGAGCTCACCGGATGCCTTCCCCACCAGCCCCCACTGCTCGGGATACCTGTCGCAGCCAAGAAATATGTCCGGCTGTATATTGATCCTTACCAATGGCCCTGTTTCTGGCTCAGCTTGGATGGTGGCTGACGTGTATGTCTCCTCTTCGTTTACCGGTTCATCAGCTGGTTCAGGTATGTCAAACAAGAGAAAAGGCTCCCCTTCATAGCCGCCTGTCTCCATGTCTGGCTCTATTAAGGGCTCCAGCGTTGGCTTCTCATATGTAGGAACCGGCTCGATCGGTTTCCTGTTCCTGACCCAGGCCATGAGGGTGACTCTTAGAAGATATACGATCACAGCCAACGGAAACGATATCAGGCACACGTTGAAGATGACACCGTAGCTCAAGAGCCCCAGCAATGGGTTCCACTGCCAAGGATAGATCAGGCTCATTTCGCTGTACAGGAACGAGTCCAGTAATACGTGACCCCAGACGCCGATAAGAGATGCTGCCAAGTAACTGCGAACGTCGTCACTTTGTGGGAGCCCCAGTCTCTCCATGTACCGTGAGGTGAACCTTCTCATTAGATACATGGACACGGCTACAGCTACGCCTATGGGCGTGCTCACGGTTAGACTGTGATATGGGCCATGGAGAGGCTGGGGGAGACTCAGGAGGATAACAAGAAAAGGCTCAAGGTCGATGACTATAGATGCCACTAACAGAGTTGGGGTGTCCAGCAACGGGTACGCTAGTAGGGCTACCAGGAGCGCTGGCCCTATATGCAGGGCTGTAAACGGCATCCAACCCACAATAAGGAACAACCAATATAAAAGGTAAGGAAAACGAGCTAATTTCTCAGGTAGCCGTCTATTGCTGCGGCCGCCTTCTTGCCTGCCCCCATGGCGCTGATGACCGTGGCTGCCCCGGTAGCCACGTCCCCACCCGTATAGACGCCCTCGATGGTCGTCTCCATGGTGTCCTCGTCGTGAATGATGGTTCCCCACCGTGTAACCTCAAGCCCCTCAGTGGTCTGTTGTATTATCGGGTTAGGGCTCTGACCGATGGCGATCACAACTGTATCGATCGGTAGCCTCCACTCGGAGCCAGGTATGGGTTCTGGCCTCCTACGGCCTGACTCATCCGGTTCACCCAGCTGCATCCGGATGAGCTCCATCTCCTTGACGTTACCACGGCCGTCGTCGAAGAACCTGACAGGGTTATTTAACAGAGTGAAGATGACGCCCTCCTC
>CAZTZC010000132.1:0-7074 GCA_964618045.1 uncultured Candidatus Bathyarchaeia archaeon | reverse complement strand
GCGTTGTCGATAGAGTCGATCGACTATCACATCACGTTCAACGGCGACGCCCTCTCGCTTCAAGCCGACACGGGAGGAACCCTCGCAGGAGACTTCAACGGCCAACTGAACATGCTGAAGGACATGTCTCTAGAGGAGCTGCTGGAAAGCGAGGAAATAGACGACGACGATAAAACGCTGGTAGCCCGCGCGCTGCCGATAGACCTGCATGTGCAGCACCTGCTGATTGAATCGACTTCATCGTTTGGAGAAGACGTGGTCGTATCAACGTTTTCCGTTGAGGGCCTAGGGTTAGAGCCTCCGTCTTTCGAGACGCTCCTGGTTTTCCTGGAAGAACTGTCGAAGAAAGAGTCCCTTGAGGGCTTCAAGCTGGTGCTTGAGGGGGAAAGTAGCGGCAACCAGTACGTGGCTTTCATCGTGCCGGCTGAAACCGAGGAACCCATACTAGAAGAAGAGGAGAGGGTAGTCTGGGACATGGATGACATCGAGAGCCTCAGCGATGTAACATATGAGGTGAAGACCAAAGGGCTTGGCACGACAACGATCGTCGTGGCCTCAGCGATTGGACTGGCAGTGATAGGAGCAGCAGGCTACTTTTTCATGAAAAATAGATAGAGATGAAACAGTAATCCCTGATGGCCACTCGGCGTTGGACACGGTTTCGTCAGCTAACCAATTTTTTCATTATCAGGGCTACTGTTCCCTCTGACGGGGAATAGAATGTCTCGACCCGGTACTCTTCGCGGTGGATGCCGTCGACCATCCTGCCCACGCCCGAGAAGCCGACGTTGTGGACGAAGACGCCGGTCCCGTCGTGCATGAGGCGCGACGAGTTTTCCCAGTCGCTCACCGCCTCCCTGAAGGACTTGCCTCCATCGATGAAGATCACGTCCATCTTAGGCAGCGTCTTGACAGCCTCTGGGAGCGTTTCCATGGTGTCGCCTTCGATGAGCCTGTACCTGCACCCCGTCTCATCCAGTTTCCGCCCAACACGGCTGGCGCTGTAATGTGAGAAGAAGTCGAACCCATGGTACTCCACCTCGTGCGGGGGCGCGTTCTTGATGGCGGCCTCGACCATGCTTCTCGCGTTCTCGCCGTCGTAGACCCCAATCTCCATTATCTTCCTGCACTTGTTCTCGCGGATAAACTCGTTCAGATAGGAATGCGATCCATACCAGGGCATTTCACTTGTTCACGTTATATGAAAGGCATTGCAAATGAATAACATTTTGAATGGCTCACTCAGGTAACCATCTTTTCAGCTCTGGAGCATCCGGCGTCTGAACCTGATCCCGTCATATGGGATTGTTTTTTATTGTTGACGTTACAATATGTCGTAACAAGTTATGGATGGTGTATATCGTTGACTTTTGGTTATAATGGGAAAAGACTCGTAGTTGATCTTACCGACATGGAGATCCGATCCGAGGAGCCGGACGAGGTCTGGTATCGCAAGTTTCTGGGCGGCATGGGCTCAGTGGCCTATCATCTCCTGAACATGGTTGGGGCACAGGCTGATCCTCTGGGGCCTGATAACGTGCTCATACTTTCCACCGGAGTCATCACCGGGGCTCCATTCTCGGGGAGCGGACGCAACGCCGTCGGAGGAAAATCTCCTCTAACTGGAGGCTTCGGGGAGGCAGACGCAGGGGGGTTCTGGAACGCGGAGCTGAAACACGCCGGGTTCGACGAGATCGTCTTCAAAGGCAAAGCCAGTGAGCCGGTTTGGCTCTGGATAAACGAGGGGGAGGCCGAGCTAAGAGACGGGTCGTCTCTCTGGGGCTTGGAGGTCGGGGAGTGCCAGGACAAGATGAGGGAGGCAACCGGGGAAGCCCAGGCTAAGACCGCTCTCATCGGCCCAGCAGGAGAGAGGATGGTCCGCGTGGCTTGTGTCATCAACGATCTGACCCACGTGGCTGGACGGAGCGGGATGGGAGCGGTCATGGGGTCCAAGAACCTAAAAGGGGTGGCCGTGAGAGGGAGAAACCCTCCAGAACTTGCGGACCCTGACAGGGTAAAGAAGCTGGCCCAGTCCCTCGTGAAGAGGGTGGAGACTCAAGCCAGAGGCCTCCATGAGTACGGTACGGGGTCCGCCATGGATGCCTACGCCAAGACAGGTAACCTCCCGACTCATAACTTCAGGGACGGTGATTGGCCTCACGCCAAGGAGATCGACGCCATAGCCATCAAGGATAAGTACAGGGTGGGCATGGGCACATGTTACAGCTGCGCCGTGAGATGCAAGAAAGAGGTGGAGCTCGAGGAGCCTTACAGTGTGGAGAGAAGGTACGGCGGCCCAGAGTATGAGACCTTGGGGTCTCTGGGCTCGGATTGCGGGGTCTCGGATCTCCCCGCCATCTGTAAGGCGAACGAGCTGTGCCAGAGGTATGGCTTGGACACCATCGGGTCCGGGACCACCGTCGCCTTCGCCATGGAGTGTTACGAGGAAGGCATAATAGACGACGAGTTGACGGGCGGAGTCAAGCTGAACTTCGGTAACGCTGAAGCGATGCTGAAGACCATAGAACTGATTGGAAAGAGGGAGGGAATCGGTGACATACTAGCGGAGGGCAGCAGACGCGCCTCCAAGGTGTTCGGAGAGGAGTCACGGAGATTCCTTGTGGAGGTCAAGGGGCAGGAGGCCCCCATGCATGAACCCAGGCTGAAGAGGGGTCTCGGCCTCGGGTACGCGGTCTCTCCCACCGGTGCAGACCACTGCCACAATCTCCACGACACTGTGATGAACGCCGGAAGCTACGGCATGTTGAGGCCTCTGGGCGAGTACGAGGAGGTGCCCGTATACAGCCTTGGTCCGGACAAGGTCAGGCTGTTCAAGAGCCAGATGCAGATGAGGATACTAGCCAACTGTCTCTCCGTATGCCAGTTCCCTCCCTGGAGCTTCACCGAGTACAGGGACCTGGTTCAAGCCGTCACGGGTTGGGACGTCTCCATGCATGAGCTGGTGCAGGTGGCTGAGAGAACCCTGGCCCTCGCGAGGATATTCAACCTGAGGGCGGGCTTCACGACGGAGGATGACTGGCTGCCGCAGAGGTTCTTCCAGCCTCAGACGTCGGGCGCCTTGAGCGAGACCAGCGTAGACCCTGACGAGCTTAGGAAGGCCATAGACACGTACTACGAGATGATGGGCTGGGACGAAGACGGGGCACCCACCGAGGGAACGTTGTACAGACTCTCCATAGGGTGGGCGTCTCAATATCTTCATTAATGGGGTCCTGTAAGCCTCCACCTTTTTGCTCACTCATATCGAGGTAACGCCCCCGGAGAGAGGGGTAAACAGGTAAACCACGTATTTTTGCGCCCTTTAGGGTTGAAAAAACCCGTTATCCGGGGGTGGGCTGTGTCTTAGACTACTTCGCGGGTTATGGTGCGCGTGGTAATTTCCCTGAAACCGATGAGACTCTGGATGAACTGCACGGCCTTCTTGGCGTTGAAGGGCTTGCAGCTGTAGACGTCGATGGAGGCGGTGCTGGTATCTGTGAAGGTGTGGACAGAGATGTGGCTCTTGTCTATGATGACGAAGCCCGTCCACCCCGGGTTCTCGGGAACTCCCTCCACTATGTAGGGGCCAGACAATATGTTCATGTCTATGAGGGGCGGCGTCTCCTTGAGGAGCCGCTCGACGATGTCCCTACCGACCTGCTCCTCCGTGACTCCGTCCACCATGAGGTGTAGCCCAATCATGCAGGGGGACACGGGGAACCGTCTTATAAACCTTCATAGAAGTCGACCCCATGAGGTTCGGCTGCGAACGGGTCACGCTCGTCAGGGGGGACAAGCAGGGAGATGTCTACAATATCAATCGAGTATTTTGTTTCCCTTGGTTGCACTTCTTTATCCAGTATGATAAAAGTAATAATATTCCGGGATGGGCAAAATATGCAGATAGAAGGAGAAACACGTTTTGGAAATAACTGATGTACGGGTCCGAGTCTTCAAATTTCCGCCAACCGATGTGACGCTAATCCCACAGACTAATGGCACCCTCAGGAGCATTCCTGAGGCTGATAGAACAAGCAGGATCGTAGAGATCACAACGGACGAGGGTTACACAGGACTCTGTGTCTGTGACAGGAATCTGCAGTACTGGGAAGACATGGTACGTGACCTCTTGTTAGGGGAGGACCCTGGCCTCATTGAGCATCTTTGGTTGAAGATGTTTGGGGGAACCCATCGGAAACGCTGTTCGAAAGGGGAGTGGGTTCGGTCAATCGGGTACGTTGACATAGCTCTCTGGGACCTCATGGGTAAAGTGACGAAGCAGCCTGTCCACCGTCTCTTAGGTGGTTTTCGCGACAAGGTGCCCGTCTACGCAGCTGGGGGATACTACCAGCAAGGGAAGACGCCTGAGGAACTGGGGAAGGAGCTGGCAGGCTTCGTGGCGATGGGGTATAGACACGTGAAGATGAAGGTCGGCGGATGGGTTTTCGGGGTCTCCATGAAGGATGATGTTAAGCGGGTCAAGGCAGCGCGGGACGCCATCGGCGACGATGTCGAGTTGATGGTGGATGCCAACAATGCATGGGACGCAAAGAGCGCCATCCGCTTCATCAAAGCTGTTGAGAGATACGAGCCCTACTGGTTTGAGGAGCCGGTGATGCCGGATGACTACGCAGGAAGCATCGAAGTGAAGAACGCCACCAGCGTGTTCGTCGCAAGTGGAGAGAACGAGTACACCCAATTTGGTGCGAGGGACCTGATCAAGTCCCGTAGCATCGACGTTCTCCAGATCGACCCGGGAGTCTGTGGCGGATTCACACCCACAATGAAGGCAGCAGTCCTGGCCGAAACAGAGCACATATGGTTCTCGCCTCACGGCGGGCATGTTTTAGGAGGCATTCCCGTAGCGGCAGCGCCAAATGGGTTGATCGTCGAATCATACCCAGCTTCCAAGTGGCGAAAAAAGGCGCCCATTGAGCCCGAATGTCCTGAAACGGTCCTGCTTCAAGAAGTAAACCCCATAGCGAAGGGCTGGATTACCCTTCACAAGGGTCCTGGGGTTGGATACGTGCTGAACGAGGATGTGGCGAAGAAGTATGAGGTAAACCCTCGGCCTGTTCGACGGAAACCAACAGGGAGGAAGCCTGAAAAACAGTTTGGCGACCTGCTGGTGAGGCAGCCAAGCCTGTCAAGTAGCTGGACATAGCCCGAGTACCCCGGTTTCAGCCACATGATCCTTCACGTTGCTAAGGCCCTCAGCCCCCATGAAGAAGGGAATACCTGTCCAACTACGCCTCAGGGAGGTGAGATAGAGCCTCCTCTAGGCTAGTCCCAGGTGAGGACAACCTTCCCCGTCTGTCCGGACTCAAAGAGCGCGTAGGCTTCAGCTGCCTTCTCCAAGGGGAAACGATGGGTTATGATCTTCTTCAAGGGCACTTTATGGTCTACGATGTATTCGGCTACCTCAGCTAAACCCACTGTGCTCATGGTCCATGAGCCGCGGATGGTGAGCTGCTTGTGAATGATGTCCCTGCTCACGTTGAAGGAGGTTTCACCCCCTTCACCAACGAAACAGGCCCGACCATATGTCCTGGCACTCCGTATGGTGTTGACACGGGGCTCGGGGAGACCTGTGCAATCAAGGGTGGCATCAGCCCCCTCGCCGTGGGTCAAATCCTTTATGGCTTCCACGGGATCTGTCTGGAAGGGATCTATCGACACCTCGCAACCAAGGCTCTCGGCTAACTCCCTTCGATAGGGAATGGGCTCCACCACGAAGACCCTTGCTCCAGTAGCCACTCCGAAGAGGGCGGCGCTCAGGCCGACTGGCCCCTGACCGTAGATGGCGAAGACATCCCGGCCGGAGACATCAAGCTTCTTTACCGCGTCATAGGCGGTGCCGGTTCCGCAGGCACAAGCAGCTCCCTCCGCGTAACTCATTTGATCGGGCATGACCACGCAAGCTGTTTCATGGACTGCTATGCGGTCGGCGTGACCCCCATGGTTGGTTCCACCGTAGTAGAGCTTCTTGGCGTGGGGGTCAATACACATCTGGGAATAGCCGACCAAACACCATTTACAGTGCCCACAGCCGAGGTAATGGTGGACGATGACGCGATCACCCACCTTCACGTGGCGCACGCCAGAGCCTACCTCCGTCACAATTCCGCAAGGCTCATGCCCGCCAGCTTTAAGCTGAACCGGGTCACCCACCTCTTCTTTTCGCCTCCTGTAACGCCCGAAGTCGCTGCCGCAAAGCCCGGACGCACGCATTTCAACGATTACCTCGGAAAAACCGGGGACAGGGTCGGGAAACTCTCTCAACGCCACCTCTCGCTCGCCGAGGAATACGACTCCTCTCATTTGAACTCCATCCTAGCTATTCACAAACCGTATTCCATTTTAAATTTTATTTAAACGAGCACGTTTAAGCCAACTCGCTCATGGCTTCGATAGGGAATAAACATGAGCGATGACTTTGGCTCCATCATTCTCCTTTATTGCTTACGCTCGAGCAACTCAGGCCAGATACCGCTTTAGCTATTAAGTCATAATCTAGGGTGGCTGCTCTATACTGTTAAGCATAGACAGCTAATCAGACGGCCATTGTGTCTTATAATAGCTAATCGCTTCTTTTTAGGTGCGTATCCCACATTTTTAGTGATGTATTAGTTCTCTTCGTCGCATCATAATCCATGTGTAAGAAATTCAACATCAGCCTCTTGCGTAACCAAGAAAAAACGATCCGTCAGGTCGCCCCGGAACACCGCCACCCAGGGAGAGGAGGGGTAGACGAGAAAACGCGAACCGAAGCCCCTTCAACCGAAAGGAGCCCCAGAAACGCCCCCTTATGATCCAATCACATATAAAAGTGTAATCCACCGAACATAAAAACGCAGCCTAAAAACTCTAATTCCCTGTGACACGGATATTAAAAGTATCACATTATAACAAAGTGATATTCTCGATTATGAGGTTAATATGTAGATTAGTACAATAAAGCATATTATATATTAGACGGGGCATCTCGCGTGCATTTCTCCTTTCAAAAATATGGAGTTTGACAAAGATCCTTTAGTAGTTGTGCCTGATGGTTTTTTTATTATGCAATGGATA
>CAZTZC010000131.1:0-7094 GCA_964618045.1 uncultured Candidatus Bathyarchaeia archaeon | reverse complement strand
TACATTGGGGGCGAGAGCAGCTACTTCATGTCCCTCAACCGCGGAAAGAAGAGCATCACCATGAACCTCAAGGACGAGGACGCCACCAAGGCGTTCCATGGGATCGCCGAGAAGTGCGACGTCGTGCTGGAGAACTTCCGACCAGGCGTGACCTCCCGCCTCGGGGTGGACTATGAGACCCTACGCAAGCTGAACCCGCGTATCATCTACTGCAGCATAAGCAGCTTCGGCCAGACCGGGCCTTGCGCCCAGTGGCCCGGCTACGACCTGATCGTTCAGGGGATGGGCGGCCTCATGGGGCTCACCGGAGAGCCTGGTCGCCCCCCGGTGCGGGTGGGCATGGCGGTGACCGACATCTGCGCCGGGATGTACGCCGTCATAGGCATTCTCGCCGCTTTGAGGACCCGGGAAGACACGGGGAGGGGTCAGTACATAGACGTGTCCATGCTCGACGGCTCGGTCAGCTGGATGACGTACGCGGCGGGCAACTACTTCGCCACGGGGGTCAACCCGCCGAGGATGGGCTCCGCCCACCCGAGCATAGCGCCGTACCAGGCGTTCCCCGCCGGCGACGGCAAGTACATACTCATCGCGTGCGGGAACGACAGGCTCTGGGGGATGATGCTGGAGGCCATGGGCGCGGAGAAGCTGGGCGACGACCCGCGGTTCACCACCAACTCCCTGAGGGTCGAGAACATGGACACCCTCATCCCGCTTCTGGAGGAGGAGTTCATGAAGAGGCCCAGGGACGAGTGGCTCGGTAAGCTTCGAGGCATAGGGTTCCCGTGCGGCCCCGTCTACACCATGGACGAGGTGTTCAGCGACCCCCAGGTGCTCGCGAGGGGCATGCTGAAGGAGGTGCGGCACCCCACGGCGGGGAAGATAAAGCAGATAGGCACCGTCCTCAAGTTCTCGGAGAGCGAGAGCAGCATACAGTCGCCCCCACCTGTGCTTGGGCAGGACACCTATGAGGTTCTGACGGCCCTCGCGGGGCTATCCCCCGAGGAGGTTGAACGTCTCAGAGAGAAGCAGGCGATATAGAGCCCATAAATTTTATTTCTGCTTGATCGGTGGAAGCTGCTCCCTCGAAAGTTTATGTATATATGGCACGTCTATTACTTCATGACGATTCTAGAGGATTACCGAGCCCAGAACCCGGGCTCCCTTAGCGCATGGGAGAAGGCTTCAAAGTTTCTTCCTTCGGGTAACACCCGCTCAGCCCTCTTCTGGCAGCCGTTCCCCCTCTGCCTGAGACGAGGTAAAGGCAGCCACAACTGGGACGTTGACGGCAACGAACGCATCGACTTCAACTTCAACAACACAACCCTCATCCTTGGCCACAACCACCCCAAGGTGGTGGAGGCCGCCAAGGAGCAGTGGGAGAAGGGCACCGTCCTCGGGGCCCCCACCGAGACCGAGCCCAGGCTCGCCGAGGAGCTGACCAGCAGGCTCAAGAGCGCAGACAGGGTGCGTTTCACGCCTTCCGGGACGGAGGCCAACATGCAGGCTGTGAGGGTAGCCAGGGCTTACAGCCGGAAGCCGCTGCTCGCCAAGTGCGTGGGAGCGTACCACGGCTCATGGGACGCTGTGCCTCTCACCACTGACGCGGTGGGCATCCCGCCGGAGGTGAAGGACTGCACCGTGTACTTCCCGTACAACGACGCCGAGGCAGCGGAGGAGGTCATCAAGAAGCACCGGCATGAGCTGGCCGCGGTCATAGTCGAGCCCACAATGAGGGACATGACGCCCAGGCCCGGCTTCCTGCAGGCAGTCAGGGAGGCCTCGGAGGAAAACGACGTCCTCCTCATCTTCGACGAGGTCATCTCGTTCAGGCTAAGCCACGGCGGGGCTCAGGCTCTCTACGGCGTGACCCCTGACATGACCACCATGGGCAAGATCATCGGAGGCGGCTTCCCCGTGGGGGCCTACGCAGCCATGGATGAAATCATGAGTCCCCTGAGCATCCCCGGCGTTAAGCTACCAGAGACCGCGTCGCCGATGCTGGGCTTCTCGGGCACCTTCAACGCCCACCCCCTGGCGATGGTATCCGGCCTCACAGTGATGAAGGAGATGAAACCTCCAGTCTACGAGAGGATGGCCGGGATGGGCGACGAGATGAGGAACGGCCTCAGGGATGTCCTGGCGGGGGAAGGCGTAAAAGCCCATGTAGGCGGCATCGGCTCCCTGTTCTCCGTCGCCTGGACGGACCGGGAGGTGATAAACCACGAGACCTCCAGGACGGCCGACAGGGCCCTGTTCAACGTCTTCAACCTGGGCATGATGAACCGGGGCGTCTTCATACTGGGGCACCCCAACGTCTCGGCGGTCCAGAAAAAGGAAGACTTGAAGAAGGCCCTCGAGGCCGCCGCGGAGACGGTGGCCGAGATGAAGCCCCTGATTAGGGAGAGGGCGCCCCACCTACTCAAATAGAGGCTACAATCCCCTAAGATTCTTCGAGGCGCCTAGTAACAGCAGGCTCCTTTCCTCGGCTTAGTTCATTTTTTATAAAAATAAACGGTGAAGGCCGCGGAACTAAAGGTATTTTCCATTACGTACTGCCATGGAACGCCTCGATGATCTTATCGACGACGATCCTCTCCTCCTCTGGGCGGAGGTAGAACACGTCTATGAGCCTCCACTCCCTGTCTGTGTAGTAATCGTAGTAGTGGACGTTCCTGAGGAAGACCGGCGGGTCGTCCCTGGCAACTGCCGCGTCCAGCTCTTCCGCGGTCATCCCCACCTCGTCCTTGTTCCACCTCATGAGCACCCTGGGCACGTGGGGCACCGTCGGGTGCTCGTGGTAGGTCTCGTCGTTGGGTATCACCTCCACCTCGAGGCCGGGTATGGTTCTCAGCTCCTCGGCGAGCCGCTGAGCCATGCTCATCTGCTCGGCGTAGAGGCCGTCTCCCTCCTCGACGAATATCTCAAGGGCGACGACGAGGCCCACTATCTGCTCCTTGCTTATCTTGTGGCCCCGGCCCCAGCCGCTGTGAGGGAAGGTGTTGTCCCTGACGGCCTTTATGATGTCGGTTCCTCTGCCGCTGCCGACCATGAACCCCGTGTTGTTGGGCGCCTTGATGGCCTTGCCGCCGCTGAAGCAGACGATGTCGGCGCCCATGTCTGTATACTTATGGAGGTTCGCCACCGGCGGCAGGTCGGACGCCGCGTCCACCACCACCGGTATGTCGTACATCTCCCCCAACTCGATCAAGTCCTCTATCGGCACCCTACCCCTCGGCACAGTGTTGTATGACACGGTATACGCCAGGCAACAGGTATTCTCGGATATCAAAGACTCCATCTCCCTCCTGAAGGACCCGAGGTGGCCCGCCTGGCCGTATTCCACGGTCCTGGCGCCGGGCGCCGTCCACTGGGGCGTGTACGCGATCACGTGGCCACGGGGCATCAGCACCTCGTTCCTCATGCCCTCGGTGTCTGGGAGTCTCATCCACCTACCGTAGTCGTCGCCCGCCATGCAACCAGCGACTGCGAACTCCAGCGCCGCCCCGGTCCCCGTGGTTATGTGGGCGTCCTCCACCCCGCATAGCCCAGCGACTCTAGCGTCGGCCCTAGCGAAGAGCTCGTACATGTCTACAAAGGTTTTAGCGACCTCGTTCATGGCTTCGAGGACCCTGTCGTCTATCCAGGTCCCGCCTATCACGGTGCTCCAGTTCTTGGCGTTGATCCACGACCTGACGCCGAGCCTGTCCAGCACCTTGCTTCTGTATGGGTAATCCAAATCCGCTCAAGAATCCAGTTAAGGATTGGTATTTCAATTTTATGAGCGAGGCCCCGCCAGGAGGCAGTTTGTGTTAAATATGTTTTTCCCTTACTGTTACCTGTGATTCGTCATGTCAGAGAAAGCCAAGCGCATAGCTTTTGAATGGGTAGACAGCAACGAGAGGCGTCTCGCGGAGATCAGCGACGAGATATGGGGCTACGCGGAGCTCGGGTACGTCGAGTTCAAGTCAGCCAAGCTCCTCGCGGACGAGCTGGAGAAGCACGGCTTCAAGGTGGAGCGCGGGGTCGCCGGGATACCGACGGCCTTCGTCGGGACCTGGGGTAAAGGCAAGCCCGTCATAGGAGTAATGGGGGAGTACGACGCCCTCCCGGGGCTCAGCCAGAAGGTGTTGCCGTACAAGGAGCCGATAAAGGAGGGTGAGCCAGGCCACGGCTGCGGCCACAACATCCACGGCACCTCGGGCCTCGGCGGAGCCATAGCACTCAGGTACGCCATGGAGAAGGCGGGCGTCAAGGGAACGGTCAAGTTCTTCGGCTGCCCCGCCGAGGAGATGCTCAGCGGCAAGGTCTGGATGGTCCGCGAGGGCGTGTTCGACGGCGTCGACGCCGTGCTGAGCCACCACCCCAGCAGCATGAACGTCGGCAGCCTCAGCAGCAGCAACGCCAACAACGCCGTCAAGTTCCACTTCAGGGGCAAGACCGCCCACGCCGCCGGGAGCCCGGAGCAGGGCAGAAGTGCCCTGGACGCCGTGGAGCTCATGAACGTCGGAGTCAACTTCCTCAGGGAGCACATCATCCAGGACGCCAGGGTCCACTACGTAATCGAGGCGGGCGGCGGCCAGCCCAACGTGGTCCCAGACTACGCCCGTAGCTGGTACCTGGTGCGCGCCCCCGAGAGGGACCAGCTGGAGCCCATCTACCAGAGGATACTTAAGATAGCGGAGGGCGCAGCGCTGATGACGGAGACGGAGCTGGAGGTTGAGTTCATCAAGGGCATATACAACAAGGTGCCCAGCAAGACCCTCAGCGATGCAGTCGCCGAGAACATGAGGCTCATCGGCCCCCCCGAGTACACAGACGAGGAGATGGCGTTCGCCGAGGAGATCGCCAAATCCATCTCCGAGGAGGACAAGAGGAACAGCCTGTGGAAGAGCAAGAGGCCAGGCTGGGAGGAGCTCATGGACGTACTCATCGACAGATCGGTGCCCGACGCGTGGAACGACGGCGAGGTGAGCCACGGCTCCACCGACGTCAGCGACGTGAGCTGGCAGGCCCCCACCATGGAGTTCGGCACCAGCACCTACGTGCTGGGGACGCCGGGGCACAGCTGGCAGAACGTCGCCATGAGCGGCATGAGCATAGGCCACAAGAGCCTATTCTACGCCTCCAAGGTGTTAGCCGCCACCGGCCTCGACCTGCTGACTAAGCCCGAGCTGCGTAAGGCTGCGTGGGAGGAGCTGGAGCGCAGGAAGGCTGGGAGGGAGTACAAGTCGCCGATACCGGCGGACCTGGCGCCGCCGCTGAACCAGTGGAAGAAGTAAACCCCCTCTTTTTTTAATCTTGTATCCTTCTCCGCGTGAGACCGATTTTCAGCGCCTCAGCTGGCTGAGGCCCTGGGAGACGCGTGCGCGTCATCAATAGCATCTTATCCTGGGGGCTGAAGTAACGAGGGATGAGTAAGCCTCTCTTCGTCACCCCGGACGGAACAGGTGACCCTCCGAGACGGTACGTGGTCAAGGACGAGGAGGGTAACGTCCTCTACATGACGGAGCTGGGCGACCATGAGCCGTGGAAGACGGCTACCATGTGGGCCATGGGGCAGGGTGGCTGGCTGAGGGGGCTCGTTAAGGGAGGCAGCGTCGCCCAGGACACAGGCGCATGGACGGACTCGTATCTCATGGTGTACATAGGCAGACCGCTCTACGTGGTGCCCGACCGCACCCATGATCCCCCGAGGCGGCTCATGGTGGTCGACGAGGACGGGAACGTCCTCTACTTGACCGATCTGGGGGAGGACGAGACGGAGCAGTCCGCCACCCTGGCGGCCCAGAGGCTGGGAGGCTGGCTGCAGGGAGTCGTCAAGATGCTTAAACAGGTGAAATAGCGGGTAACGTCTCCTGCACACTTATATTCTTTCATCCGCCATGTGGGGTATCATGACCGTTAACCCGGAGATCGTGTTACGTAGGGCGAGGCAGGAGGACCGTGAGAAGGTCGTCTGGGTCGAGTCCCTGAGCACGCCCAACCTGAGCTATGTTCCCCACGTGTGGGAAATGTTCCTCGGCGACGAGGAGGGCGACTGGACGGTGGCGGAGATCGACGGCGAGGTCATCGGTTGCGGCAAGTACAGCATACTGCCCGACGGCTCCGCCTGGCTGGAGACCCTGCGCGTCGTCCCCCAGCGGCAGGGCCTCGGCGTGGGTAAACGGCTCTACGAGCACTGGTTTAAGGTGTCCCGGGAGAAGGGCGTCAAGACCATGCGCATGTACACGGGCGTCAGGAACGTGGTCAGCAAGGGCCTGGCTGAGCGGTACGGGCTGAGGATGGCCGAGACCTTCAGGGGCACCCTCATGAAAAGCGATCCCGGGAAGTTTGACGCTGAGCACGGCTTCAGACGGGTCACGGACCAAGGTATAGCCACCGAGCTGCTGATGAGACACAGCGATGCCTGGGGCGGATGGCTCGTCATGAACCGCACATTCTACAAGCTGTCCCCCGAGCTCTGCGCCTACCTCGCCGAGAGAGGCATGGTCTACATGGACCCGGACACCGAGAGCGTCGTCGCCATGGGCGCGAGGTTCATGCCTAGACACGGGCTACACATCGGCCTGTTCTCCGGCGACGCAGAGGCTTGCCTGGGCTTCGCCATGCAGACGGCGGTCGAGCGGGGAATCGAGAGGCTCCACTGCCTGTTCCCGTCGCGCATACAGGGCGTCGAGGAATCGCTGACCGGCTTCGGTTTCAGGCTTGAGCCGGCGGACTTCATAGTGATGGAAGTCCACCTAGAATAGGATGCGCCATAGGGTGTTTCTCAGGTTCTCTCCCAGACAAGGTGGGTGCTCAGCTGTCTGCCTCCGACGAGCATCAACTGTGTGCTCAGGGTGAGCCGGCTGCCCTCCAACGTGAACATTCTTTCCTGGCTCACGCCGACCCAGTTGGGGAACAGGCTCACCTCTATGTGGTGAACCACCGTGTCTTCTTGGACCGTGTACCGGCCCGCGTAAGACACGTAGCCGTTGATTGCGGCGATCTTCTCCTCGACGCTGCCTCCCCTGATGTCCCCTGACTTGAACACGGGGCGTCCCTCCTTCATGAAGGAGACCGACATGTATCCGCCGGGGCTGTAGAGGAGG
>CAZTZC010000130.1:0-7236 GCA_964618045.1 uncultured Candidatus Bathyarchaeia archaeon | reverse complement strand
CCGTCGGCGACCAGCTGCCGCCTGAACTCGCTCCGCGCCCGCTTGTAGCCGCTGCTCCACTGGATGGCGTAGCCTGGAACCCTGATCATTAGCCCGAAGGCTTTCCAGGCGGCTCTCAGGCTCATCCGGGTCACCCGTCTACTCCTCGTATTCGTTGTAGTGGGCGCCAATGCGGGCGTCTTTCATGATGCCCTTCCAGTTGGTTACCGTGGCCATGTACTCGCGGGTCATGGCCATGGCCTCCTCCTCAGGGATGCCGCTCTCTACGAGGGTCTTCCTGAACTCGGCGATGCTCTTCGCCATGTTCTGGGCCGCCTCTGGGCTGAAGAACGAGTCGATGATGCCCCTGATCATCTTGGGCACCTTCTCGCTCACCGTGTCCAGTATCGCGGCGATGTCCTCGGGGCTCTCGACGAAGTCGTTGTGTCTTCTTCGACGTTCACTCATCTTGTTTCACGATTATAAATGGATGTGATCACCCGATATAGGTGATCTGGCAAAAAGTGATCAGAATGTGATCAGCCGCCTGTTTGAATAACAATAAATCTGATGAGCCCCTGACTTGTATTGATGGTCGCTGATGCTCTAGCCTACTTCACGTCCGTCTACGCGTGGATAGACGAGAACGTGGCTTCAATAATCACGTCGATAATATCGCTGGTGCTGCTCGTCATCGTGTACCGTGTACTGGCCCACGAGATAACCCAGCTTAGGAAGAAGGAGCTGCTTGACGTCAACTCGGCATTCCTGATCAAGAGATTGATCAAGTGGACCGCCTACGTCATCGGGTTCGTCGTGGTCTTCAACCTCCTAGGCGTCAGGGTGGACTTCTTCGTAGGGCTCTGGGTCCTCGCCGGCGGCACCATCATCGGGTTCGCGTCCATGAACACCATAGGCAACGCCATAGCCGGCATCATAATCATGGTTAGCCGCCCCTTCAAGATCAGGGACCGCCTCGTCTTCCAGGACAGGTTCGTCGAGGTGGAAGGCATAGACCTCATCTACACTAGGATGAGGACCCTGGACAACCTCGTGATCTCTGTGCCTAACCAGATGCTGTTGGACACCGTCATCGAGAATCAGAGCGCCTACGAATATGTTAGGCGTCGCTGCGTAGTGACCATGGACTACAGCATGGACCCGAAGCACGTCAAGGAGATACTCCTCGGCGCCGCGGCCTTGGTAGAGGGGCTCGCCGAGAAACCCGAGCCCTACGTCTGGGTCACGGGCCTCGGCAACTTCGCGATGGAGTACACGTTGTTCTACTTTATCTCAGACACGAAACAGATCGTGATGCTCGACTCCGCGGTCAGGGACGCGGTGTATGCGGCGTTCAAGGAGGAGGGAATCGACCTGAGCACGCCTAACCTCATAAGGTTGCTGAAATAAATTATTTAAACAAATAATTTAAAAGAAAAAATAATTTCATATATAAAAGAAATGATTTTTTGATTTATATACGTAAGTCCATATATATAATACAATTATGACTTAACATATAAATAAATTACAAATATATATTAAAAAAGATGGCTATAACGATATTTTATTACGTGTTTAATTTTAAGAAGTCGTTAATTGTATCCTGATTTCTCTGCAATATGCCTGTTAAGGCTCAACGGAGTGATGTAAAGATGCCTATATGCGCGATCTGTGGCGAGGAAGTCGACCACGTCACCAAGTGCAAGATGTGCGGAGAAAAGTTCTGCGTCGACTGCGGAGAGCCCGACGAGAAGCTCTGCATCTACTGCCTCGACGACGACGAAGAATTCGACGAAGACGAGGACTTGGAAGAAGACGAGGACTTGGACGACGAGTAATCTGCCTAGATAACGTATCATTTTTTAACCCATATTCTTTTCAACATTCGGGACACCATCTCAAGCTCACCGTCGATCATGGTGCCCACGCGGCTGGTTTTGGACAACGTTATTAGCCACAGTGTCCCCGTGATCTTATGCTTGATTTCTCTAACATACTTGAGTCTGTACCCAACTATAAGCGGTACATGACCGTCGACGAGCTTCACCAGCGTAACGCCGACCTTGTGAACGAGTACCCCGGAGAGGCGGAGCTCATCGACCTGGGGAAGAGCGCCGACGGCGAGATAATCGACTGCCTGAAGATCGGGAACGGCAGGCACAACGCCCTCATCCACGGGTTCCCCAACTGCGAGGAGCCCTTCGGCGGCAACCTCTTGGACTACCTGGCGGAGGCGCTGCTCCAGGACGACGAGCTGACAGAGGCCCTCGACTACACGTGGTACCTGGTGAAATGCAGCGACCCTGATGGGGCCAGGCTCAACGAGGGCTTCCAGCTGGGACCTCACACCCCCATGAACTTCACTCTCAACTACTACAGGACGCCCAATGTCAAAACGCCTGACAGCTGTTTCCCGTTCCGGTTCGGGCCCCTGGACCTGAACAATCCGGTGCCCGAGACTAGGGCTTTGATGAGAGTCATGGACAGGGTACCCATGAGCTTCGTGAGCGCCCTCCACATGATGAAGTGGGGAGGCATCACCTACGAGGTGCCTCACCCGTGCCCCGAGCTGTACGCGCCGTTGTGGGATGCCGCGAAGAGGTTCGACGTGTTCCCCCGGAAACGGCTGGGGACGACGCTGGCGCCTGGCATCCAGCGAGCGGCGTACCTTACACCGGCGAAGGGGTGGCTGAGGCGGTGGGCAAACGGCAACACCAACATCGAGCCCATCCCGGGATGCGATCTCTACGAGTACGCCCAGACTCTGAACCCCTATGTGTTCGTCATGATCCCCGAGTGCTGCATATGGTACGACCCCCGGATGTGGAACGACGAGCCCAGCGAGACGACTCTAGGAGAGAGCCTGTTGTATGCTAAGGATCGGCGGGACGAGGTGAGCAACTGGATGCTGGCCGTCTGGAACAGGGCTCTGCCGCACCTCAGGACGATGAGCCCCTTCAAGGTTATGATGGACGAGTGGATAGAGCCGATAATCGAGAGGTACACCAACGTTAGCAACCCACCGTTCACGTTTGACGAGAAGGTGCACGCCAGGAAGGCGACGGTAGCGGAGAAGGCAGGTATAGAGGGCAGGGATGACCTCTACAGGATGTTCTACCTGGGCGGAATGATTCGCACTTTTGACGCGGAGCTGGAGGCTGGAGGCGGCGAGGCGCTGTCGGGGCTGAGGGACGAGGTCTACGGGAAGCTCCAAGAATACGATAACTATCTCCATGACAATTATACGGTGGTGGCGCACCCCCTCAGGAACCTGGTGGGTATGAGCCTAGGGGCTCTGCTTCACAGCGCGGTATACGCGAGGGGCAGGCAGCCCTAGCCCATTTTTATCTCAGGTTACTTGCCATAAACGTCTATACGCAGACCATCTGGACGGCACCCGGCTCAATAAATAAACCTTTATCTTCCGCGGTTCTTGGAGTTTAACCTAGCCTAAAAAAGTGATTTTATGGAAGAAAAAACCGATGTAGTAAGCCTCCCCTTGCTGGGAGGAAAGGCACCCGACTTCGAGGCGTTGACGACCCAAGGAAAGTTGAGGCTGTCCGACTTCGAGGGAAGCTGGCTTGTACTGTTCTCGCATCCGGCCGACTTCACGCCGGTTTGCACGACGGAGTTCATGGCGTTCTCGGAGATATACGATGAGCTGCAGAAGAGGAACACGGAGCTTCTGGGCCTGAGCGTCGACAGCGTCTCCTCGCACATAGCCTGGATAAGGAACGTGGAGGAGAAGATGGGAATCAAGATTCCATTCCCCATCATCGCCGACCTGAACAAGGAGGTGTCAACCCTTTTCGGGATGATTCATCCCTCGCAGAGCAAGACTGAGACCATCCGATGCGTCTTCATCATCGACCCCGAGGGCATAGTCAGGACCATACTATACTACCCGCTAACCACCGGCAGGAACATGCAGGAGATCCTCAGGATCATCGACGCCCTACAGACCACGGACAAGCACAAGGTGGCTACCCCCGCGAACTGGAAGCCCGGGGACCCTGTGGTCGTGCCTCCGCCGGGTACAACCGAGCAGGCGGAAGAGCGCGTCAAGGAAGGCTACGACTGCAAGGACTGGTACCTCTGCTTCAAGAAGCTGTGATCGCGATGCCATGCGTGTCTCCTGATGGGAAGCCGACGTCAAGCGGATTGGCAACCCTGAAAGCGGTTAAAGGCGGGGCTTCGACCCCGAAAGAGATAAGCGATGTCACGGGTCAGCCGTTGTTCCGGGTCAGGAGTGGGCTAAGGGAGCTTGTAAGCGCAGGCTTCCTGGGGCTTCATAACGATAAGTATAGTCTCACTTCTGACGGGGAGAGCGTTCTTTAGCCTTAAACCTCCCTTTTTATGAACAATTCCTACGAGTTACGGCGATTTTTAGATAAATTATGGCCTCATAGACAAGTAGATTAATACTACGCAAGAAACCGAAAACCCGATAGTTAATGCCGCCTTAAAATTGACGGATATTCTCCGCGGAAAACTTGGATTTATCAGTGAATCGCGCATTATTTTAGAGAGGTATATATGGTACAAATGGTTATATAATATCATGAGTTCTTCACGTCGCACCAATCTAAACAGGATAATGCAGATTGAGAAAGAGATCAAGAACATCAACACAAACAAGGAGTACCAGCAGATTCTTAGAAACATGAAGATCATGGACCATTTGACAGTTGGCAGCAGAAACATCGACGTAGAGTCACCAGATGACATGGAAAAGATAATAACGGTGAGAAGGCGTAGCGAGGAAGCGAAGGAAGTCGTAAAATCCTATGAACTGAAGCTTCAGAAATTCTCTTCCCGCATCCAGGAACTAAGAAATGAAAAGGTGAGCCTAGAGAAACAGTTATTCAGATAGCCTGAATCCAAAACTGAAATTCCAATTAACCAAGAACAACCTCGACTCGGTTTTAAGGTTATAAAGCATGAGAAACGACTAGTGCACGATGCCCAAGCGGTGAAGCTCCTCCCGGAGCACCTCTATCGTGTTCTTCAACCGCGTCTGCCTCTCCACGTACTCGTCGCCCGTAATCGTCCCAGCCTTGAACTGGCTGTCTAGACCCGCCAACGTCGCGTCCAGCTCCGTGATCCTCGCCCTAAGCATCTCGCCGTAGTCCGCCGGCCTCGCCTCGTCCGTCGTCGGCGCCACATCAGCCTGCACGACGCCGTCGTGTATCCTCAGTATCCTGTCCGCCACCCTCGCGATGCTGGGGTCGTGAGTCACCATCACCACCGTCTTCCCCAGCTCCCGGTTGATCTTCCGCAGATACTGCACCACGATCCGTGCGTTCTCAGTGTCCAGCTCCCCTGTGGGCTCGTCCGCCAGGATCAGAGGCGGGTCGTTCGCCAGCGCCGCGGCCAACGCTATCCTCTGCTGCTCGCCGCCGCTCAGCTCCCTGGGCTTGTGGTTCCTCCTCTCCCTGAGCCCCACCACCTCGATGAGCTCCATGCACCGCCTCTTCCTCTCCCCCTCCTTTACCCCCAGCGCCGCCATGGGCAGCTCCACGTTCTCCAGCGCCGTCAGCGTCGGTATCAGGTTCATGTTCTGGAAGATGTGGCCCACGGTGACCCGCCTGAAGCTCACCAGCTCACCGGGGCTCAGGTTGGTGAGGTCTGTGTCGAACACCCTCACGCTGCCGGCGGTCGCCCTGTCGAGGCCGCCCATGATGTTCAACAGCGTAGACTTACCCGAGCCGCTGGGCCCTATGAGGGCGATCATCTCCCCCTTCCTCACGTTCATGTTCAGGCCCCTGAGAGCCTGGACCTCTACCTGACCCAGCCTATAGATCTTTATCAGATCCCTAACGATCACCGCGTTTCGTTTACTCATCACTCATTCCTCCAGCCTCAGATCCGGGGACGCAGATATCCTCCTGACCGCAACCAACACGGGTGCCACCGTGGCGACGAGCAGCAGCCCCACTATCATCGCCAGGCTGGCCTGAGCAGCCCACGGGAACAGTATCCGCCTCTCCACCGCCACAGCCAGCATCTGGTTGAACAGCTGTACCTGGCCCTTCAGCGAGACATAGCCCACCAAGCCGCCCAAAACGATCGCCAGCAGGTCCATTCCAATGTTTTCGAAAAGCAGGCTGAGCGCCATCTGGCTCTGGCTGTAGCCCCGGATGGACATTATGGTGAGCTCCTTGGCCCGGCTCCTCACCAGCGTCGACACTATAAGTGCGACGCCGATGCTAGCCACGAGCCCCGCGAAGTAGGCCCCCAGCTCCTCGATCCTCCTGGGCCCCGCCAGATAGATGCTGTTCAGCGCCCTCTCCATCTCCAACTCGGTCACGTCGACCCTCTCCATGTCCCTGTTTGACAGCCACCTATGCCTTAAAGGCCTCCAAGTCAACGCCTTCAGCCAGCTCCACCACCAGTCGCCTCTGCTCAATGAATTTTTCTTTAACGTTGACCAGGAACCCCTCGTTGACGTAGAGGGTGGGGTTCTGCAACACCCAAGCCTCCCCCACCTCCTTGCCGAAGAGACCCACGATCCTGATCGCGTAAAGCTTAGACTGCAGCCTCACGAGAAAGACGTCGCCGACGTCGACCTGGGCGATCTCCGCCGCTCCCTTTTCCATCATACCTGCGGACTCGTCCTCTGCCATGGCGTCGAATACCTCCGGGTCGACCCAGCTCGGCTCCGTGTAAGCCGCGTTCCTCCACTCAAGCGGATCTATGGCCCTGATGGGTGTGTCTCCGAAGGCAGAGACGGGGGTGAAGTGGGTCTCCTCCGCCACCGCCGTGACGCCCTGGATCTCCGATATCCGTGTCATGAGGCCCTCAACGTCCTCGCCCTCGAAGAGCCACACCGACGCGTCGGCTCCGACGCTGTTCCTCACCGCCTGCACCATGAAGTCGCTGGTGCTGGCGACGTTTCCGACGACGGAGACGCTGTAGCTCATGATTAGCGCTACCATGAAGGTCGAGGCAGCGACCCTCTTCAGGTTCCTGCCGGAGCTGATGGCGGAGAACCTGGCCGCGTCTCCGGCGACGAGGGACGCAAGCGCACCCAGCGACGTCTGGAAGCCGGGCACGAACCTCAGGAACAGCTTGATGAAGCCCCAGAACAGCAGTATAGGGGCGATGAAGCTCAGCAGGTAGTCCGTCCCCCACCACGTGGAGTACAGCAGCGTCACTATCAGGTTACCCGTGGAAGGCTCGAACATGTCCACCCTCAACCCGAAGAACAGCATCCCCATCTTGTACGCCCCGAACAGGAACGCCACCAGCGCC
>CAZTZC010000129.1:0-7283 GCA_964618045.1 uncultured Candidatus Bathyarchaeia archaeon | reverse complement strand
GCGGTGTAGGTTCAGCGACGTGGACGAGGAGCACGCCTACTGGGAGGGGGAGGACGAGAGAACACTGGACTCGTACATCCGTGAGCACACAAAGTACTATACGCGGCGCGGCGCTGCCTTGGATTCGAGTTCACACCTGACATGGAGGTTATCCTAGAGCGATTCGAGCTGGTTTATCCCTGATCATCCTTTCAGTGACCTAGGGCTTAACGGCTTTCCTGATACTCTCGAACTCTTCTACAGTGATCTCACCCCTAGCCAATCTCATCTTAGCGATCTCAACCGGATCCTCACGGATGTACCGGCGTCCACGGGGCCAGAAACTGTACCATACAAGGTACCCTATGCCTGCTAGGAAGAGAGGCCAGAACCACATACCTGCGCCCATCATAGTATACCAGCCTTGTCCTATCCAGCAATACACAATCATCGTCTCTTGAAGAAATCTTCAAGTAATGTATGCTTCTCCGCTGGATAAATACATTAACAAAGACCGTGGCAACCCTCCCATATGGCTCCGCATCAATAAACCATGTACAAGGTGGTTTTCACGGTCTTAGAGGTAAAAGACCCTGAGAGCTTGGACGGGGAGCCCACCCACGTGCAGGGAGAGTATCCCGCGTCCTACGGCAAATAATAGGGTCCTCTAGGCTGCCCCGTAGAGGATGCTGTTGAACAGCAGCTTGAAGGTCGCCCTGTTCTGGTTCCTGAAGTGGGGCATGCACCCAAGCAGCAGGATGGTTCCGTCCCCGGCGGGGCACTCCGCCACGGCCGCCAGGCTACGGAGATGCTTCTCGCCCAGTATCCAGCCGCTGAGCAGCGGGTCAGCCTCGGGGTACCACGCCACGGCGTATCCTTCTTTCACCTTGAACGCGGGGCTGTGCAGGTACATTATGGCCTCCTCGCGGCTGAACCCGTAGCCGACGGGGTGGTTGTCGTCCACCATGACCCTGAGCAGGCTTCCGGGGCAGTACAGCTCCTTCTGGTCTATCCCCTCCGTCGCCACCTCGGCGCCGGCCCACAGCTCCTTCACCGCGTACTCGCACGCCCTGTTCAGAGTCACCACGGTGCCTCCCTGCTCGAGGAACCTGAGCACCTCCCGGTTGCCGCTCTCCTCGATGCCTCGGCGGTAGACCGGCTCATACATCCCGGCTTCCATCCCCACCCGGCCCTTCATGCCCTCCATCACGATGTCCCGGGTCATGTCCGGGACCACCATGACGTCCACCTTCTCCCTGAGTCCTCCGGCCCGGACGTCCTCGGGGTAGAGATTCACATAGGTGTAGCCGTACTCCTCCAGCACCATCCTGAGCCACCCCTCGTCCGCGTTGGGCAGATGCGCCCTGTAGACGCCCACCGTGGGCTTGACCAGCTCGAAGCAGTCCTCCGGCGGCTCGTCTAGGCCGTAGAAGTCGACGCCCAGCTCCTCTGCAAGCTCGTGGATGAGCGTCCTGCCGCCCTCAACGACGAACGCCCCCGGCTTCAGCGTAGCGTCGTCCAGCTCCAGGTAATCCATGCACCGGCTTACTCCATGCCCGGCGTCGAGAAGCCTGTTCACCGCCTTGTAAGCGTAGTTGGGGACGGCCGAGAAGGCGTAGTGCTTCTTGCCTCGTCTATGGACCGTGCCCTTGGGCATGGCCGGCTCATCAACGGGTTTGAGCTTGGCCTCGAACGCCGCTTCAACCTGCGTCACCTCGACGCCTAGCTGGAGGCTGAGCGTGTGGGCGGTCACGTCGTAGGGCACCTTCGGCGGCGCCTCAGGGCTCTCCCTTAGGTCGGGGTAGACCTGCCTCTCCAGCAGAGTCTTGGCGAAGTTGCCGTAGGCCTGCGCATACAGGACCACGTGGCTGCCCGCCGGGTACTCGGCGCCGTCCGCCGTGAACGGCTCCTCCGCCTCATGAACCTCCACGTCGCCCTCCCTGAGGACCCATATGAGCTCCTTGACGGCCCCAGGGTCACGCTGAGCCAACGGGATGACGAACGCGTAGGGCCCGCTGGCCGGCTCCAGCGCCCTGCGGCCCATCTCCAAGGTGCCCCTGAGCCAGCGTTTCCTGAACTTGGCCGCCGTCTGTAGGCACGCCCAGGCCGCGGTGAGCTCGTAGTCTATGATGTCCCTAAGTGTCCAGGCGCCCCCCTTCCACGGGATGGGGTGGTTCCACCGGGCCTCCCTGGGGTTGAAGCCCCTCTCTGTCTCTAGCTCCTCGGGCTTGACCTCGATGGGCGATGCTATCTTCACCGACGCGGCCTCGCTGAGTATGCGTATGCCGCCGTGGTGGTGCTGGTAGGCCCTCGCCGGGGTCCAGGCGTCGAAGACCCAGTGGGTGGCGACGCCGGCCTTACCCTCCCGGGCCAGGGCGTCGGCCATGCTGATGCCCATGAAGTTGACTCCGCTGATGAGCACAGGGTCTATGTTGGGCTCGTAGGGGTCTATGAACGGCGGCACGTAGAGCCTGGGGCCCTTGCTGCCCATCTGGTGCATGTCGTAGACGATCTGGGGGTGCCACCTGTTGTGGACGTGCTCTATGGTCAGCTGGGTCTCCTTGAGCGTGAACATGTACCAGTCCCGGTTGTTGTCGTGGCCGGCGTACTCGTGGTAGACGTAGGGCGGCCCAGTGCCCTCGTACTCGGTGCCCAGGTACCTGCCGTACCAGTCGCAGACGATCCTGTTCCCGTCGGGGTTCAGGCTGGGCACCAGGAGAAACACCACGTTCTCCAGCACCTCAGCCATCTCCGGGCTCTCCTCCGTCGCCAGCCTGTGGAGCAGCTCCATGCTCATCTGGCTGCCCCCGACCTCGGTGCTGTGTATGCTGCAGCTGATCATCGCCACCGTCTTCCCTCTCTCCAGAAGCTCGGCAGCCTCCTCCTCTCCGAGCCCCACAGGGTTACCCAGCCTCAGCTGTATCCTCCGAAGCTCCTCGAGGTTCTCAAGGTTCTCGGGCGACGAGACCGTGGCCAGTATGAAGGGGTTGCCCAGCGTGGTCTCCCCCAGCTCCTCCACCATGACCCGCGGCGACGCCTCGCCCACCTTCATGAAGTACTCCACTATCTCCGGCCAGTCGGCCAGCTTACGGTCCGTGCCGACCCTGAAGCCCAGATGCTCCTCAGGGGCCGGAACGCCTTCAATCGACATGGTTATGACTAGAACACACGGCTAGTTAAGGTCAACGAATAAACCTAAGAACCAAGAGAACAACACATAGAGAATGGACAAAGAGCCCGCAGAGGACGAGCCCAAGGAAGAAACCGCCGAGGACACCTCGGAGCAGGACGCCGAGGCCGAGGAAGAGAAGCCGAAGGGACCCAGGGAGCCCAACAACACCGACTACCTGGCTGGGGCGATGCTAGCCAACGGAATCATATGGATATGGATGCAGGCGCTGAGCCTCATCGGGGAAGACGTGTTCATAGTCCCCAAGGGCTTGCTGACGGACCTCAGCTTCATCATCTACATCTTCGGAGGCTACTACGCGGCCTCCCAGGTCTGCAAGAGGGCCGACACCCAGCACCTCATCGTGGGCCTGAAAACGGCGGGCTACGCCTCAGTCATGGCACTGGTGATAATGCTTACCATGATCAGCCAGTTGAACCTCGGCATAGTGTTGTCCATGTCCATTTGCCTCCTCGCCGGCGGCGTTCTGGGAGGCTACATGCATATCAGGAAACGCCTCCAGAGTAGGCGGCTTGAGCTCGAGGCAAGTTCTTAAACCTTAATCGACTCTACAAGACATGGCATTCGTGACCCGCGATGTTTTGGGACGAAGAGGTAACGCCTGAGGACGTTGACGAGATAATCGAGTGGACGGCGAGGGAGCTCTACAGGTACGGCATGGAGACCGCCGCCATACTCTTCCTCGAGAGCTATAAGCCCATGAGCAGGGTAGGCGCGAGCATGGGTCAGGTTTTCCTGTTTCCGCTGCTGCCTCTGTTCGGCGACAACGCGATAGTCAAGGGAGACAAGTTCTTCCGGATCTTCCAGGAGCACGAGAACGTGGAGAAGCTTATACAGAGACTTGAGGACATAGCTGCACACGGGATAAAGCCCAAAGAAAAGAAGACAGAAACAGGAGAACAGAAAGAGGGCCTGGAAGAGGGGGGGGAAGAAAAGGAAGAAAAACCTGTACAGGAAAAAAAGGGTTGGAGGAAGTATCTTCCTTTCTGACTTTGATTAGATCAGATTACCCCATTTTGATTATCATCAACGCCTTATGGTTACCTAAAAATCTCTCTCATCTTATTAGAGTAACAATCAGTCAAAAAAGTGACTCAATTATTGGCATCAACAGGCGTGAACTAAACACGTTGTTAGCATTAATTTTGATAACTATAGGCATAAAAATAGTATAATATTAGCAGATTATGCGTATCCCAGAAATAAGTATTATATATACAGAACTGTGATAGAAAATCAAGTCTATCCTTCATTGAGTCCTGTCACTGCGTTCCTTAAGGGGTGACGCCGTGTGGCTCAGTGGATAGGCTACTAAAAATGGAAGGAAAAAACAATGGCAATAATAGTTGAAGGACGATTAATGACCTTCATACTAATGATTCTGACATTCATAGTGATGTACTACTACATGGCGATAAACAAAGAGGAAGAATACCACATCAGGACGATGCCGGCGATGACCGCCATCCCTGAAGCCGTAGGTAGAGCAGCCGAGATGGGGCAACCAGTCTTCTGGACTCCAGGCATCGCAGGTCCCCTTAACGACTCAACGCAAGGGCCTCAGACTCTTGCCAGTATCAGCATCCTCGAGTACGTGACTGAGGAGTGCGCGAAGGCTGGAGTACAGCTAGCTGCGTACTGTCCACTACCGGACGCAATACCCCTGGTCGAGGAGACCATGAGAACAGCGTATCTACGACAAGGCAAACCAGAGGAGTTCAACGTCGAACAGATTGTCTTCATCGAGGGCCAGGAAGCATACCTAAGCGGCACCCTAGGATACTTCCAGAGAGCTAGGCCTGCAGCTAACATCCTCATGGGCGGGTTCTACTTCGAATCCGTCGTCATCGGTGAGGCAGGTAACACCATCGGCGCGATGCAGATCGGCGGAACCAACAACACCCACCAGATGCCGTTCCTCGTGGCTACATGTGACTACATGTTGCTTGCAGAGGAGCTGTTCGCCGCCGGTGCCTCCATCAGCAGAAACCGCGACATGCTGGGATCCATCAAGGGGGAGGACATCATGAAGTTTCTCCTTGTAGCGTTAACCGGCATAGGGTTCCTACTCGGTGCAGCAGGCATCACAGTGATCGCTACTCTGTTGGAGGTGTAATGAGATGTCACAGATGCTTAAACGAGAAGTCGTGTACGCAATCACAGGCATCGTCACCGTCCTGATGTTCGTAGAGTACTTCTTCTTCGCCGAGTCTCAGACTTGGGCGGAGATGCTCAGGACGTGGGGGATCATCATCTACAACATCTCCCTCGGGCTCGGCGCCGTGCGTCTAACCATGGCTCACAGCGTGAGCATCCAGAGGAGACGGGAAAACTGGCAATTTAGCGGTGTTCTGCTCGCAGCCTTGGCAATCATGCTGGTGACCGGCCTCGCCGGATACTTCATGACAGGCCTACAGACCGGCAACGCCATCTATAACTGGATGTTCGTCTACATCTACACGCCGCTGGGCGCAACGCTTTACCCCATCACGGGCTTCTACATCTTCTCAGCCGCGTACCGGGCCTTCAGGGCTAGGAACGTCGACGCCGCCCTGATGCTCATCGCTGGCTGCTTCGTCATACTGAGCAACGCCCCCGTGGGCGAGGCCATCTGGGTTGGGTTCGCGACCGTCGGCGAGTGGTTCAGGTTCACCGGACAGGTTCCGGGGATGAGGACCTTCGCCTTGGTAGGAACCCTCGGGATGATCGCCTACGGCTTCAGAGCGCTTCTGGGTAAGGAACGCGGATTCTACGCGGGAGGCGGAGAGGAATGAGCTTTTTAGCCAACATCGACCGCCGGGTATTCTACTGGATACTCTTCATCGCGTTGATGGTGCCGTTCCTGAATCCCATCGGTTTCCCGATAAAGATCGCTGAGAACACCAGGGACCTCTACGAGGGGATCACAGGCGACTCCGTGGAGCCGGGTGACGTGTGGATCATCAACTTCGGCTACGGCGTAAGCGCGTGGCCGGAGTGCCACCCCGGAGTGACCGTCTGCGCAAAGGCGCTGCTCAGGGAAGGCGCCCACATAATCCTCATCGGGCCACACACAGACGTGGAGCTTACTTACAATCACCTGCTGGACACGGCTAGCGCTGACTTCGACGCGGCGACATACGGCGAAGACTGGGTCTTCCTTGGCTACATCACGGGAGGCGAGTCGGCGATAGCCCAGCTGGCCTCCAACATGCGTAGCGTCTACCCGACGGACCACTTCGGCACACCGCTGGACAACATACCCATGATGCAGGGCGTCAACACTTGGCACGACGTCTCAGGCGTACTGTCCTCAGACACCGGAGACTGGGGAGGATACTTCCTGACCATGTGGCAGGAAGCATACGGGGTACCAATGGCACAGATCGGAATCGCGATGCTGGGCTCGACGGGCATCCCCAGATGGCTGGCCGGCAACTACTTCGGCATGAGCGTCGGCTCAAGAGGCGGCGCGGAGCTGGAGATGTTGATCGATGAACCGGGTGACGCAATCATAGCCATGGACAGCATCAGCGTGAGCCACCTGCTCATCGTGATAGCAGTAATACTGGCAAACGTTGGCCTGCTACTTGAAAGAGTGAGGGGAAAATAGATGCCGTATCCAACAGCAACATTGGACGTGATCGGTCTCTGGACCGGCTGGGTACTGATGCTGATGATCTACAGCTACCCGCTTTACAAGGAGAACCCGGTGTACCGGTTCGCCGAGCACCTATACATCGCCGTCTATCTGGCGGTGAGCCTAACGGTGAACTTCAGTAACGTCATGAGGATGTGCATAACCCCGCTGATGCAGGGAAACATCACGATGATCGTGCCCCTCATAATGGGCCTCATGATCTACGCGATGCTGATACCCGAGTACCGGTGGGTAAGCAGATACCCCATCGCGTTACTGGTAGGAGCCGGCTTCGGCCTCGGCATAAGAGGATCCATCGGCCCCAACATCCAGGACGCCATCGTGAGCACCATCACGAGGCCGACGGACGGAGGCGCCATGGCGTGGATCAACTTCCTGTACATAGCAGTCGGACTAATCTGCAGCGTAATGTACTTCCTATTGACCTACGAGCACAGTGGAGCGATGCAGGTACCCACAAGGATAGGCCGCCTG
>CAZTZC010000128.1:0-7368 GCA_964618045.1 uncultured Candidatus Bathyarchaeia archaeon | reverse complement strand
GCTTGACGTTGAATCACCCATTCTTTTACATAGGGTTTAAGCGGCTAAATGCTAAAAAAGGGTTATGCAGATAGAAAATTAGATTACCCAGGTGCTTGGTAGGTTGTACGTTAGAAGTGTGACACTTCCCGTTAAACAGAGATATCATTCATCATAACGAATTATTATAAAAAAGGTAAGAGGGTCACTCGGCCCAGGGCATGGTGTACAGGGAGACGGTTCGTGATTTCTCGATGGGGCATTTTAACCATGCGTCAGAGCCAATGTATTTCTCGAAGTCGGCGTTTTTGCCTTTCAGCATGTAGGCCATGCCTTCGGGGACGCCGAATGGCCCCCAGGGCCCCATCATCTCTAGGTTGATGTCTTTTAGGGCTTTCTTGAAGTCTGCCCATTCCTTGGGTGCTGTGTCTGTGGTGACTCCCTCTTTCTGTTGGCCGAATATCATCCAATGGGTAAACGGCATTTTTTTCTCTCCTAGAATGGCGTTTTACGCCTGTATTTTATTTCATATATTATTATAAAAGACTTAGTAAGCCCTCAAGGTTCCCGTCAAGCCTAGGCTGGGAGTAGAGATAGACGAGGAAAAACTCGGCGCATGAGCCAGGCCACGCGCCCATCCAATTAAAACAATGCCCACGAAGACACAGCCGAGGCACCCGCCAAGCCTTAAATCAGGCTACAGACAAACCAGAACCCAGTGAACACGTTGCCGAAGAAAGGCAAGGTCATACGACTGGAGGACATCCCCTGGAGGAGGAACGACGACCCCAGGGACTGGCTCAACTACAAGCGCCTCCTCTGGGAGGAGACAGGCTCCGAGGAGCTCTGCGTAGGCCTCGGCGAGCTTCCCCCGGGCCGCATACTCGGCCTCCACCACCACATAGGGGACGCCGAGTTCTACTACGTACTCAGCGGCAGAGCCAAGGTGACCGTGGACGACATGGAGGTCGACGCCACCCCAGGCACAGCCATCTATATCCCGCCCTCGGCCAAACACAGCATCGTCAACGACGGCACCGAGAACTTCGTCATGATCTACGGGCTCAACGCACCAACACGCAGGTTCGAGTGGGACATGCCCCTCAACGAGCCTGAGCCAAAGGTTAAAGAACGGTGACCCCTTCATCGTTTTAAAGTATGTCTGACCGTACTTTTTTCCAAGTAGAAGTACACGAGCCGGACCTCAGGGAAAAACTATCTTTCCTATCTTCAGGACTAATAACAAGCGTCCCCATATCTATTTTCCTTGAAGCCGTAGCCAAGGACTACCTAAAATCTGTGCTACCAGCCAACATAGCCAGCTTCATACTGATCACCATGATGGCGCCCCTAATCGAGGAGTACGCCAAGGTCTACCCCTTGTTTCACCGGCACGCCGAGACGGAGCGAAACATAATGAACCTAGCCTTCTTGACCGGCCTCGGATTCGGCGTATCCGAGTTCATGGTTTACGTATTCGGTCTGGGTGCCCCCATAGTAATGAGGGTTCCAGCTGTCCTCTTTCACGCCACGAACGCATCAATCACGGCCTACGGCATAGCGAAAGACGACACTGAAAGGTTCTACCTTGTAGCGATATCACTACACTTCATGAATAACTTCTTCGCCGAGTTCGGGATGCTCTGGTTCATCGGAGGAACCCTTGCGAACCTGGCGTCATACTACATCGCGTGGCGGCTGCATCAAAGAGCCTCAAACCAGATTATCGTATAAAAAAGGTAGGGCAATTATTCGATGGGTTCTCCGAGATGATCACCCGTTGCTTCGAACCAGGTCTTTGAGAGGTCTTCATGGCCCTTCACAGTTCGTTCCCTGAGCTTCTTCAAGGCATCCTTAGCTTTTTCCTCGGCCTTCTCCATCTTTTTATCGATCTTAGCCACTATCGCCTTTCCTTCTTGGGCTAAGGCTTTGGCGTCATTACGCAGACCCTTTACTGCCTTTTTCTCCGTGTTTCTAATCTTCGTCATGAAGTTCTTGGTTTTTTCTTCCCACTTTTCCAGGTCTTTCCGTACTTCCTCTGGCATCGTTATATACCTGAATGTTGGTAGAATCGGGCGTATTTAAACTATCAAATCAAACTAATGTTCATCGTAGAATCATTAACAATAAGAAAGTATGTTCACAATGTTCCAAAAGGCAACTAGAAAACGAATACTCTGACACTTCCTTGACCCCTGAACCCCCTCACCGCCAGAGCCTCCATCCTGTTCTGCGCCGTCAGGTACTCCTACTCGGGATTCACACATATCTGTAACAAAAAACTGGGGCTGCGGCCCCAAAAAAGGGTTGCCTGCCACAGGCTACCTCTTCACGAGGCCCAGCCTCACCGCCAAGCCGTCGATCTCGTACTCCTTAACCGCGGCTCCTTTGGGCGCCTCACCCCTCACCAGCTCCACGCTGAGCGTCTCAGCCATGATGTAACCCGCCTCCTCCACGAACACCTCCTCCACAGCCTCGTCCCCCACGTAGTAAGTCACTATCTCGTCATCGATCTCGAAGTCGGCCTCCTTCCGCAGCGCCTGGATGCGCCGCACCACGTCCCTCGCCAAGCCCTCGCTCTCCAGTCCCTCCGACAACACAGTGTAGACGCCCACCAGCAGCCCACGGTCCTCCACCACCGAGTAGTCGTCCCGGGGCACCGAGACCACGTCCACCTCCTCCGGCAGAACCATCACAGGCGAACCATCAACCAACACCGTGACGGATTCACCAGCGCTCAGCGCCTCAGCCGCCTCCGAGCCAAGACCCCTCACCGCCTCCGCCACCCTCGGGAAAAGCCTCCCATGCTTACGCCCCAGCATAGCCGGCACCGGCTCCACCGTCAGGCTCTGCAGCAGGCCCCTGTCGGAGGACGCCCTGACCTCCTTGACGTTGAGCTCCTCCCTCACCAGATCCCGCACCCTATCAAGCCTCGGCAGATCCTCCGCCGGCACAACCACCACGGCCTCACCCAGCGGCTGCCGCAGCTTGATGCCGCTCTGGCTCCGCGCCGCACGGCCCATGCTGCTCAGCGTCATCGCGAGATCCATCTCCGCCAACAGCTCCACGTCCACAACGGACTCATCCACCTCGGGCCACCCGCAGTGGTGAACGCTCTCAGGCGACCTAGGCTCCACGGGCCGCACCATCCTCTGGTACAGCGCCTCACTCAGGTGCGGAGTCACCGGCGCCAAAAGCAGCACCACCGTCCTCAGACACCTGTACAGCGTGCTGTACGCCGCACGCTTCTCGTCGTCGGCCTCCGTCTTCCAGAACCGCCGACGGCTCCTACGCACATACCACTTGCTGAGCACGTCAACGAACCTGTCGATCTCCACGCAAGCCGTATAGGCGTCGTAGCCGTCCAGCGCCTCCGTGACCAGCCCCACCGTCCTGCTCAGCCTCCCCAGCACCCACCTGTCCAGCGGCGCCAGCTCGGCGGCCTGCTGCCCCGGCGTCCACCCGTCCAGCGTCGCGTACTGGTAGAAGAAGTTGTAGACGTTGAGCAGCGTCATGAAGAACAGCCGCCTCACCTCGTTAGCCTTGGTATACCCGAACAGCAGGTTGCTCTCAGGCTTCGTCGTGCAGCATATCCACCTTATCACGTCGGCGCCCATGGTCTCCGCGGCGTCGTCGAACCAGATGGCGTTCCCCCAGCTCTTATGCATCTCCCGCCCATCCTCCGCGAGCACCTGGCCGTGCCCCAGACAAAGCCTGTAAGGCGTCCTCCGTGCCAGTATCGTGCTCTCCGCAAGCATCGCGTAGAACCAGTTACGGAACTGGCCAGGGAAAGACTCCGTGATGAAGTCGGCCGGGAACCACTTCTCCCAGTACGCCGGGTCCTGCCTGTACTGGATGGTGCTGAACCCCACTATCCCCGCGTCCAGCCAGGGGTTACCCACGTCGGGGATACGCGAAGCAACGCCGCCGCACCGCTCGCACCTGATCTTGACCTCGTCGATCCACGGCCTGTGGGGGCTGTGCCCCTCGAACCGGTCCCACCCCTCCACCGCCCTCTCCTTGAGCTCCTCCCTGCTGCCTATGACGTCCCACCAGCCGCATCCGCATCTCCAGATGGGCAGCGCCAGCCCGTAGTACCGTTTCTTGCTTATCATCCAGTCGTCCATGTTGCGGAGCCAGTCGAGCTCCCGTTTGAGCCCGAACTCGGGAATCCACTCCACCTCGTTGGCGCTGTCCATGATCTGGTACCGGAGGCTCCGCTCCTTCTCCTCCTCGGTCACCTCCTCCAAGGGCTTATCCAGCTTCTCCCCCATGTCTATGAACCACTCGCTCACGTACCTGAACACCAGCTCGCTGCCGCAGCGCCAGCACACCGGGTACCTGTGCGTATACCTCTGGGTCCTGTACAGCAGATCCTTCTTGCGGAGGTCGTCGAAGATGGGCTCCGCCGAGTCGTAGACGTGCACGCCGCTGAGCCACCCGAAGCCATCGATGATGACGCCGAAGTCGTCCAGAGGCGCCGGGGCGGGTAAACCGTACATCTTCCCGAGCATCAGGTCCTCCTTGCCCGCCCCAGGCGCGATGTGGACGATGCCCGTGCCCTCCTCCTCGCCCACCTCATCCCAGAGTATGACCCTGTGGGCCTCGGGCACACCCAACTCCCTTATCAGGGGCAGCTCGTCGAAGGGACCATGATACCTCCAGCCCTCCATCTCCGCGCCGCTCAGCTCCCCCAGTACCTCGACGTTCTTCTGGTCCGGTATGGCAGACTTGAGGGAGCCCTTGCTCAGATACAGCACCTCGTCCCTGTACCTGACCTTGACATAGGTAAGGTCGGGGTGGACGGCGGCGGCGACGTTGCTCGTGAGGGTCCAAGGCGTGGTCGTCCAGATGAGGAGAGAACCCTCCCTGTCCCTCAGCCTGAACAGCACGTATACGCTGGTGTGAGTCAGCTCGCGGTAGCCCTCCGTCACTATCTCGTGCTGGCTGATGCCCGTGCTGCACCTGGGGCACCAAGGCATCGCGTCCGCCCCGATGTATATCCAGCCGCGCTCGTGGCAGCTCTTGAGCGCCGCCCATATCATGTAGTTGTTCTCGTCGCTGAGGGTGTAGTAGCTCCCCCCCAGCTCGGGCATCCCCAGGTTCCCCACCAGCCACTCGGCGGTCCCCGTCACGGGCCCCCTGGAGCCCACGTACGTCGTCTCCTCCATGGGGTGCTCCAAGGCCTCGGCCAGCTTACGCAGCTCGCCCGGGTCGTTCCAGTCCGTCCACATCCCCAGCCGTATGGACTGCTCCGTCTGGATAGCAGAGTAGTTCAGAACCCGCTGCTTACACTTCTTCACGAAGTCCGCCAGCCCATACGCCTCGATGTCCAGCTTAGACTCGAACCCAAGCTCCTTCTCCACCTCGACCTCCACCCAGAGCCCCTGGCAGTCGAAGCCGTTCTGGTTCCTGACCTCGTAGCCCCTCATGAAGCGGTACCGCGCGAACAGATCCTTGTAGGTACGGCCCCACGCGTGGTGGACACCCATGGGGTTGTTCGCAGTGATGGGGCCGTCGATGAAGCTCCAGCGAGGCCGATCCTCACCCTCCTGAATCTCGACCCGTCTCCAGTAAGCATCCGTGTCCTCCCAGAACCTCTGGACCTCGCGCTCAAGCGCCGGTATCTCCACCTTGCTGTCCAACGGCTTATAGCTCATGCTAGCCCTCCCAAGACTCCTCGCGACATAAATCGTTATCCCTCGTGCCCAGTGACAGTCTAAGCCAGAATTTTATAGTCACCGGACACCAAACGCACCGCAAATAAGGGCAGGCTAACCAAATAAAAACATATTGGGCATTTTTCCCCTTTAACCACGCTTTTCGATAACGTTAATTATCCTAGGCTCTTCTTCAATGCGGTGGATTATTTGAAGAACGAACGGGAGCTACTGATGATCCCGGGGCCAACGATAGTTTCGCCCAGGGTCCTCAGGGCTTTAGCGAAACCCATCCTCAGCCACGTCAGCAACGAGTTCGTCGAAGGCTACGCTGAGGCACTAGCATTACAGAAAAAACTGTTCGGAACCGAAGGCACACCCTTCCTCCTCGCAGGCAGCGGAACCCTCGGCATGGAGGCCGCCATCTCCAACCTCATGGAGAAGGGCGACAAGGTGCTCTGCGTGGAGAACGGATACTTCGGCGAGAAGTGGGAGGAGCTCGTGGAGACACACGGCGGAGAGGTTGATCGCGTCAGGTTCGAGTGGGGCGACGCCGTGGACGTCAAAATGGTGAAAGAGAAGCTCGAAGGCAACGAGTACAAGCTCTTCACCGTGGAGCACGTCGACACAAGCACCGGAATAGCAAACGACATCAAGAAGATAGGGGAGCTAAGGAAGAACACCGACGCGCTCTACGTCGTCGACAGCGTCTGCGGCGCAGGCGGAATGCCCCTCAAGATGGACGAGTGGAACATCGACTACTGCCTCACCGGAAGCCAGAAGGCCCTCGGGGCGCCTCCGGGCATCAGCCTGTTCAGCATCAACGACAAGGCGTGGCAGACCATCGAGAAACGCAAGAGCCCACCCAGCGACTACTACGTCAACCTCAAGCGCTGGAAGCCCATCATGGACAACCCGAGAGGCTACTTCGCCACACCAGCCACCGGCCTGGTGCTCGGCATGCTGGAGGCCCTGAGGATGATATTCGAGGAAGGGCTGGAGACGAGATGGAAGCGTCACGAGGTCTTCAGCAAGGCTTTCCTAGCAGGGATCAAGGCGCTGGGCTGGGGGAGCTTCCCCGCGGAAGGACACAACGCCCACACCCTCACGGTTCCCAAGGTGCCTAAGGGAGTGGACGACGCGAAGATGAGGACGACCATGTTCCAGAAGTACGGGGTAATCATAGCCGGTGGACTCGGTAAGCTGGGAGGAAAGACGGTTCGAGTCGGCCACATGGGCAACGACACCATGAACGACCTCGTTGCGACGCTTGGAGCCATGGAGATGTCCCTGGCTGAGATGGGTCACGTCGACGAACTCGGAAAGGCAGTCGGCGCTATGATGAAGGTATTCACAAAATACTAATTTTTTATCTTTTTTTTCAACATTTTTAAGTATTATGCCTAACATCCAGATATCCAATTTTACAGTTGCTAATATCGAAGGGTAGGACTTGGTTACACTTTGTTCGGTGAACTGCTTGAAGTTCAGCGAGGAACGGCCAAGACCAAAGGGTGTATCTAGAAAGAAGAGAAGAGAGGGGACATCAACTACAAATAACGACCACCAAACAACCCAACGGGAACGACCTAACTTGTACAACCGTAACGAAAAGTCACGGTTTGAAAACAAGAACAAATACAGCGACATAATATCAATATGGCCAAAGATAGTCGAGTACATCGGCCTCAGCGAATACGAATCAAAAGTATACCTAAGCCTCATCAAC
>CAZTZC010000127.1:0-7406 GCA_964618045.1 uncultured Candidatus Bathyarchaeia archaeon | reverse complement strand
GCTGCTCGTCGGTGATGTGTCTGAACCTGCGCTGGGGCTCCAGGTACTCCTTCACGGGCTTCAGCTCCCTGGGCTTGACGCTTATCTTGAACTCGCCGTGGTCCACCTCCACCAGCGGGAACGCGCCGGATTGCACCGCCAGCCGCCCCACCTCCACCGTCTTGGCTGGGTCGAAGTACCACCCAGTGGGGCACGGCTGGTGGACGTGTAGGTAGGCGAGGCCCTCGCCGTTCCGGGTGACCTCGGCGGCCTTCTCGATCTTCCGCTTAAGGTCCGGGATGTAGGCGAGCGACGCCGTGGCTATGTAGGGTATCCTGTGGGCCGCCATGATCATTAGCATGTTCTTGCGGCGCTGGGGCTTACCCTTCCACACGCTACCCACCGGCGTGCTGGTGGTGGCCGCGAACATGGGTGTGCTGCCGCTGCGCTGTATGCCCGTGTTCATGTACGCCTCGTTGTCGTAGCAGAGCCAGATGATGGACTCGCCGCGCTCGGCGGCCCCGCTGAGGCTCTGGAGGCCGATGTCCACGGTACCGCCGTCGCCGCTGTAGCTCGTGACGTAGACCTTGTCTGCTTTCCCCTTCCTCCGGAGGGCCCTGTAGATGCCTGTCTCGTAGGCTGGGGCCGACGCGAAGTTGGCCAATACCCATGGCACCTTGACGACGCCGCCGTAGTTGACGCCGCTGCAGTTGGGCGGGTCGACGACAATGGTGTTCGGGCCCAGCGTGTCCAGGAGGGTCCTGATGATGATGCTGGCCCCGCAGCCTGCGCAGCCGTCGCTTCCCGGGTGCACGCAGTGCTCGCTCTCTATGTCGACCGGAGGCGCGCCGCCGGGCAGGGTGTGCTCCACGAACTCCACCTCCTCCGTCAGCCTCTTGCCCTTGTCCCGTATGATCTTCCTGCCCATCGCGTAGAGGTCATCTATGGGTATGTCCTCGCCGCCCAGGCCCGTGACGTAGTTCTTCACGGGCACCCTGACATCTGTGTTGTAGAGGGCCGACTTGACGTCCATGAACGCCATGCCTCCGCCGGTGCCGTGGCAGACCACCCTGTCCACGACGCCTATGCTGTCCACCTGCTCGGCGAGCTCTATGACCTCCTCCCCGGGGAAGGGCCTCATGAACCTGAGCTTCAGCAGCCCTATCTTCTCCCCCTGTCCTCGCAGCCTGTCCACGGCCCTGCGGGCGGCGGTGGTCATGCTGCCCATGGTGACCATGAGGCTGTCGGCGTCTTCGCACCTGTACCGCTCGACCATGCCTCCGTAGCTGCGGCCGAAGTTCTCATGGTAGCTCTGGTCGACTTCGGCGATGACCTTCTTGGCGTCCTCCATGACCTCCTCGTGGAGCCGCCTGTAGGTGGTGTGCAGCTGCGAGGGGAGGCTGGCGCTGGGCCACGCCTTGCTCACGGTGGGGTCCACGGGGTAAGGCGCCTTGTAGGGCGGCAGCCACTCGTCCACCGCCTCCTGCTCGGGGAGGTAGACCCGCTCCTGGCTGTAGCTGAGGTAGAAGCCGTCCAGGCTCATCATGGTGGGCAGCAGCACCCGGTAGTCCTCGGCGATCTTGTAGTCCATTAGGGTTTGGTCTAGGCACTCCTGGTTGCTCTCCACGAAGCCCACGAGCCACCCCAGGTTCATCTCGGGCATTATGTCGCTGTAGTCGGGGCCTAGGCTCCAGTACCATCCCAGCGTCCTGTCGGCTATCGCCATGACTATGGGGGCCCGGTAGTTTGTGGCCTGCGCCACCACCTCGTGCATGTAGGCGAGGCCCTGGCTGCACGTCGCCGTGAAGGTGCGTGCACCCGCCATGGACGCGCCTAGGGCGACGGCCATGCAGCTGTGCTCGCCCTCCGTGTGGACGTACTCGGCGTCCAGCTCGCCGTTGGCGACGAAGTCGCTTATGTACTCGATGATGGTGGTCTGGGGCGTGATGGGGAACACGGGCACGACCTCGACCCTCGCGAGGCGCACGCCATGGGCGACGGCCTTGTTCCCGGGCATCACGTCGAAGTCTTGAGTCATTGCGTCTCCTCCATCACCATCTCTATGGCCTTCTGGAGGCACTCGTTGGCGCAGACTCCGCAGCCCTTACAGAACCTGTAGTCTATCACTGGCTTCCCGTCGTCCCCGGGCTCTATGGCCTGCTCGGGGCAGTAGCTAACGCAGAGGCCGCAGGCTACGCACTTCTCGTAGTCGATGACCGGCTTATAGACCCTCCAGTTGGCGACGTATTTGCCTCCCTTGCGGGCTATGTCGTTCAGTATGAGTCCCTTGATCTTGGATTTATCGAAATCCGATATCATGTCTAGTACTCCTCCACCGCCACCCGGTCGTACCCGGCTTGGGCCGTCTCCTTGTTGGGCTCCGCGAGCCGCTGAGGAAACCTCTTCTCGATGGCCTTGAAGATGCTTTCCATCTTCAGCAGCCCCGTGGTCTTGGCGAACGCCCCCAGGATCGTCGTGTTGGGTATCGGCCTCTTTATGACATCCACGGCTATGCCTGTGGCGTCGACGACGCCTAGTTTCCTGATGTCCTTCTTGAAGATCGCCTTGGCCTCAGCCGGCGTCTTCGTCGTGTTGTAGACTATGACGCCCCTTTCTTGGAGGCCCTGGGTTATGTCCATGGCCTCGGGCATGGGCGGGTCCAGCACCAGCAGGTACTCGGGATGGTATATCATGCTGCGCGTGGCCTCGTCCTCGCGGCCGATCTGGGCGAATGCGAGCACCGGCGCGCCCCTGCGGGCGCTGCCGTACATGGGGAAGGCGCGGCAGAACTTGTCCTCGTAGCTGGCCGCTATGGCGATGAGCTCGCCGCAGGCTACTACGCCCTGGCCTCCCATGCCGTGAAGCCTAATCTCCTCTACCATGATTTCACCTCGTAGAACGATTGATGCGAAAGGGGTAACGTGTACGCCCTACTCATCTCAACTCTTTAGGACTTGAAATCCTATGGTAATAACTTATTCGGATCGTACTACGCGGCGGTAATTACTGTAATTATCATCCTACGGTATAAATTACGTAAACGTTATTCATTCCTCTGCGACCTTTAATCCATGCATAACGTCATTCTCATCGTCCTCGACAGCCTCCGGAGGGACCACGTGGGGGCCTACGGCAACGACTGGATCGACACCCCCAGCATGGACGCCCTGGCGGCGGAGAGCGTCCTGTACACGAACGCCTACCCCGAGGCGCTGCCCACCCTCCCCGTCCGGAGGGCCATGTACACGGGTATGCGGACGTTCCCGTGCAGGGACTACGTGGCGGCGAAGGGCGACGTGGTGCTCATACCCGGATGGCAGCCCATACCCGAGAGCCAGGTCACCGCGGCCGAGGTGTTCAGGCACCACGGCTACCTGACCGGCCTCTTCTCGTCGGTGCACCACATGTTCAAGCCCTCCATGAACTTCCACAGGGGCTTCACAAGCTGGGAGTGGATAAGGGGCCAGGAGGCGGACCACCTCAAGGCGCCCATCGGTGGCGACCTGGAGGACCCCCGTAACCTGCCCTGCGACGAGATGTACGGCATGGTGGGGCACAGCCTCCCATACTGCCTAGCCAACGTACAGGACTGGAGGGGGGAGGAGGACTGGTATGCGCCCAGGACCTTCGGGGCCGCCGCGAGGTGGCTTGACCGGAACGGCGGCGACCAGAACTTCTTCCTGGTGGTCGAGGAGTTCGACCCCCACGAGCCATGGAACCCGCCCAAGGAGTACCTGGACCTGTACTTCGACACAGACTCCTACGACGGCAGGAGAATCATACCCACGGTGGGCGGCCCCAACGAGTTCGCGGAAGGCGAGCTGGAGTACATACTGGCGATGTACGCAGGCGAGGTGACCCACTGCGACACCTACGTGGGCAGACTCCTGGACAGGGTCAAGGAATTGGGCCTGTGGGACGACACCGTCATAGCCCTGGTGAGCGACCACGGGCACCCCATAATGGACCACGGGATAATGCACAAGCTGCCCGCCTACATGTACAACGAGCTCATGGACCTGGTCTACATGGTGAAGGGCCCCGCAGGGGAACACGGCGGAGAGACCTGCGACGCATACGCGGCACACCACGACATACCGGTGACCCTAATGGAGATGGCCGGAGTCACGGCCCCCACGGGGCTGGACGGCGTCAACGTCTGGGACATAGCTACCGGAGCCGCCGAGCCCACAAGAAGCTACGCCACCTGCATCTTCTACCCGTGGCTCTGGACCAAGGACGACGGACACGTCTACATGACAGACATCGACAACACCGAGGAGAGGCTCTACGACACCACCGTCGACCCCGAGGAGAGGGACGACGTAGCCGCGTCAAACCCCAAGGTCTGTCGGAGACTCAGGGAACGTCTGTGGGACGAGATCGGGGGAGACCCGCCCAGGTACGAGGTCATCAGGCAGGGTCACGACTGGTACGAGTATCCCGACATCCACGACCCTACTGGGACCTTCTCCAAGAAACTCATCGCCGAGAGAGACGCCAAGAAACGCAGAGCCTAACAAACCAATACCCCTCATTCCCGGAGGAGAACGGTGACACCACCGCCCCCACAAACGCTTATTCCGTGTGACAAGGATATTGAAATTCTCTATTTATTATTACTCCAATGTTTGGTTTTACTTTGTGCCGTCTGGTTCCCTCCACAAACAGTAGAGGTTCGGGGTTATGGTCTGGAGGAGGTGTTATTTACCTTTCTCGGGGCTATAGAAGAGTGATCTGTCATGAATTCTTTGACCGACGAGGTTGTCGGTTTTCTACTCGATGAAGGCGCGCCTCCGCGGGATGTGAGGGCTAAAGCGGTGGAGCACATCGTCGACGGGATCGCCGTCATGCTGGCGGGGTCTAGGACCGACTGCGCCGGTAGGCTCGCGGGGTTAGTCAGGGACCGGGGCGGTAAGCCTGCGTCAACTGTCATCGGCTTCGGCTTCAAGTCGAGTCCCTCTGATGCGGCGATGGTGAACGGCACCAGTGGGCACGCTGATGATTACGATGATACTCAGCTCTCCACGTCGCCGGACAGGATATATGGCCTGATGACTCATCCCACCGTGCCCGTGTTGGCCGCGGCTCTTGCCGTCGGGGAGATTGTGGGGTGTTCTGGTGGTGATCTCTTGGATGCCTTCATTGCGGGTTTCGAGGTGGAGTGTAAGATCGCGGAGACGATTAAACCCGAACACTATAGGCGGGGCTTCCACTCCACGGGGACGATAGGAGCCTTCGGGGCTTTCGCCGCCTCAGGGAGGCTCCTGGGGCTAGGCGAGCTGGAGCTGCGGCATGCTCTCGGGATCGTGGCCAGCCTCACCTCGGGGATCCGGGTGAACTTCGGGACCATGACCAAGCCCTTGCACGCCGGGATGGCGGCCTCGAACGGGGTGACCGCCAGCATGCTCGCGATGCGTGGCTTCACCGCGGACGAGAACGCCCTGGATGGGCGGTGGGGTTTCATGGAGATCCTGGGTCACGGCTCGGACCCGGAGTTGATGGTGGGGAAGATGGGAAATCCCTATGCCCTGGTCTATCCTGGTGCCACGTTTAAGATGTATCCATGCGGTTGTCTTGGCCAGCCCTCCATGGACGCGATGCTGGAGATCGTGCTGGAAGAGGATCTGAAGCCGGAGGACGTGAGGGAGATCAGGCTGAGGGCTGGGCCGAACATACTGGAGCCTCTCAGGTACAGCGAGCCCGTCACGGGTCTCCAGGCCAAGTTCAGCCTGAATTTTGCGTTGGCCTCCATCCTCCTGAGGCGGCGGGCGGGGCTCCGTGAGTACACCACTGAGTTCGTCACGCGCCCGGAGGTTGTGGATGTCATGAGGAGGGTGAGGACGATCCATGACGCGGAGATCGCCTCCATGGGTGTGGAGAAGATGCGAAGCATCCTAGAGGTGGAGCTCGTGGACGGCCGGGTCGTCAGGAGGACGGCGGAGGAGTACCGGGGGACCCCCGAGAAGCCGTTCATGGGTCACGAGGTGGACGCGAAGTTCATGGAGTGCGCCAGCTTCAAGATGGACGAGGGGAAAGCTCAGGAGGTGCTGAAGATGATCCGAGGGTTGGAGGAGGCATCCACTCTCGGCGATCTGACCGGCCTCCTGGCCGGCTGCTGAGTCACGTTTTTTCTCCTTCGTTTTCATTTTTCCACCGACTAAACCACTTACACGGAATAAATAACGGTTCAATCCTCTCGTTTTGATATTCACTTCCGTCTTATACATAGAACAATACTCTGATGGTTTGAGTTTATGTACAGAAAGATCAAGGGTGATCCACGCTTCACGCATGATCTTCTGGCAAGGCCTTGTTCTTGCACTGGTTTCCTGGGTCGGGTTCAAGGTGAAACACATCATCCACCCTTGCTCCGAACAACACTTAAAGCCCCGCCATCTAAACCATCACCATGACGAGAGTATCTGTCATAATGGGCAGCGAGTCTGACGCCGAGCAAGGCGAGAAGGCGGCCCAGATGCTCGAAGAGTTCGGCGTACCACACGAGCTCAACGTAATCTCTGCGCACCGCAACCCGGAGAGGCTCGCCTCATACGTAAAGAACAGCGAAGCAGACGTCTATATCTGTATAGCAGGCCTCGCGGCGGCCCTGCCGGGAGCCGTAGCAGCGCAAACCGTCAAACCCGTCATCGGGGTCCCAAAGGACGTCAAGCTCGGGGGCCTCGACAGCCTCCTCAGCATCGTCCAGATGCCCACGGGCGTGCCTGTCGCCACCGTGGCAATAGACGGCGCCAGAAACGCCGCCCTGCTGGCCATAGAGATACTCGCCCTAGGCGATAAAGAGCTTGAAGAAAGGCTCCGAGAGTACCGCGAGAAACGGGCTAAGGGCTAAGATCGGTTCTCCCCAGATCAGAGCCGCAGTGGTGGCACGTCTCCTCGTACCATGAATACGGCCCGCCGCAGGAGCCGCACCGCCACCTCTCGTCCTGCGCCTTCAGCCACGCATCTGGGTCTTTCTCTATCTCTACCATGGCGCCCCTGATGTCTTCACCCCGCTTGGCGCAGAACACGGCCATCCTCTCATAATACGTGCAAGACCCTTCCTGGAACTCGCGGCACTGGTAGCAGAACTCCAGTCCCCTCTCCTTGAGGCAGCCCCTGACTCGGCACTTGGCGCAGTTCACCCACAGAGCCTCCTCGGGGCCCATGCAGCCCATGCAACTGACCTCGTCGATTTTTACTCCTTGCCACTCCGCAGTCTCATTGAGGAACTCGCCACCGTCCCTCTCAGCCCTGTAGACGTAGCAGGCGCCGCAGTATATGCCGCAACGGCTCAGTAAACCCCTAGCAGCCATAGCCTAAGGACGGTGTCTCCATTGAAAACGGTTTGTGGAGAAAAAAGGTGGAGGTAACGGGTCTAGAATCAATAGCTCTTGGGCTCGGGGTCCCGGAGGATGCCGCCGCAT
>CAZTZC010000126.1:0-7435 GCA_964618045.1 uncultured Candidatus Bathyarchaeia archaeon | reverse complement strand
GTCAACACTCTGGTGCCTGGGGGGGTGGCGAAGACTCTAACTCCCACGGACCTGGAGCAGTACGCCGCAATGCTGGCTCAGAACGTGGCATATGCCAAGGGATTCGTGCCTGTGATGGACGACCTCCTAGACTTTGTGCTCAGTATGGGGTACGAGGAGTGCGGGGCAAGGGAGAACAACATGGTCTCCTACGGCGCCTACGAGGACCCCACGGCCTACAACGCGAAGTACGAGGACATGGCGGACTGGGCCCTTAAGAGGGCTGTCTCCCCCGGAGTAATCATCGACGGCGAGCTGAAAACCCAGGACCTGGTCGAGATCAACGTAGGCGTCCAGGAGATGGTGGAGTCGAGCTACTTCGACGACTGGGATGGCAAGATGGTGGAGGAGGACCCCCTGGGGAACCCCGTCACCAAGTACCATCCGTGGAACAAGGTCACCAAGCCCCACCCCGGAGCCTACGGCAAGTGGGACGGCAAGTACAGCTGGGGCACCTCGGTGCGCTGGCTTGACTGGAAGGGCGGCGGCGACCTCAACACGGTAGAGCTGGGCCCCATCGCCCGGATGTGGGCCACGGCCATCGGGAAACTCATCCCGGAGTCCACGGGGAGCAGTATCAAGTTCGCCCTGCCAAAGGCTACAGTCATCCCCTACAGGAACGCCGAGGCCATGGAGTTCGAGTGGAATGTCCCTGAAAAAATCAACACAGTCGAGAGGGTGAGGGCTAGAGCTTACTACTACGCCTACTCGGCCTACGTCCTGTACAACACGGTGCTTGCGGGACTGGGCTTGGTCAAGGATGGTAAGGCGAAAATATGGAATAAATACAAAAAGGCTAAGAACGGCCTAGGCGTCGGCCTACACGAGGCCATGAGGGGCGGCGTCGCCCACTGGTGCGTCATGAAGAACAGCCACATAGAAAACTACCAGATCATGGCTCCGAGCACCTGGAACTCGGGACCCAAGCTCGGAGAAAGCGACCTCGGACCCTATGAGGCCGCCATCGTCGGCAGCCCAATATCAGAGGCAGGAGAGCTCACGGGCGTGGACGTGGTCAGGACCATCAGGAGCTTCGACCCCTGTCTGGCCTGCTCCGTCCAGGTCTTCAACGGCGACGAGAAGATCGTCCACCTACTGGATATCTAACCTACCTAACCTACCAAATTTTTTATTCATTTCGTTCTGAGAGGAAGTCCTCCACTGTAGCTATGGCCATATCTGCCGCCCTCTGGAGGGTGTCCTCAACCTCGGGAGAGAGTTCGAGGCTTGGGCCTAAAGCCTTCGGCTTGCACCCTATCAGAATCACTCTCGGGGGTAGTGCGCCTATCGCTTTGGCGAATTTTAAAAGACCTTCCAAGCCAACCTCGTGCAGCGTGAATCTGGACAGTTCTGCGGCGTCCCCTCCTCCCTCTTCAACCATGATACCCGATTTATGGAGCTGACCTGGTTCCCCCTCGACGTTCACAGAGTCCACGAAGACGACGAGATCGTATTCACTAAGATCGGTAGCGATGGTCAGGCCCGCTGTTCCAATGTCCCTCGCCTCCACGTTCTCAGGCAGAGGAGCCGAGGACAGAAGATCTATCACTCTGGGGCCGAAGCCGTCGTCGCCCATGAGTCTGTTTCCCACCCCCGCTATCAGGATCTTCTTGGTCGACGAGTTCTTCGAGCTTGTCATCTTAGTCTCATTTCAGCCCCATTGATTTAGAGATTTCGCGAAAGCATCTCACAACAGAGTATAGAAAATAGAGGATACAATCGATTTTGTCTCAGATTAGACCAAGACTAAAGATATTTTAACATAACCGAATTTAATCATGAAAATTAGTTTACAAAAAATAAAAAGGAATCAGATATTATCACAAGAACATAGGACATAATTATCAGAAAAAGTCTTCTAAGAAAACTATTTATGTTGAGGAGGACTGAAATGGCTCCATGGCCAAGTCAACTTTTATTTGTTACTTATTATGTAGTGTGGAGGAGATACGTTGTTCACATTGAGCGGGTCCCAGGCCTTCTGGATTTTCACTGGGATTGAACTCGGATTTCTAAGCGTAGCAATACTCGCAGCTAGACTAATCAGCGCAAAAAACCCGAACAAGACAAAGACCACAATCTACGAGTGTGGGCAGGAGCCCTTCGGAGAGGCTCGTTCATTCAGGCTTCTTGGTATCACACGATACTTCGGATACGCGGTGGCGTTCTTCGCGTTGGACGCCTTCGCTTGGATGATACTCACTTCCGCAATCTCAGTTAGCTTCACCCTGGAGGTTGTGAGCATCATCATCACATACAGCTTCATCGTAGCCCTCGCATTGGCGTACTTCCTTGTTGAAAGAAAGAACTTGGTGAGATGATGACCGAAGAAAAGACCATTAAAAGAGCCTTCGACAACATCCCGGGCAGCGGGGCCGCATACAACCTCATTGACTTCATCGCCGGTTGGTCACGCAAGTACAGCATCTGGCCCATACACTTCGTCACCGGGTGCTGCAGCCCCGAGTTCATGCAGGTCTCAGGCAGCCGCTTCGACATGGAACGCCTAGGCGTCCTGCCTTTCGCCAGCGTCAGACAGTGTGACTGCATCATGGTGGTGGGCGTCGTCTCCCGGAAGATGGCTTTGAGGGTCAAGTACCTCTACGACCAGATGGGTGACCCGAAGTATGTCGTCGCCGTAGGAGCATGCCCAACTGGTAAGGGTCCTTTCCACGACTCGTACGCCGTCGTCGCGGTAGACGAATACGTACCGGTGGACATCTATATCCCCGGGTGTCCGCCGCGCCCCGAGGCCATCATACACGGTATGATGCTTCTTCAGGAGAAAATAAAGAAGGAGAGGAGAATAGGTGTCGAAGACTAGCGCCGCCGACTTCGTCAAGGCGTTCCAGAAGGATCACCCTGAAGCAGTTAAATCCATTGAGTCAACTGATCCGAGAAGAGCCGACCTCGTTGTCAACAACGAGAGCTTCATAGACGCCGCTAAGTCGCTGAGAGACGACTATGGGTTCATCATGCCCATCTCAGGGGGAGCCATAGATTATCCTGACGACAACAGGATTCAGATGATCTACTACTTGATGCACCCCAGCAGTAGATTCATGTTAACCTACAGGGTGGACCTGAACAGGGATGACCCCAAGCTTCCCAGCTTAACCCAGGTGTGGGACGCCATGAGCTTCCATGAGAGGGAGGCCCATGAGATGTTTGGCATAGAGTTCGAGGGTCACCCAAACATGATTCCATTTCTGCTTCCACCCGACTGGAAGGGAGGACACCCCCTCCTTAAGGACTTCAAGGGGGAAGGCCAGCAATGAGAGAGCCGATGATAAAGCCCGACGTGATGCGGATAAGCTGGGGCCCCCAGCACCCCATGAGCGGCCAGACAAGAATACTTCTGGATGTGGATGGGGAGAAGGTTCACAGGATCATCGCGGACCTGGGTTTCACTCACAGGGGTATCGAGAAGATACTTGAGAACCGCAGCTTCTTCAGCGGAATAATCCCCGTTGACCGCATGGCCATGGTGGACACCGCCAACATGAGCATAGGATACGTCACGGCCATAGAGAAGGCCGCGGGCATCGAGGTGCCGGAGAGGGCTAAATGGATAAGGACGTTAATATGCGAGATGAGCCGGATCAACAGCCACCTCTACGCCTTCGGTCTTCAGGCCGAGTCCACGGGATATTTCCCGGCGGTATTCCTCTGGACCACCGTTGACCGCGAGATACTCCTCGACCTCTTCGAGGAACTGACTGGGGCCAGGTGGAGCTTCAACCACTTCTTCCCCGGGGGAGTACACCACGACTTCCCTGACGGGTTCAGGGAGAAGGTTCTCAAGGCCGTGAAATACCTGCGGGGTCGGTTCAAGGACTACTGGGACGCCATGGTGTTGAACCCTCTCTTCGAGAACAGGTGCGACGGCGTCGCCATATTGACGCCTAAGGACGCCCTGAGGCTGGGAGCCACCGGGCCCGTCTTGAGGGGCTCAGGCATCGACATAGACATGCGGCGCGAGGAGCCATACGACGCCTACGGTGACCTGGAGTGGGAGGTCATCACGGAGGATGCGTGTGACGTGATGGCCCGCACAAAGGTGAGGTACCACGAGATCGGGCAGGCACTCAACATCATGGAGCAGATCGCTCAGAAGATCCCTGACGGCCCCGTGAAGGGTAGAGTCAACGCATTCATGAGGGTCCCTGAGGGTGAGTGCATCAGCAGGGTCGAGGCGGGAAGAGGGGAACTGGGGTTCCACCTGTTCACAAACGGCACCGGTAACCCGTACCGCGTCAAGATCAACTCACCGACTCTACGGAACATGTATGTCTTCGAGAGGCTGGCTGAACTCAACGAGGTCTTCGTCGCGGATATACCCGTGATAATCAACTCGATAGACCCGTGGTACTTGGACTCGGATAGATGACTGGAGGATGATGAAATGAATTCAGATACTTTAATCGCTGGGATTCTAGCGAACTTAGTTCAGGCAGATCAGTTTAGTTTACTGAACATCCCGAGCATGATAATCGAATTCCTGACCCTCAACTCCAAGCCGTTGCTGCAGGTACTTCTGCTACCGGGCCTCGGGTTCATACTGGGTTTCGCCATATTTGCGGTATGGTTTGAACGAAAGTTCCTCGCCAGGGCGATGCTCAGGGTTGGGCCGTACTACTGCGGTGGTAGAGCGGGGGTCTTACAGGTGTTCGCCGACTTCTTGAAGCTATTCATGAAGGAGATAATTATCCCCGCCTCCATCGATTGGCCCTTCTTCGTGGCTATGCCCGTGATCCTTTCAACCATTCCCTCACTTGCGCTGTTGCTGATTCCCTTTGACTCGAACTGGGTTCTCTGGGACGTCGGCAGCCTCAGCTTGCCCATGTTCTTTGCGATCATGGGGATCGCGCCCCTGATACCGATATTTTCGGGGTGGGCGAGCAACAACAAGTACAGCTTCATAGGGGCCTGGAGGGTTGCCTACATGTACATCTCCGGAGAGATTCCGTTGGTCATCTGTGCCGCCGGTGTGGCGATAATGGCGGGCAGCATGGACTTGTTGAAGATCGTGGAGGCTCAGCAGTCCATGTGGTTCGCTATCCCACAGGTTATAGGGTTCGTCTTGTTCTTCCTGGGCATCTTCATAGAGTCCGAGAGGACTCCCTTCGATATACCGGTGGCTGAGGTCGAGCTGGTGTTTGGCTGGAGAACCGAGTACAGCGGCATCCTTTTCGGTTTCACGATGATGGCCGAGTACGTCCTCTTCCAGGCATGGACGCTGATGTTCATCACCCTCTACTTAGGTGGCTTCAACGGACCGGTGCTAATGGGTATGCCCACGGCCAGCCACATCTTCTGGCTGCTGGCAAAGTTCTTCGTGCTGGTGGTCTTTATCATACTGCTGAGGTGCGTCTTTCCTAGACTCAGGATGGATCAGATGATAAAGCTGGGCTGGAAATACATGACGCCCCTCGCACTGTTGAACCTGTTTTTTGTGATAGTGATGAAGATGCTGGAGGTTGTTTGATGAGCTGGCTGAGAAAGATGTTGAAACCACTGATGATCGTGGCTCCCTACGTTTTAAGGAACAGCCAGACGGTGGCCTACCCTACTGAGCGCCTCATGTTCGCCGAGAGGTTCAGGGGCCGCCACGTCTTCCATCTGGACAGGTGCATCAGTTGCGGGATATGCGCCAGGGTCTGCCCAGACGCATCCATAACACTGGTGGAGATAGAAGGCAAGGACAAGAAGTACCCCCAAATAGACTACAACACATGCTGTCTCTGCGGATACTGTGTGAACCAGTGCCCGAAACAGGCGCTGGAGTTCACCGACATCGTCGAGTACGCGACGGCAGACCGCAGCGAGCTCGTTTACTCCCCTGAGCGCCTCATGGAGGTCCCAGACATCAAGGACATTCTCCCCATGATGAAGAGGAGGACGGAGGCGTATCTAACAGACAAAGAGATGAAGTACAGGAAGGTGAAGGACGTATGATCGCGTTAATAATAGTGTTAGCAGTTGTCGTGGTCATGGCTTTATTGGCTGTGGTCAGCAGGAACATAGTCTACGGAGTCGTCTCCCTGCTATGCTCAAACGTGGCACTGGGCATCGCGTACTACATGATGAACGCGCCCACGGCCGCGCTCTTCCAGTTCGCCATATTCTCAGGGGCGATAGTGGTCTTCTTCCTCATCACAGTCATGTTGACACAGGCAGGGCAGACCAGATTCGACGAAGAGGAGGTAACGGCATGAGATTGCAGAGCATAGGATACGAGACGGTGATAGGTTTGCTTGTAGTCGCAGGGCTAGCCCTGTCTTTCACATGGATATCGGTTCAGGTGGAGTTCCCTTACCACGAGGGCGGCCCAGGGACGCAACTCGTCCCCACCGAGCCCTACAAGGAAATAGCCCCCGCTGTCTCGAGGTTCATGTGGGAGAGCCGCGGACAGGACATCGCCCTACAGTCTTTCGTGATATTCGCCTCGGTGATGTGCTGCCTAGCCATGCTGAAGGAGGAGGCGCCTGAGCAGTGATAACTCAACTATCGGTGGTGCTGGTGTTCATATTCCTCCAGTTCCTCATAGGTCTAGGCTGCCTGACCATGAAGAGAGACATGGTCAGGCTGCTGATCGGCGTCGAGATCCTGTTCAACGCCGCGAACCTCTGCTTCATCGCGTTATCGTCCAACGTCACAGGGTTCGTCGACCCCCTCCCACAGACCATAGTGATGATGGCCATAGTCTTGGACGGCTCAGTGATCGCCGTGGGCTTGGCCATAGTGATTAACGCGTACAAGCATTACGGTACTCTCGACATAAGGAGGCTGATGCGGCTCAAATGGTAGCCCAAATGATACCCCTTCTGGGTCTAGCTATCCCCACGCCCGTGCTTGTGCTCGTCTTGGGAGGGGTTCTCGCACCGTTCATGGGGCTGGTGGCAAAGAGAAGCAGGTTCATGCTACGCGAATTCTGGGCGATATTCGTCACAGCCCTGTCCCTCTACTCGGTCTATCAGCTCTACCTCCAGGTGGAGGCGTCGGCCGGCCACGTTCTCGTGGTGTCGTCTTGGGGCCAGAACCCCCCCTTCTCGGGTTGCTTCGAGGTGGACATGCTGGGCGTGTTCATGGCCGGGAGCATTACCTTCCTCGGGGTGCTTGTTGCCATCTACAGCACAAGCTACATGGAGCGGGAGACGAGGTTGACAGAGTTTTACACACTGTTCCTTTTCCTGCTGGCAGGGTTGGTGGGCGTCACGATGGCGGGCGACTTCTTTACGCTGTTCATCTTCTGGGAGCTCATGAGCATATCCAGCTACGTGTTGGTCGCCTTCTTGAAGCAGAACTGGGGCCCACTGGAGGCAGGGTTCAAGTACTTCGTGATGAGCGCCACAGGCAGCGCCTTCCTGCTTTTCAGCATGGCGTTCCTCTACGG
>CAZTZC010000125.1:0-7458 GCA_964618045.1 uncultured Candidatus Bathyarchaeia archaeon | reverse complement strand
TCGGAGCTCGAGACCGCCCTCCGCTGCGACAAACCCTTCGTTGCCGTGGTCTTCAACAACGTAACCCTGGGGATGCTCCACTACGGCTTCAAGTGGAGAGGCGAAGGAAAGGCACTAAAGTCCTCGGACTTCGTCGACATAGACTACGGCAGGGTAGCCGAGGCCTTCGACTGCCACGGCCAACGGGTCGAGAGACCCGGCGAGCTGAAGGAGGCCATCCAGACGGCGTTTGACTCCGGTAAGCCAGCCGTCGTCGACGTCATGATAGACAGATATGAGCTGTCGCCCACGTCCCACTACAGGACGCTGCCCCAAGGGCGTCCCCTGTAGCTAGTGGACGATCTCGACGCCGATGGCTCCCTCTTCCTTGTTTATCAGCATCATCATGGCCTCCACCGCCTTCTCCTCCGGCATCCTGTGGGTGATCCACTTCATGATGTTGACCCTCCTCTCGGCCATCATGTGCAGGGCGTCAAGCACGTTCCTGTTTCGCCCTTCCCTTATGCCCCACTCCGCGACTATCTTTCCCGCCTTGTGCATGAGCTCCGAGAGGTTCACAGTCAGGTTCGGCTCCTCGTACAGCCCCATGAGTATGAGGGTCCCGAGTCCTCCCATCCCGGTCTTGAGCATCTTCAACCCCTGCATGGATGCGTTCAGGTTACCAGCCGTGTCGAAGACGTAGTCGACCCCCTCCCCATTCGTGGCCGCTAGCACCGCCTCGACCGGGTCCACCGTCTTCGGGTTCACGACCATGTCGGCTCCCAACGACTCGGCACGGTCGAGCCTGTAACCCACGGGCTCAGACACGATTACCTTGGAGACCCCCGCGTTCCTGACAACCTCCAACGCACGCAGACCGATGGGCCCCGCACCCAGAATGGCGACCACGTCACCGAGCCCTGCCCCCGACCTCCTCACCACGCCTATCACGTACGCAAGGTCCGTGGCCACGGCGGCCTCGTAGTAGGACACGCCCTCGGGCAGCCTGTAGGCGCTCGCCACGTGCCCATAGGTATACTCACCGAAGCCGCTCGGGAACCGTGAAACCGGTTTACCGTCGACGCTGAAGCTCACTGGAGCCCGCTTGTTCTCACACCTGGATGCCTCGCCCCTGACGCAGTGGATGCACTCCCCGCAGGGAACCGGGCTCGCCCCGGTGCCGGAGACGTACACCCTGTCCCCCTCAGCCAACTCAGAGACCTTGGAGCCGACCTCGACGACGTCCGCCGCTACCTCGTGGCCGCAGCACGCGGGGAGCGGCGCATAGGGGTGAAGCCCCTTGTAGAGGTGGAGGTCGCTGCCACAGATGAGGCACGCCCTGTTACGGTACACCACCTCGTATGGCCCCGGGTCGGGCAGCTCGACGTCGAACCACTTGAGCTCATAGGGACGCACGACGACGGGTGAAGAGAATCTCAGAGGCAAACCAATCACATAGAATTGTTTAACCACTCAAATAAATGATTCAACGTCTGCTCGATTCCATAATGACAAAGATTATCCCCCCACAGGCACACAGGAATGTGTTCGGACTGGTTTAATGCAACCCAAGAAGAAGCTGCCTGAAGGCTCCGAGGAGATAGCCCGAGAGGGCGGCTACATCCTCGTCAAATACGACGTCGAAAAGAAGCCCTTCTACAGCGTCTTCCAGTTCTACGAGACCAGCGGAGGCACCCGCTACGTCCCCAGAGGCGGAGGCGGCAGGGACCTCGACGAGGTGAGACGGCAGCTGGAGAGAATCACCGGAGCAAAACGCCGGGCCAAGGCCGGGTCGCCACAAACGATTTGAAAAAGGCACCCATGGTTAATAGACGACTCTCTTGAAACGCTTCACCCATGAAAACAATGGATATCGACAACCCACACCTAGACAGGCAGGACTCGACGAGTTACTCAAGCTGTTGACAATAGTCCCACAATGAGAAAAAAGTCTTTAAGAAATCGATGTACACCTTGCCTCATGCTGTACTTCACCTACGGCAGCTTCATGGACATCACCAACCTCAAGAAGCACACGCCCAGCGCGGAGTTCATCTGCAAGGCGTTGATCCCCAACTGGGAGGTCCAGTTCAACTACTACAGTAAGAACTACAGGGGCGGCTGCACAGGCATCGAGCCCGCCCTCAACAAGCTCGTCAGGGGAGCCGTCTACGAGATACCGCCGGAAGAGATGGAGCACCTCGACACCGTGGAGGGCGTCCCCCAGGGCACCTACTACCGGCACCCCATAATGGTCGTCTCCGAGGAGGGGGAGCCCATGCTGGCCCACGTTTACCGCACCACCAACCCACGCGGCCCATTCAAGCCGACGAAGCTCTACCTACGGTACATGGTGGACGGAGCCAGGGCCCTCGGGCTCCCAGCCGAGTATGTCGCCCAGTTCGAGGAACAAGAGACAGTCGACTAGCCTGTTTATATCCCGCCCAGCGTTCTTCTCCCTGAGTTGAAGCCCCGGGACATCCTCCTCACCGCCGTCAACGGCCTCAACGAGCGCAAGCTCAGGCTCGGCCTCAACGTCCTAGGCATACTCATAGGCATCGCCGCCGTCACGGGCCTAATAAGCATCACCCAGGGCCTCACCGAGGAGGTGAGCGGCCAGCTAGAGATGTTCGGCCCCAACAACGTCATGGTCGTACCCTTCAGGATACAGCCCGGCCGCGGCCTCGTCGGCGAGGCCTTCAACTGGCGCGACATCCAGATCCTGGAGAAGACGCCCCACGTCAAGTACATGAGCCCCATCGTCGGCAGCAAGCTCGCCAGCTACAACATACGCGGCAAGACCTACGTCTGCAACGTCTTCGGCGCCGAGCCCATCTACTTCGACATCTTCAGTTACTACGAGATGGCTGAAGGCAGGGCCCTCGTCCAGAGCGACAAGGCCGCCGTCGTCCTGGGCCACCTCGTCGCCAACCCCTCGGACCTGGACAGGCCGGCCTACGAGGTCGGGGACAGGATCACCCTCACATTCATGGTCAAGAGCCAGGAGAAGCAGGCTACTCTGAGGGTCGTCGGCGTCATGGAGGCGGTGGGAGGCACCTTCGGCAGCGAGGACGACAACAGCGTCATCATCCCATTCAGGGAGGCCCAGCAGATATTCGAGTCAGGCAGCAGCGTCGACTACGTCGCCCTCACCGTGGACACCATCGATAACGTGGACGCCGTCGTGGAGCACATCGAGGACGATTTCGGCGACGACGTCATGGTCATGAGCTTCGAGATGGTCCAGGAGCAGGTGGGCCAGATCCTGGGCACCATCGAGGGGGTGCTCGGCGGCATCGCGGCCATCAGCCTCATAGTTGCGGGCGTCGGCATCGTCAACACCATGACCATAAGCGTCATTGAGCGGACACGCGAGATAGGCATCCTCAAGGCCATAGGCGGCAAGAGCAGCGACGTCCTCTACCTCTTCCTCAGCGAGGCAACCATAACGGGGGTCATGGGCGGCATCTTAGGCGCAGCCTTCGGTTTCGTGCTCGGCAGATTCGTCGGCGACTACATAGGGCTCCCCGTATCAACGTCGCCCTTCCTCGGCTTAGCCGTCGTAGGTTTCGCCATGGTAACGTCCGTCCTCGCCGGCCTCTACCCGGCGTGGAGAGCCGCTGGCATGAACCCCGTCGACGCCCTCAGGTACGAGTAGGGGGGACAGCGTAGCCAGCCTCATACAAGGATTACTTGTGCACCGGAGACAGACGACGCCTTGATGAGGCCTCTGCTACCCGGTGCTCTCGTACAGATCCACCAGCACCTCGACAAGCTCGTCCTCGGTCTCCAGCCCCGACACCGCCAGCGGTATGCCCTCGTGGGTCGCCAGCTGGATCGCCAGCGGGTCCAGCTCCCCCTCCAGGCCGTGGAGCACTATGACGCGGGGCTTGAAGGGGCTTATCTTCACGGCTATCATGGGGGACCTGCCCCGGCTGACGCCGCTGAAAACCAACGCCCTCTCGCTGGTGGTGCCGAATATCCTGTAGAAGTCGAGGCCGCTGAGCATCTGTATCGCCTTGATGCTGTCCACTATGGTGTACCCTAACACGTTCTGGTCCAGCCTATCATGCCCCGCGTAGACCGTCCCCTTGACGGCCTCCACGATCTCCGCGACGCTCACGGGCGCCATGAACTCCCTGATGTCTATGAAGACGTCGCTGGGGTCCAGCGTGATCCTGCTAAACTGCCTAACATATTGGCCGCCCTTCGACTCGTCGATGTCCAGCAGCGCCCCCACGTACCGCTTTATGAAGCCGCTGCCCGGGCTGCGGCGGCGCCCCGTCTCGTAGTCGCTGACCACGGAAGGCGACAGATCAAGGATGCCCGCCACCTCTATCTGTGTGACCCCGAGGAGCCCCCTCCACTTCCGCATGGTCTTCCCCGGGCTGGGCGACAACACTATCTCGCCCGCTATGCGTTTAGCGAGGGTGTCACGCGTCGGGCTGTAGTTGGACATATCTTAATAAGAGAAGTCTTCGGCGTAATAAAGCCGACCTACTCGTGTCCAGTTTGCGGCCTCTGGTGAACAAGTGTTTAGTAAAGGCTTTCACCTGCCGTTTTCATGTATTCATATGGTTGAGCAGGCCAAGTACGATGTAGTGGAGACTGTTGGCAGAGTCGAGATAAGAAGGTACCCGGAGATCGTTGTCGCCAGGGTTGAGGGCCTCGCCGACGGCGGGTTCAACATACTTTTTCGGTTCATCTCCGGCGCCAACGTCAAGAAGACGAAGATCGCCATGACGGCTCCAGTGATCTCCGAGCGAATCGCCATGACCGCGCCCGTGCTGTCGGACGACAAATCGATCGCCTTCGTGATGCCAGACAAGTACACGGTGGATACGACCCCGGAGCCGTCGGACGAGCGAGTCAAGATAGTGAAGGTGCCTGAGAGGCTCGTCGCTGCGCTGAGGTTCTCCGGAAGATGGACACAGTCTAATTTCAGCTCTAAAACCAGGGAGCTGTTAGATGAGCTGGAGAGGGAAGGCGTCAGGAGAAAGGGAGAGGTGTTCTCGATGAGGTACGACGGCCCCTTCAAGCCCTGGTTCATGCGGAGGAACGAGGTAGCCGTCGAGGTGGAGCCCAGAGAAGAGACAGCGTGAGTGCGCCCCGAGGCGCTTCGCTCTTCCTCGTCCTTCCAACAGTCCCTGCCGCCGCAAGCCTCCACCATGGAGTCGACGTCCACCAGCTCCTCCGGGTACGGGTTGAAGAACGTCTGCCGCCCAAGGTACGACCCATTTAACCTCACCACCCACGACCGGAGGATGCCCACCTCTGGACAAACCGTCATAGGTTCCATGAAAGGCAGCAGCAGCTTGACGAACTCGCTCCTCATCATCTGGCTGTTGCACCGGACCGGCTCGAACTCGACGCATCTGCTTACAACCACCCTGGGCTTCATTATGATTAATAAAAAAGGGGGGCTACTTGGCAGGCTTGAGCTTTACCCCGCAAACGGAGCACTTACCGTCTGCAGTTATCTTCGGCTGTTCCTTGACTTCCTTACCGCATATCCCGCATTTAGGCATTAGTTTTACCCAACAGTTATGTTATCGGCGTGTTTTAAAAATGATTCCTTATTAATTTTTCATAAGATTTGGAAGGAAAAAGGCGTATAGAATAATCAAAGTTTTGGTTATTATAAAGAAAAATCCTATTATTAGTCATTTTATCTCTGCTAGATACTGTGAAGCCTATCTTTTTCCCTTATTTTCTCTAAATCCATACGATGAGGGCGATCCTGCGGGCACAAGGCGTCCACAGGCCCTTCAAGGCCGCCGCCTCTGCTCCAAATAGAGCTTCATGTCAAACTTGCGCTCCAAGCCGCGGTCGTTCATATACCTTATCTTGCCGAATATGGGCCTCTCCTTCCAGGGGCGATCGTGTTTGCCGAAGCACCACGCGACGCCAGCGTAGCCGTTGGGGTCCCTACCGTCCAGCTCGTACTTGTTATTCAGATACAGGGCTATCCTGTAAGCCTCCCCCGGCGTCTCGGTCCACTCGATTATCTTCTTGCCCCAGTACATGCGCATGTAGCCGTGCATCATACCCGTCTCCACCATCTCCCTCTGTGCGGCGTTCCAGTAGGAGTCATGGGTCCGCGCATCCTCGAACTCCTCCAACGTGTACACGTATTCCCGGGGGTCGCCTGCATGCTCCCTGAGCGTCTTCCTGCACCACTCCGGCAGGCACTCTAAACTGTCATGGTATTGGTTGTAGTGGACGAAGTTTATGGCAAGCTCCCTCCTGACGATGAGCTCCTCGAGGTAGGCCTCGGATCCCCTGGAGCCTGTCTCCATCACCCGTAGCGCTATCTCGACGGGTGAGACCTGGCCGAAATGCAGGTATGGACTATGTGCGAGACCATGTCGAGGGTAGGGTCGTTCCGTTTCTCGCCGTAGTCGTCCAGCTTGTCGTCGAGGAACGAGTTCAGCAGCCTCTCCGCCTCGATTCCGCCGCCGCGGAAAGACGAGTCGGCCACGCCATCATCGATGCTGAGGCCGTCCAGTAGCTTAGGGTCGTCGAGGTCCATGGACTCTACGTCGATGCTACCCCTTCTGATCGATGGGAACTCGTCTAAGGGCTTCAGGTAGCACTGCAATCTATCCTTTATCTTGCGTCTCAGGGTAGTCGCAGAGTACTCCTCCTTCGGCGAGGCCTCCTCGACAGGCACCACGACGTTGGACTCCACCTGCACCAGCGGGCATTTTACACCGTCCGCGGCTAGGCTGTACCACTTCCTAGGCTCTCTGGTGTAGCCCCTGTCGACGACCGCGAGGCACGCTTCCCTAGAGAGCTCTATAACCAGCTCTGATGGGGGTACGTGTCTCACGACGAGCTGTGCCCCCAGCGCCTCCAGCTGACTCCGCACCTCCCTCAGCCCCTCTAACATGAACGCGTAGTGCCTGAGGCAGGCCCCGGGGTACTCTGTGAGGCCGAAGGCGACCAGTAGGGGCTTGTTGCGCTTGTTCGCTTCCTCGGCGGCGTACGCCAGCGCGTGGTTGTACTCCACCCTCTGGGACGACTGCATCCAGTAGAGGATATAGTCGCCCTCCCGTGTCTGTCCGTCGTTAAGAAGCCTGACTCGCTGATCCTCTACGCCCATCATGCAGATGAAATGGTTGAATCGTGAAAGAAAAAGAGGATGCTACTCCTCCATGAGCTCCTCTACCTCCTCGAAGCCCTTGATGTAGAAGTCCTTCTCCTCGGGGGCCAGCTCGTAGAGGAGCCTCAGGAACTCTCCCGCGTGCACCTTCTCCTCGTCCGCTATGTCCACGAGCACCTTCCTCGCGAGCTCGTGGTCAGTGGACTCGGCGAGCTGCATGTACAGCTGTATGGCCTCGTACTCGGCCGAGACCATGAACCTTATCGCCCTCACGAGCTCCTCGTGGGTCAGCTTCCTGTCAGCGGCTAGGCCGCTGAACGGGTCTCCAAACTCCGGCATTTTAACCTAGTCTAAATTATCCGTTACACTATTAA
>CAZTZC010000124.1:0-7525 GCA_964618045.1 uncultured Candidatus Bathyarchaeia archaeon | reverse complement strand
TCCCATCCGGGCAAAACTATACTATTCATACATACTATTTACTCGTTGCCTTGTATGGAAACATCAACATCGCGTCACGTTATCCCTGAGATGCCCCGATTATTGTAACATCGTAGTTAAGTTTGTCTCATGGTCACGGGACGTTCAAACATTGAACGGTACGATGAAACCGTATGTTAACATGGAAAGGTTATTTTACAAGATATATGCAAGATCATGTTTCCATCAACGACGTAAAGACCCAAGTTTCTAACATATTACGACATATGCAAGCTAGATATTGTGGATGTATTATAGAAAAAACATTATTGAAAAAAAGTTGGGAGCTACTCTTCGACGTCTCTACGCTCTATATGAATAGTAACCCTAGTGACTATCGCGGCGATGGCTCCCAGCGCCGCCAGGTATGGCGCGATCAATGTCCCTATGGCCACGGCCGTCACGGGTATCTCCAGAAGTAGATCTCCTTTCTCGTTTCTGACAACTATCTTCCTGACGTTTCCCTCGGCGATGAGTTGCCTTACGCGCCCGATCAGGTCGTCGGCGGCGACTGTGACTTCTTCCCAGTGGGTTCCCCTCGTCTCGGTCCCACAGTTGGGGCAGTAACGCGCGTCTTCATCGATCTCTTTTCCACAGCTTCTACAGTATGGCATGTCTGTAAGTTTAGCGGACGATTATTAAAACATATCGCTAGCGACATGGAAGTTTGGTTATCAGAAAACACCATGGAACCCCAATAAACACAGGCTCCAAGTGTACGTGCCCCTCAGCCTTATTCCTACCGGCGAATGCAGACATTAATTTTTAATGATCACTTTGGAGGTGAAAATAGGACTGTGTGTTCGGTGAAAGTTGGTGCGGCTGCCGGGATTTGAACCCGGGTCATCAGCTTGGGGGGCTGAGATCTTACCAGGCTGGACCACAGCCGCATAACCCTGCACCAGAATGCCTTTACACCCGTCTAATAAGAGTTGTCTCTTAATCTTTAGACTTAAAAAAAGTATATATTAAATGAATAGAGCAAATCGAAAAAAAGTTATATATGGATTTGATGTAAACTGGTTAACGCCTTAGACGTGTGGGCCTGTAGCTCAGCAAGGTAGAGCATCGGCCTTTTAAGACTGAAGGGTCGAGGAAAGCCGTTGGCCAGGGGTTCGAATCCCCTCAGGCCCGCCACGAGGAACTTGGGAAGGGGAAGCATGGCCGAAACGAGAGTCCGGGAACTGAAGTACCGCATGATGATCACCGACCTGTTGAAGGTGGCTAGCGAGACGCACACTTATCAGGAGCTCTCAGTGGTCCTAGGCTTGAGCCCGCCGATACTGAGCAGGTATATGCGCGGCCACGTCCTCCCCAGCTACTCCCGGGCCCAGGGGCTGTACGAGAAGCTCACAGAGATCACTGACATCAAGGAGGCGCTGAAGAAGCGCATCATGTTCGACGAGGACGGCTACTTCGACAACACGCCCCTCGTCAGCGAGATAACTTGGCTCAAGATAATGAGCAACTACGCCATGGAGAAGTTCGCTGGGCGGAGAGTCACCAAGGTCCTCACGGCGGCGGTGGACGGGATTCCGTGCGCCACACTGGTGGCCAACCTACTCGACATCGATCTCCTCGTGGCCAAGGACTCCAAGGAGGTGGGGATCCAGGAGTTCATCGAGGAGACATACATCCCGCGTGGGAGCGCGATGAGGAAGAGCCTCTACGTCCCCAAGACGGCTATAAAGAAGAAGGACAGCGTCCTCATCATCGACGACGTCGTCAGGACGGGGGAGACTGTCCTGGCTCTCGTGGACCTCGTGCGTAACCAGCGGGCCGACATAGCAGGCATCTACGTCCTGGTCACGGTCGGCGATGAGTGGAAGGAGTACCTAGATAACATCATCAGCAAGTACTCCTTCGAGGTGCTCATCGAGATTTGACGGGTTTCAACAACGTTTTTATCGTTCCCCACGGTAGTAGCTGAGGCTTAGCCATGTTCAACCTCATCACCCTCAAGGACACCATAAGGATAGACCCCAGCATGTTCGGGGAGCCGCTTCAGGCCGCGGCTTACCTCGAGCTCAGGAACAAGTACGAGGGGCTGGTGGATGAGGAGCTTGGCTACATCATCAGCGTCATCAAGCTCAAGGTGAACCCCAACGGCCGGATAATACCGGGGGACGGGGGGACCCACCACCCGGTTGTCTTCGAGATACTCACCTTCTTCCCCCAGCTTCAGGAGGTCATCGAGGGGGAGGTCGTGGAGGTGGCCGACTTCGGCACCTTCCTTAGGATAGGCCCCGTGGACGCGCTTCTACACGTCAGCCAGCTGATGGACGACTTCATAAGCTACGACGAGAGGCAGGGGGTGCTTCTGGGCAAGGAGAGCGGCAGGACCATCAGCAGGGGGGACGTGTTCAGGGTCCGCATAGTGGCTGTGAGCTTCCCCCGCGGCAGGAGCAGCGGCAAGATTGGCGTCACGGCTCGTCAGCCGATGCTGGGGAAGCTGGACTGGATAAAGGCCGAGGCGGCTGGTGGAGAGGAGGAGGAAGAGTAGTGCCGAGAGCCTGCCGTACATGCAAGATCATCACAGACGAGAACGTCTGCCCAGTCTGCAGGGGCACCGAGCTGAGCGACGATTATTCCGGGCTACTCATCGTGCTTGACCCGGAGAACAGCATTCTCGCGGAGAAGCTCGAAGCAAAAGAGGCTGGGAACTACGCCCTCAAAATAAGGTAGGCGGCGCAGGAACTGACGGGTTTCAAGGATCTGAAGCTTCCCTTCGAGATGCGCGTAGACCTGAAGACGCCCCTGGGCGAACTCGTCAGGGGAGACGTATCAGATAACGTCGTCGTTCTCAGGGAGATGCTGGAGGAGAGGAAGCCGCCCTGCTTCGCCACGGTGGGAGACTACGTCACGTTCTACATCATGGAGTCTGGCCTCGACCCCGACTTGGCTGTCGTCGATCACCGGGTCATGAGGCAGGACGTGGAGCCTTTCAAGTTCATACGGGAGAAGGTAACCGTCATCAACCCCGCGGGCACCATCAAGGCCGAGGCGCAGCGGGTGCTATGGGACGCGATAACCCTTAAAAAGAGGCTCGGGGTTGTTGTTGAAGGTGAAGAGGATCTGTTGGTCCTTCCTCTCATGGCGATGATGCCTATCGGCTCCGTGATAGTCTACGGACAACCCCGTGAAGGCATGGTCGTGGTGACCTTGACAGAGGAGCGGAGAAGATGGGCCAAGGACTTCATGGCAGAGATGGAGGAAAACTGAGTTGAAACTGGTACTGACATCGACAAAGACAAACCCCCTGTTCAAGAGAAGGGAGGTCGAGTTCAAGGTGGAGGAGACTTCCACGCCTAGCAGGTCCAGCGTAAGGATCGAGCTAGCTGTGGCCCTGAGGGTCGAACTCGATCAGGTCTACGTCAGGAAGATCGAGACCAAGTCCGGGACCAGGACCACGGTCGGGGTCGCCCACGTGTACGAGGACCCCAAGATGGCTCTCAAGGTGGAGCCGAAGCACATCATAGAGCGTAACATGTCCGCCGCACCGGCCAAGCCAGAGCCTGAGCCCGTGCCGGAGCCCAAGGAGGAATAACTTTGTCTGACAGCGTGAGTAAACACTACGAGATTAAAGACGGGAAGCTGGAGAGGAAGAGGCCGTTCTGCAACAGGTGTGGCCGAGGCTACTTCATGGCCGATCACGGCGACAGGTATACCTGCGGCAACTGCGGATTCACTGTCTTCAAGAAGAAGGAAGAGTAGCTTAGCCGGCTCGACATCTTTTCATTATCCATTCAGCAACTCTTTTTGATGAAAAACTCCATACCGTAGCTACGGTATATTGTTGTTGACGAGAGGTCCAGAAATGAAGCGGCAGGTAGATGGTGACAGGCTCTGGGGATCCCTGATGGAGATGGGAGAGGTAGGGAGAGGGGGAGACGGCGTGAACCGCCTCGCCCTCAACGACGCGAACAAGGATGGAAGAGACCTGTTCACCGGGTGGCTCAGGGACGAGGGGCTGGAGGTCCGGGTCGACCGCATAGGAAACATATTCAGTGTCAGGGAGGGGACCAATCCAGGTGAGCCTCCCGTCGTGGTTGGTAGCCACCTCGACACCGTGAGGGAGGCCGGGGTCTTCGACGGTGCGCTGGGAGTGCTATCCGGCCTCGAGATCGTGAGGCTGCTCAACCAGGAGGACGTTGACACCGGGAGAGCCGTCGCTGTCGCCGCCTTCACCAACGAGGAGGGGGCGCGGTTCCAGCCAGACATGATGGGAAGCATGGTCTTCACGGGGCAGCTCGACGTAGAGGCGGCGTGGGCTGCCTCGGACGACGACGGCGTCACGGTGAAGGACGAGCTACAGAGGATAGGCTACCTTGGAGACAAGGAAATGGAGGCTGGCCGCTACTTGGAGCTCCACGTCGAGCAAGGGCCCGTGCTCCACAGCGAGGGGCTGGAAGTGGGCGTCGTCGAGGGTGTGCAGGGAATGGCGTGGTGGGACGGCGAGTACACCGGCGAGGCGAACCACGCGGGCACCACGCCTCTTCACCTCCGCCGGGATGCGTTGCTTGCAGCCGCCGAGCTGTGCCTCAGGCTGAGGGAGACGGCTGAGAGGCTGGGAGGCGGGTCTGTGGCGACCATGGGGAGGCTCCACCCCAGGCCCGACATAAGGAACGTTGTCCCAGGCGGAGCGTTCTTCACCGTGGACTTCAGGCAGTACGAGCGTGAATTATATGAGGGAGGGCAGGAAATCGTGGCTAACCTGATACGAGAAGTAGCTGAGCGGCACGGCCTTGAGGTTAGCCTCACTCAGACGGTGGACGCTAAGCCGGTGAGGTTCGACCCAGGGATGGTGGATCTCGTTGAGAGGAAAACGAAGGAGCTGGGGCTATCCTATAAGGTGATGCACAGCGGCGCCGGGCACGACGCCCAGTTCATGAGCCACGTCTGCCCGACAGCCATGATCTTCGTGCCATCCATCGGAGGCAGGAGCCACTGCCCCGAGGAGAAGACGCTGAAGGTCGACTGCGTCAACGGGGCTAACGTCCTGCTCAGGTGCGTGCTAGAGCTGTCGATGGGGGTCTGACCAGGCCTCCGCCCCTAAATGACTATCGTAAAATAGTTGCCAGTGGATGATGTAATCGTGGAGGAGTCCGTTCGGAACTGTAATTTCTGTGGGGCGCAGACGGTCACCCCCTACCGGTGCCCCGAATGCGGCTATCTCTTCTGTTATAGGCATCGTCTCCCGGAGCAACATGACTGTGTAGCTAGAAGGAAACCTTCGATGGGAAAGGTACGCGCCAAACGTGTGGGCTGGGCGAGTCGGATGGGCCAGCTGGCGATGATACTGGGATTAGTGGGTGGAGCTTTGATAGTTCTTCACGTGTTTGAGATCGTAGACCTCTACGAGATAATCGGGCGTCTCCGCGGACTCGTGGCGGGGTTAACGTGACTCCGGTGAGAATCACTACTTTAATATGGAAAAGGTGACGCTTTTATCTGTCCCAGAGGCTGTGAGCCCGTGGCCAAGTTAGGATAAGGCACCGGACTTCTAATCCGGAGATCGAGGGTTCGAATCCCCCCGGGCTCGCCAAATTTTGATTCTAAATCCACCCCTTTATCAAAACACTGAATTTCACAAGGTTTCTCTGTCATCTATTCACGAACATTAATTGTAAAAGCGATCTAAATTTTTTTAATCCTTTATCATGTTTTCGGGTGAAACATCAAGATAGATTTGGTAGAAGGTAGGTGTAATCTCATTTTTATGAAAGTTCTCCAAAAATTACTTAGAGTTAAACGATAACCAGTGAACAGATTCATAATCTTAGTTACAACATATGGTGCTCTAACCCATATTAGCGATTAACAATTGATATATCTTCACGGACCAAGTCCACGGCAAACAGGGATACTTATGCAATATTTCATACCATACGTAGCTGGAAGTGAGGCGCAGACCCCTATACAGGTAGAGAAAGAGTATGCACTTGCATTCTTGGTGGGGCTAAGTAGGGAGGAACGCGGTGAACCGACGGCTTTAATGAAAGTTCAATACCCATTCAGGGTCTACACAGTTGATGACGAGAAAATCATATTTGACCTATTGGAGTATTCTGAATCCGATAAACACCTTCTGCTACCAAAGGACCTCTCAGAGATCCTCGATGAATGCGACAAGATTGAGAACATTGAAGACAAGAAAGTATGGCTCAATACGGTCATAACGTTGCTGAGTGAACAACAGGAGTACGCCACAGTCAGTGTTAAAGGACTAGTCGAGCAGGAACCTATGGTGACCTACCTCTTAGAAGCCTCAGGCACTGAAGAAGGAGACCCCAGCCTGTTCGAGCCCCTCTATACTAAAAAGAAATTCACCGCGATGCAGAAAAAACTCCAAAAGGTCCACGCGGAAACCCTGGAGAGGATCGAGTCAACGGAACAAACAATAGAACGCCTAGAAACCATATATGGCACCATTAAAAAGGAAAACAATAAACAACAAAAAGCACTAGAAAAAGAGTCCAAGAAAAGACTCGACGCCTTGCTTAAAGAGAAAGACAAGGCCTACGATGAAATAGATAAAAAACTTAAGAAAGAAAACAAAGCCATCGAAAAGGAAGCCAAAGACCTCATCAAGTCAAAGCAAAAGGAAATCGATGAGATAAACAAGGACATTAAGAAACTGGAGAAGAGCGCAGCCGAGGGTGACCGAGACGCAAGGAGAGAGATAGGCGACCGAAATAGAAAATTGAAACAGCTTACCAAGGAAATAGAGGAACAAGAGAAAAGGCAGTCAAAACTGGTTTCAGAGAACGAGAACCGAGCAAGATCAGAGAAAACGGTCTGGGAGTCAAAGGTAGAAGCCGAGAATAAGCAGAATGAGACTGAGCTAGCCGAACTGATTGAAATACAGAGCGAAGTAATTGACATATGCGCAAAAATACTTGAAAAAGCTGGAGAAATAGAGACAAGGCTCAATGAAGACCTCCAGAATATATCCCGCCTCCTCGAGATTAAATACGAAAAAGGAGAAACCATCTACCTCCCCTTCTATCTATTCAGATATGGGGATGGCTATGGATACAATCCACCCGTCATGTTATCTTTTGAAAGCGGTGTGACGAGGAGCCTGAAGTTTCTATTCGCTGGTAACCTTGCTCAGAGACTGGGCCAAAAGATTCAGCCACAAACAACGGCCTTCAATGACTTATTAGAAAGAGTCGTTGGAGACCTCGTGGCTGAGACACCTTTATCGAGACAGATCGAAAAAGCGGAAACAGAGCCGAACATGCTCAAAGACAGGGAGATAATAGATAGGATCGAGGTTGGGCTATACCGTACCATGGAGCGTCAGTGGATAAGCGAAAAAGACTACATAGCTGCCCAGGGATTCTTGGTTCACCATCTGGATATGCTTAATGGTGGTAGCGTATACAAGGAACAAGAAGAAGACGTGATAGAGCCTGTGGAGGCGAGTGAAATCACGGCCCAGGCTGAGGCTACTTAGACTTTGGGTATCTAGTGCAAACAT
>CAZTZC010000123.1:0-7537 GCA_964618045.1 uncultured Candidatus Bathyarchaeia archaeon | reverse complement strand
CAGCCGTGACGGGGGACCTCCACGAACCATACGGAGCAGTCTCAACCATAAGAATCATGTAAGGTTCATGGAAAAGATATAAAACTTAATGCTGCAGACAAACCAAGCTCTAGATATGGAAACTAATACCCATCTAAGAAAGATTATCACAATAAATTTTTTTACCTCACCAAACACTGCGTGTAAGACCCACCCGAGGCAATGATGCCCTCGCATGCAGGATGGGAACAACAGGATGGACAACGCAACCCTACAAAAAAATTCCTGATCTTACCCGCAACGGGATCAAACAAACAACGTCAAAAACTTTTGAAAAAAGTTTTAACATCCACCAAGAACCTACAGATAATGACCGAGCAGATACTAAGCGACCTCAGAGAAGCCGTCCTCTACTACGACCCCGAAGAAGCAAAAAAACTAGCCCAGAAAGCCCTAGACATGGGCGTCGACCCCGTGGTAGCCCTAGAAGAGGGCCTAGCCAGGCCCCTCAGAGAGATAGGGGACCGCTTCGGCACCGGCGAAGCCTTCATCACCGAACTCATCGCCGCCGCCCAGGCCATGGAGGCAGGAGCCGAGGTACTCAACCAGGAGATCGCCAGACGCGGCGCCACCCGCAAAAAACTAGGCACCTTCCTCATAGGCACCGTCGAAGGCGACATCCACAGCATAGGCAAGAACATAGTAGCCACCATGCTCAGCACCGCAGGCTTCGAGGTAATCGACCTAGGCACAGACGTCCCCACCCAGACATTCATAGACAACGTCAAGAAGCACCACCCAGACATCCTCGGCCTCAGCGCCCTCATGACCACCACCATGACCAAACAGAAGGAAGTCATCGAGGCACTAAAAGCCGCGGGGCTAAGAGAAGGCCTCAAGATCATAGTCGGAGGCGCACCCGTCACCGAAGACTGGGTCAAAGAGATAGGCGCAGACGCCTGCGGCCTCGACGCCCTCAACGCCGTCGAGGCATCCCTGAGACTCCTGGAGGGAACCTAGCTGACCAAGTTAACCCTCCTCACGGCACCGGAACGCGAAGCGATCCACGCGGCCTCCCTTGACGTCCTTGAGAAGGCCGGGGTCAAGGTAAACAACAGCCAGGCCCTGAAACTGCTCAAGGACAACGGCTGCACAGTCGACGCCGACGTCGTCCACATCCCCCAGGGCCTCGTCGAGGAGACCATAAAGAAGGCCCCCTCGACGTTCAACCTCTACACACGGGAGGCCGACGAGACACACCAGGTGGGAGGCGACAACGTCATCTACAACCCAGGCTCAGCCGCAATATTCTTCACAGACCGAGAAACCGGCATGATGAGAAGAGCCAACGCACAGGACTTCAAGGAGCTCGTCCGGCTCACAGACGCCCTCCAGCACATCCACGCCCAGAGCACCGCCATGGTCCCGGCGGACGTCCCCGACCAGATCTCAGACCTATACAGGCTGTATGTCATACTCAAGAACTCGTCGAAACCCATCGTCACCGGCGCCTTCACCAAGGAAGGCCTCACAGACATGAAGAACATGCTAGACGCCGTCGCCGGCGGAGGGCTCTCCGAGGCGCCGCGAGCCATCTTCGACTGCTGCCCCTCATCTCCGCTGATGTGGAGCGACGTCACCTGCCAGAACCTGCTGGACTGCGCCGCGTACGGCGTACCCGCCGAGATAATACCGGCGCCCCAGATGGGGGCCACCAGCCCAGTCACCATCGCCGGCACAGTCGTCGAGGCCAACGCCGAGTTCCTCAGCGGCGCCGTCATCAGCCAGCTAGCGGAGCCCGGCGCCCCGCTGGTCTACGGGGGCTCCCCCAGCGTCTTCGACATGAGGCACTGCACCGCCCGCCTCGGCGCCGTCGAGGCAGTCATGGCGGCCTGCGCCTTCGCCGAGATGGGCAAACACTACGGTGTGCCCACCCACGGCTACCTGGGTCTCAGCGACTCCAAGACCGTGGACGCCCAGAGCAGCTACGAGTCCGGTATGGGCATCCTCCTCGCAGCCTTGGCGAGGGTCAACGTGGTTTCGGGCCCTGGGATGCAGGCCAGCGAGAACTGCCAGAGCCTCGAGAAGCTGGTCATCGACGACGAGCTCTGCGGAGCCGCCTACAGGCTCATAGAGGGGGTGCGGGTGGACGAGGAGACGCTGGCCGCCGAAGTCATCTCAAAGGTCGGACCGGGAGGCCACTTCCTCGCCGAGAGGCACACGAGAGACCACCACATGGATGAGAGGCATATGCCCAGCGACGTCATCGACAGGCTCTCACCGGACGCCTGGGGTAAGGCAGGCTCGAAGGACGCCACGCAGCGGGCCAGAGAGATAGCCGACAAGACTCTAAGAGAGCACACGCCAAAGCCGCTACCCAAAGACTCCGAGGAAAGGCTCGAAGCGGTCTTCAAGGCGATCCTAAAGAGACACGGTATCAAACCCAACCAGATACCTGCAATATGACCAAACGAACAAACGACCATGCCCCCCTCCCCCACCCGGATTGTCCGGATCAGCCTGTAGCCGGGTGACATCTACTAAACGTTATTATCTCTGTCTCCGTTTGAATCATGAGTGACCTGTATGAGCGGATTAATCATGGTAAGAGACGTCATGGCGAAGAACGTCAAGACAGTCAAGACAGACGACACCGTCCACGCCGCGGTGCAGAAGATGAACAAGTTCGACATAGGCAGCGTCATCGTCACCTCGGGCGGACGCCCCGTCGGCATAATAACCGAGACCAACATCATGCGGCGCATCGTGGAGCCCCGCATGGACCCGGACACCGTCTGGGCCAAGGACATAATGACGGCCCCCCTCATCACCATAGACCCCAACGCCGACCTCGCCGAGGCCGCCAAGATCATGGCGCAGAACAACATCAACAGGCTCCCCGTCATGGACGACGACAGACTAGTCGGCCTCATCAGCAGCACAGACATACTCAAGGCAAACCCCACACAGCTCGAGATCCTCGAAGAGCTGCTAAGGGTGAGCTGATGCCCCTCCTGGAGACGATAAACAGCAGGAGAAGCATACGCAGCTACAAGCCCGACCCCGTCCCCAAGGAGAAGCTCGACTACGTACTCGAGGCCGCACGCCTCGCCCCCAGCTGGAAAAACCAGCAGTGCTGGCGGTTCATCATAGTAACAGACGAAGCAAAACGCAGGGCCATCACCAACCGGGACTGGACAGCCGACGCCCCCGTCATCGTCGTCGGCTGCGCCCACCCCGAGCTGAGCGGCGGCAACGCCGGCCAGCCCTACTACATGCTCGACATGGGCATAGCCATGGAGCACATGGTCCTCGCCGCCGCCGAACAAGGGCTAGGCACCTGCTGGATAGGAGGCCAGTTCGACGAGGCCACCGTGAAGGAGGCGCTCGGCGTCCCAGATGGCGTACGCGTCGTCGCTCTCCTCCCAATAGGGTACCCCGCCGAGGCGCCGGGCCCCAAGGACAGGAAACCCATGGACGAGATCGTCAGCCACGAGAAGTGGTAGATCTCCACTCCTCAGTAAACCCTACCTTTCATCCCTTCTCCTCGCTTAGCTAGACTCTCCTGCGTCTCTGCTAGAATCTCCCCTTGGCCATGCCTCAGCAATCTTACTCCGCTCAATGACGAGGGCGTTCAAAGGTTTTATCCCGCCGCTCCCACATGGAAGCCTGAACACAGATGAAGGACCCATGGGAGAGAGAGGCGGGCCACCCCGCCGAGTACCACAGCGTCGAGTGCAGGCGCGGCCGCGAGTTCATAGTGAGGATGACCACAGGCGCAGACGTCTACAAGGCCATCCAGCGGTTCGCCAAGGACAATGACATAAAGTTCGGCAAGATCCACGCCGCGTTCATGGGCGGCTTCAGCCCCGCCAAGATGTACATGTGGTGCCCCGACCCCCACGACCCGGCTAACTGGCACAACGAGTCAGCCGCCAGCTTCGAGAACCTATCCATGCTCGTAAGCATGAGCGGCATGATCCACACAAGGCTCGTCGACGGCGAACCCGAGCCCTTCCCAGCCATCCACTACGTCATCGGCGGAGCCTGGGACGTCCCCACCGTGGGCGGCCACCTAGCCGAGGGAACCACCGTCAAAGGAGTCGTCGAAGTCTTCATAACAGAGATCCTGGGCATCGAGGAGCTTCTGCCCAGCGGCTACGACCCCGCGAAGGACGGCGCCCCCGAGGAGTGGTACAGGGAAGTCAAGTAAACCCCTTACCAGTCAGCCAGGCACGTAGGGCCCCGTGCCTCCCCTCTCCTTTATGTATATGACGAAGATGGCTCCAAGTATCAGCGCGGAAAAGATCACGGCGCCGTCCAACAGCTCCTGAGCGTCAGAGAGATCCCTGTCTATGAAAACAGCCACCAACAGGAGCAGCACCCCGAGCAGGTAGTACAGCCTGTCTCTCCCAGTCACGCCGCACAATGTTATGTTTAAACGAATAAAACGTTGACGAAAAGACACCGGGAGACGCAGCAGCCAACGAACCATCTTTAAGCAAGTGTATGGGTTTTTCTGTGATTCAGCTTGGACCGTGTCGACGTAGTCGTAGTCGGAGCCGGCGTCGTGGGCCTAGCCATAGGAGCCGCCGTCGCCAGCGAGGAAAGGGAGACGTATATCCTGGAGCAGGAGGAGGTCTACGGCCAGGGTACCAGCAGCAGGAACAGCGAGGTCATCCACGCCGGAATCTACTACCCCAAGGGCTCGCTGAAAGCAGAGCTCTGCGTCAAGGCAAACCCCATGATCTACGACATCTGCGAGAAGCACAGGGTACCCTACAAACGGTGCGGCAAGATCATCGTCGGCAACGGCGAGGCCGAGATCAGGCAGCTGGAGGGCATCATCAGGCACGCCACCGAGTGCGGCGCCCGCGACCTAGAGCTCATCGACGCCGACAGGGTCCACATGCTTGAGCCCAACGTCAGAGCCGACGCCGCCATCTACAGCCCCACCACAGGCATCGTGGACGCCCATGGCCTCATGGACCACTTCCACAGGATGGCCCGCCGCAGCGCCGGCTCGGACCCCCTCGTCCTGGACACCAAAGTCACAGGCATAGAGCCAGTCGAGAACAGCTACGTCGTGAGCATGACGAGCGGCGGCGAGGCCTTCCAGGTGATGGCGGAGGTGGTCATCAACTCGGCGGGCCTATACGCGGACCGGGTCTCGGCCATGGCGGGCATCGACATAGACGAGGCCGGGTACAGGATCCACTGGAGCAAGGGGGAGTACTTCAGCCTCACCGGGAAGCCGCCGGCGCGGATGCTGGTCTACCCGCCGCCTCCCCTGGACGCCGCCAGTCTAGGCATACACAGCGTCCCCGACCTCACCGGCCGGCTGCGCTTCGGCCCCAACGCCTTCTACGTCGACGAGATCAACTACGCGGTGGAGAGCGACAAGACGCCCTTCTGGAGGGACGTGGTCAGGTACTTCCCGTCGGTGAAGCCCGAGGACCTCCACCCAGACATGGCTGGCATCCGCGCCAAGCTCCAGGGCCCCGGCGACCCCGTGAGGGACTTCGTGATAAGGCACGAGGAGGACCGCGGCTTACCCGGGTTCATCAACCTCGTGGGCATAGAGTCCCCGGGCCTCACCTGCGCCCCGGCCATCGCCGAAATGGTTGCAGAGATGGTGGACGAGATCCTAGATTAAGCTCAGGCTTTCCCGACGGCCCTGAGTCCCGTGAGATAGTTGGCGTGTATCGCCTTCGCCGCCTCGACTATGTTGGCCTGCTCCCCCGGGGGAAGCTTGTCCCACATGTTGGGGCCCAGCTTCAGGCCCACGTGGGTGGGCACGTTGACGTTCACCACATCGGGTAGGCCTGGCAGCTTCAGAGGCTGAGCCACGCTGTAGACCTCCCCCCTGTCCTGGAGGATGGACCTCACGATGTCCCTGAACCCCGCGGCGGGGCCAACCTCCGTGCCGCCGATAACGTCCACAATCCTCTTGGATATGCCTCTCACGTACCCTACGACTCCTTCCCGGTCGAGGGCTTTACCCGTCTCCGAGAGGTAGTCGTCCAACGCCGTACCCGCTATACTGACGGTCGACCAGAGGGGGTAGGCGGCTGACCCGTGTTCGCCCCCTACGAAACCCTCGACGCTGGAGACCGGCACTCCAAGGTCCCTTGATAGCTTGGTTCTGAACCGCAATGTATCAGGGTGGTCCCCTGTGCCTATGACGAACTCTGCCCCCGAGACCCTCCGGAAGAGAGTCGCCATGGCGTCGACGGGGTTCGTTACTATAACCCACCTGGCCCCGGGGTTTCGGGGAGGCATGACCTCCGCTATATGGTTGATGATCATGGCGTTCGCCGCGACCAGATCCCTCCGATCCATCTCAACCCCCGGTATCCGGGGCTTGCCGGGGCAGACCACGACGAGGTCCGCCCCCTCCACCCCCTCGTCCTCCTCGTACGTGTTGATCTCTACGTCGTACCTCAGGCTGGCGGCGACGTGGCTCAGCTCTTCGCCGAAGGCCCATGCAAGGCCCGGCTTGGTGTCCACTACTGAGAACTCATCTGCCAGCCTCTCGTTGAAGAGCGTGTACGCCGTTGAACGGCCTATCCGCCCGTTTCCTACTACCGCGATGTGGGCTCCCATGGAATCAATTCCAAATGGTGCCCCATCCTTTAGTTAAGGTTTCCCTAATAGTCGAATGAGTCGTCGTCGGGTGACGAAAGATAACCCAGTTGAGCCCTCGCCCTATATCTGACTCTTTCTTTGTATCAATCGCCATACCTTTTTACATACGAAATCAGACATCTCCATGTGACTAAAATTGCCCAGATCAGACGAGGCAAAAGACGAGTACGAAATCAATAGAATACTCCACGACTCATTCGGATGGGCCCTAACGAAAGATCGGCTGCTCTTCGAAAGCATATTCGCGAAAGACGATGACTTCTTCACGTATTTTCCAGACTCAAGCACCGTCGTAGGGTGGAACGAGTTTGAGAAGTACCTGGATAGATGGATGGACCCACGGAACAAAGCCAAAGGATATGATATCAGAAACCTAAGAGTTGTAGTCTCAAAGACTGGAGAGGTAGCCTGGTTTTCAGCCGTAGTGGACGATGAAGGAGAATTCGATGGAGAGCCTTGGGGCGCGAAAGACATCCGATGGACGGGGGTTCTGGAGAAACGCGGCGGGAGCTGGAAGATATGTCAACAGCACATGTCAGAGGGAAAATGATTAGAGACGAGGATGAAGGACGTAGGAACTCTTCAACCTCTTTTATCCCGCGGAACCCGAAGCCGAAAACATGTATTATGATGAATCATTATCTCGATGATAATGAGGGGTTTGACAGAAATTCTTGTCATGTTTAAACAGTCAAGAAGGGTTAAAAGCCCGTAATTTTAGCCGTATATGAATAAAATGCAGCGGAAAAACGTTGAAGACGCGGTGATAAGGGTGCTGGGCCACGTCGAGAGAAGGGAGATCCTGAGCATCCTGGAGAACTCACCTGAGGGAATGAAGTATAGCGGCATCCTCGGCGAGAGCGGGTTAACCACCAGCAAACTAAACTATCAGTTGAAGGAGATGGCGGGG
>CAZTZC010000122.1:0-7560 GCA_964618045.1 uncultured Candidatus Bathyarchaeia archaeon | reverse complement strand
TTGACGACTATGACTCTATTGGTCAGAGGCTGGATATCTCCGTCAGCCTGGACCTTATCTCCATGGCCCTGGCCTCGAAGATCCTGCTGAACTCGGTGGCCTCATGCCTGTTGAGTGGCTTGTCGTCGCTGGCCTTGTACTCCAGCCACGCGTTGTAGGCTCTAGTGTATATGCGTCCGAACATGGCGCTGGTGACGCTGTCGATGAGCCCGGCGTTCCTGAACTGGGTGAATATCCTATAGTTCCCCATGAGCCTGTCGTCGCTTAGTTCCTCGTCTATGACCTTCTCAAGTATGCCCCTTAAAGCAGGTTCCATGAACACTCACCCACAAGATCGCGCGCATCCATTTAAAACCGTATTTATCCACGGGGAAAACAATTTCAGGCGGCACCCACTCCTAGAAGCGTCAAGCGTTGTCAGTGATGATGCCGGTAGCGGAGTCCATGGGCGTAAGGGTCCACTGCCCCCGGGAGGGGCGTTTCAGCCTCTTCAACAGCCCATACCCCGGGCACAGGCTCAAGTCCGGCATCGACGTCTACCCCTCCCTCGTCTTCGGAGGCGCGGCGCCCTCCCCCGTCGAGGGCGAGGTGCTGATGGTCAGGCGCGTGAAGGCTCCGAGGGGCAGGGGCTTCGAAGACGCCGGATACGACGTAGTCACGCTTCTCAGACCCGCCGACAACCCCGGCGTCGTGGTGAAGCTGCTCCACGTCGACACCCGTCTATCAGAGGGTGACCACGTGGGCCTAGGTGAGGAGATGGGGCATCTTTTACGCTCAGGGTACTACGGCTGGGGCACGTCGCCCCACATACACCTGGAGGTGAGGGAGCCTTCAGACCCCCTCAGGGCGAGGGGAGGCCACACCATCCACGTGATGAACGGTTTCAACGATGCGGAGCCCGTGGAGGAGATCACGGGGGAGGTGGTATGGAGCCAGCCCGAGTACGCCCTGATGAGGCTGGGCTCTCGTGGAGTGGGCTTGACAGGCGAGCTAGACGGTGAACCCGGCGTAGTCGACGGCGGCATTCCCTACTATGGGTGGCTGGGCTTCCACACTGAGCGGCCAACCGTCGGCGCGGTGAAGCTCCTCGGCCAGCCCATCGCCGACGTGAAGGAGGTCAAAGACAGGGCCGCCATCGCCGAGACCCGGGGCTTCAGCTTTACTCTAGACGATGAGCCTCTGCTGGGGCTCTCCCTCTACATGACTCCCAGGCCGGAGCCCATCGTTAAGATTCTGCCGAGGAAGATAGGTGGTCTGGCCTTAAGCCCCGGAGACGCCGTGTCCGTGGAGCTCAGGGTTTAGGGGTACGCCCTCTCCGCTGGCGGCACCTGGAAGCCCTCGAATCTGTCGATGAACTCGCAGAGCCAGTCCACGACCTTGCCCATGAGCTCCTCAGCGTACTCTGGTGTGATCATCGAGTAGTCGCTGGTGGTCTGCACATCGTCGGGGTGCGCCTCCGTCATGGACCCGACGTCCGTGACGTCTATCGTGCGCAGGGGTATCCTCACGACGCCGCCCCTGAACCTGGCCAGCCCGGCCCTGACGAGCTGTATCTCCGGGTCCACCTGCCTGGTCTCCATGACCACCGCCTTTTCCATCCTCACCGCCTCAGGCCTAGACGCGAGGGTGAGGGCCGTCTCGGCGTAGCCCGCGTGCTCCTCCGCGGCGTGGCCGAAGATGCTCTCAGACACGAGCACGTCCCACCAGTGGGTGACCGCACAGAGCATGCCGTACCTGTCACGGGCCTCCTTAGCCGCCTCCACTATGGCTCCCGTGTTTCCGCCGTGGCCGTTGACGAAGACCACCTTCTCCACGCCATACCTGGCTAGGCTGTCGAGTATCTCGCCGATGACCCTCCTGTAGGTATCGAACGTCATGGTGAGGACGCCGGGGAACTCCTTGTGATGCCCAGAGACTCCGTAGCAGAGCGTCGGCAGGACGAGGGCCCCACACCTCTCTCCGACTCTTCTCGCTATCTCGTCCGCCTGCAGCCAGTCGGCGCCCACGCCGAGGTGGTGGCCGTGCTGCTCCACGCTTCCCGTGGGGAAGACCACGAGCCTAGTTTCCCTGAGTCTCTCCTCTACCTCCACCCAGGTTAGGTTTGAGTAATCCGTCATTTCAATCAATAAGAGTTGAGCGTCGCCGATTTGAGGTTTCCCTGTATATTAGTTTAAATCAGGGCGTGATTTAGAAGACACAGTGAGTATCCATGCAAGCAATATATCTCGTTTTGTTGGGCGCCGTTATGATCGTCATCTATGGGGTCGTCATGATCTATAACAGGCTCGCCAAGTACAGGAACGCCGCCGACGCAAACTTGGGCCAGATAAAGGTAGCCCTGAAGAAGCGGCTGGACATGATCGAGCAGCTACTGGGCGCCGTGAGAGGGTACGTGGCCCACGAGAGGGAGGTGTTCGAGAGCATCGCCAAGCTGAGGGCCGGCGTCACCGACGCGGACCCGGGCAGCGTCAACGATATAGACAGGGAGAGCAGGGCGATAGTGAATAACCTGCTCGCCGTAGCCGAGGCGTACCCGGAGCTTAAGGCGTCTGAGAACGTGAAGGACCTCATGGAGGCCATCGTGGACGTGGAGGACGAGATCGCCCGCCAAAGGTATACATACAACAATATCGTCCAGGAGTACAACACGATGCAGGACACAATCCCCAGTAACGTCGTCGCCGGCGCAACGGGCGCAAAGAAGCTAAGCTACCTGGAGTTCGAGGGAGAGATAGAGAGACGCCCAGACGTCTCGGTGAAGTAGATGGCGGAACAACGGCAAATAACCACATACATGGCTGTCGCGTTTCTCCTAGCCTTAGGAGGCCAGCTCATCCCCGGCGCGGTCTCGGGGCTCTCCGAGGAAGAGGCGTACGCCACGGACTACGTCGCCACGCTCTACCCCAACGGGACGCTGGTGGAGGAGTTCAACTACCGGCTGAACGTCGGCGGCAAGAGGTTCCTGTTCCGCAACTGGGACGCGCCTCTCACGCTGGACTACGTGAATTATCCCCACATAGAGTTCGTGAAGATCGTGAACCCCCCGGGCACCGTGGCGTACGTCAAGGACGCGGACGGAGACGTGTCGTACCCCTACAGCCCCGGCTCATACTACTACGACGTCGAGCGGCTGGCCTACCGCAGCGAGGTAGGCGCCTTCAACCCAGGCTACTACGAGCCCGGGACATACCGCGTCGTGTACGTCTACGTGGTCAGGCCGCCGCTGGAGTACGACTCCACAGACACCCACCTCAACCTCAAGCTGGCGAGCGAACACATCCCCTACAGGAACGCCCAGGTGACCCTGGTTGACCCCGGCTATGTCGACGAGGTCTACCCCCACCCGCCGAACCTGGTGAAAAGGGAGAACAGCGTCGAAATGACCTTCAGCGGCAGCATCGCGGAGAACGAGCTGCTGGAGATAGAGATGCTCATCAACGATGGCCACGAGTTCAGCGGCTTCATGACGCCCGTGGAGGACGTCAGGAAGAAGACCGAGGACGCGAACTTCTGGTACAGCCTGCGGTACACCGCCGCCGTAGGGGTGTTGTGGTTCAACAGGCTACTCGGGTTCGGGGTGCCCGTGCTCTTCCTCTACATATACCGGAGACACGGCGAGGAAAGGGACTACACGGTCCCCACGTACCTCAGCACGGTCCCCAACGACGGGCGCAAGCCCTGGCTCGTGAACCTGGTCTTCAAGAACGACGCCAGAGACTACGACGACGACGGGCTCTACGCCACCCTCCTAGACCTCCACGAGAGGAAGAAGATCAACATCGAGATGACCGGAGAGAAGGACTTCGTGGTCACGGTGCTCGACAGGGGCGGCCTGGACAAGTACGAGTCCCAGGTGGTGGATTACCTGGACGACCTCGGCGTCAAAGGAGTGGTGAACACCGAGCACCTGAGACGACTGGCGGAAGTCGTGAGGCAGGACCCGGAGATAGCGCGGAGGATCATCAACCTACAGATGAAATACGCCAGGCTGACGAGTGGACCAAGCAAGGCTGTGGCCGACGAGTTCACGTTCAACGGCAGGCCCCGCATACTCCCGTTCCTCGGGGCCTCCATGGTCATCTTCTTCGCCTCCATCCTATTTCTCATGATCACCGAGAACGCAGCCGGCGTACTCTTGGAGGCCGTTTTCTACGGCGCCATACCGGTGATCCAGTGCATAATAGCCTTCATGTTCCCCACGACCCTCTTCGGGAGGTGGAAGGAGGACGCCTACAAGGAGAAGCTTGAGTGGGACAGCTTCACGCGGCACCTCTCGGACTTCAGCCAGCTCCAGCGCTACGAGACAGAGGACCTGAACATGTGGGGCAAGTGGCTAGTCTACGGCACGGCGCTTGGCGTAGGCGACAAGGTGGCCGAGGCCATGCAGCGGCTGAACCTGCCCTACGCGCCGGCCCGCTTCGCCCCGGTGATGCCCTTCATATTCATGCCGATAAGGACCGCAGCGATACCAAGCAGAGGAGGAGGGCGTTCTGGCGGGTTCGGCGGCGGCGGAGGAGGAGGGTTCGGGGGCGGAGGGGGATTCGGCGGAGGCGGCGGAGGGGTCCGCTAGAACTCCCCGCCTTCATCCTCCAGAAACTTTTTGACTGTCCTGAGCGCGTTGAGGAACTGGCCGCCCTTGCCGGTGATGACGTACATCATGTTGCCGCCGTACTCCTCCTCGTCGACGAGCTTACGCTCCTTGAGAAACTCTACGGCCTCCTTCGCCCGGTCCACAGGCAGGTTCGCGCCGTAGCTGATCCTCGTGATCCCTGTTGCGCCTCTCCTACGGACGGTCTCGAGTATGTCCTGGTAGATATCGTACCTGGTTCTTCTCTCCATGGCGCAACACTAGAAGGGTGGTTCAGGCAGTTTTTCAGCCTTTTGAGGCACGTTCCTCATCCTTACGGATGGCTCGCTCCTCAGTTCCTCGGTGTAGGTCACTCCCTCGACCTCGCAGCCGTGCTCCAGGTGGACCCTGCGTCCGTAGAGGTACCCGGCTCTGGCCCTGCTTCTGAGCTGTATCTCGTCTGCCCAGACGTCCTCGAGCTCGCTGAGCTCCTTGGCGACGACGACCTGGCCTATCAGTGGGCCCCTGACCTCTCCCTTGCGGCCTATCTCGATGCGCGTCGCCTTGGCGCCGTGCCTGGTCCTCAGGACGCTGGCCTCTATGAACTTGTCGGCCTCGGCCTTGTATGCCTCCAGTTTGCCGCCGACCTTTATTGAGTCTGCCTTGACGTCTCCGTCGACGGCTGCCTTTCCTCCCACCTTGAGCCTCTCGCTGAGGCTGAGGTTGCCGTACACCTTGAAGGTGCCGCCCACCGTGACGTTCTCGCCTTTGGCGTCTCCGTCTATCTTGACCGTGCCGCCTACGTTGATGTTCTTGAACCTCAGCTCTCCGTCGCTATTGAGGGTGCCGCCTACGCTGATGTCGCCGCCCTCCCCGCCCGAGATGGATATGGTTCCGCCTACGTCTAGGTCGCCGAACTCCAGGGGCTCGGATGACTTAAGCGAGCCACCCACCTCGAGGGTTCTGGCGACTCTGCCCCCGGACAGCCTGACTGTGCCGCCGACGTCTATGCTTTCTATGTCGGCGGTGTCGTTAACCTTGAAGCTGCCGCCTACGTCGACGTCCTCGACCAGCACGGGGCCTTCTCCTGTGAAGGTTCCGCCCACCCGTATGCTGGTGCCTCTGGTCTCGCCGCCTATCTTTGCCGAGCCACCCACGTCTATGTTGTCGATGTTCACGTCTGTCTCGGCATGGAAGCTTCCGCCCACGACGATGCGGTGAGACTCCACCAACCCCCTGGCGCTGAAGGTTCCGCCGGCGTTCACGTACTCTGCCTTGACTGCGCCGTGTGTGGTGAGGCTCCTGGAGACTCTCAGCTGTTTGGCGTCCGTGTCTCCCCTCACCTCGAGGCTGCCTCTCTTCACCTCGACGGCTTCAGCCTTCAACCCGCCTTCAACAAATATGTCCCCGCGCCGGGACTCGAATCTGTTGGCCTCGACGCTGCAGTAGAAGTCGCAGTCGCCCGTACACCTGACGTCTCCCTGTACCTTAACCAGTCTATCCGGGCCCAGGGCCTCAACGGCCCCGTCCTCGACGACGAGGTTCCCCTCGACGACGTCGAGCTGCATCCTTCTCCTGTTTACGTAGACTTCTCCCAAACCCGTCACTTAAGTGATACCCTGTTTTCGCCCTTTTAAATGTAAAACACGTATGGCACTCACAAGTTGTGAGTACGCACTGTGATTATTTCAAGCGATTATGACACTTGAGTCCGCTTTATAAACAGAGAAACCGAGGTTGCCTCGACGAAAAATGGTTGAGAAAAAGATAAGCGAGGATAACCTCAAGAAACTGGAGTCTATCCAGGACGTGATCAACGTCGAGGAAGGCGACGCCGTCTCCCTAGACGAGACCCTGAGCCGGGTGCTCAAGTTCTACGGAAAGTTCGTGCCTTACAGCTAGGAGGGCCACCCGGTGAAGGCAGCCCAGGTCCCAAAGTCTTTTCAACAGCCTCAGGCATTTGAGCCGAAGCCAGGTTTCCTCAGCAGCGTGATGCCTTCACGCCTCGACAGGAACGCCAGGATGTTTCTGTCAGGCGCCGTCGCAAACGGCGTCTCAAACGGAGTCTTCAACGCGGTGATGCAGCTTTACTTGGCGTCCTTCGGCTTCGGCGGCCAGAGTCTGGGCGCCATCTTCATGATGAACGCGTTGACCGCCACCGTCCTCATGATCCCTTGTGGGATACTGGCGGACCGGATGGGGAAGGGGAAGATGATACTTGCGGGGTTCGCCGCCGTGACGTTATCGATGCTGTTGTTCTTCATGGCGGAAAACATCGCGATGTTCGCGCTGTCGTTCGCGTTCATCGGCGTCTGCAACGCCGCAGCCACCGTGTTCACCCCCCTCTACTCTTCGTTCTTCGAGAAGGACGACATGGACAAGGCATTCGGGCTCTACGGGCTCATCAACATCTCGGCGATGAGCCTGGGCAGCCTCGCGGGGTACATCCCGCCCCTGATGGTAAACACGCTCAACATAGGTCTGAACATGGCGTACAGGTACACCATGGTCTTCGCGGGGTCACTATTCGTCGTCCAGTACATCTTCATCTACATGTCAAGCTTGGGTGTTCATGAGCAGCTGTCCAGGGAATTCAGGTTCAACCTCAAATCCAAGTGGCTGGTGCTGAAGATATGCGGGATCGGTCTTCTAGCCAACGTCGCCGGCGGCATCATGTTCAGCCTCTTCCCGTACTACGTTAACCGGAAGTATGGGGTGGCCTCCGCCGGGCTTGGCACCCTGTTCTTCGTGTCCAACTTGGCGATGGCTCTCTCGAAGGGCACCGCCGCGTCTTTCGCGAAGCGGCTCGGCGGCATGAAGAGCATAACCCTGGGGATCGCGTTATCAGCCGTGTTCCTGTTGATGATGCCCCTCTCGCCTAGCTTCGGGGTGCTCGCGGTTTTCTACGTGCTCAGGATGGGCACACGGTTCATGTCTGACCCCCTCATCACAAGCATGTTCATGAGGAGCATAAGCGAGGACGAGAAGTCCAC